>DATISA010000001.1:0-5083 GCA_035469245.1 Gemmatimonadaceae bacterium
CTCCGGTGACCGGCACCGCGAGATCGGCGCGCAGCGTCTGGCGCGACTTGGGCGGCACCGCGGCGAGCAGTCCGACGCCGAGGCTCGCCCGCGCCACCGTCGTTTGACCAAACGGCACGTCACCCGACCAGGTCTTGCCGACGTCCATGAAGTACGCCGTGCCCAACTGCGCGAAGCGGCCGGTCGACAGCGTGGCCTGGCGCTCCTCGAGGCGAATCACGGCACGCCGGCCGCCGGCGATCGCGGCGCCATTGTAACCGCGAATGCCGCTGATCGAGTTCCCAAGCGAGAGCTGAAGCGGCAGCCGTTCACGCCAGCCTCCCGAATACTCGGCGCTTGCCTCGAACGTGCTGTGCTGCGAGGTCCGCACGTACCACGCGGAGCGCCCGCTCAGCACGCCCGCGCTCCACGAGCCGCCGGCGCCGGACGGGAGCTCTTCGCCTCGCCACCGGGTAGCAAAGAACGAGTGCGGCGAACCACCGCCTCCGTAGAGATCGAGCGAGACGAGCGAGGAGCGGTCCGTCGCCTTCGCGACGCCAAGGCCGCGTTCCACGGTGGCCGCAACCTGAAAGCCGCGCGCGATGTCCTGTTCGCCAATCAACGCGTCGAAGCCCTGCACGTGCGCATAGCTCAACCAGCGCATCCCGCCGGCCAGGCCGGCGCGAAAGGTCCGGTAGGGCGTATACCGATTCTCCAATGCGTTGGTGTCTGCCGGAACCACCCCGCTGTCGGACGCGATCAATCCTTCGGTAGCTGGTCGCGTCTTTTCGTACGTCGCGATCGGGCCGACCATGACGCCCGCGCCGCGCCAGCCGAAGCGCGCTACCGAGCCGGTCGACCAGACGTCGCGCGCCACCGGCAGCCGCAACGTCGGGCCGGACTTGCGCACGAACGAGCGATAGGCGTTGTCGTGCGTGCCGCCGGCGTACCACGCGATGTGCTCGAGATCGCTCAGGAACGGCCGGGTCACGCCGACTGTGAAGTGGCCGCCAAGGAGATCTCGCTGCGCGTCGAGCGTCGCGATCACTGGCTGATTGAGGAGGCCGAACTGTCGCAGCGTCAGCGTCAGGCCGTCACGGTACGCACGGCCCTGCCGCCACTGGCCCGACGCCAGGAACCCCGTGCCGCCAATGTTGGTGTTTCCATATTTGACGTTCGTGATCCCATCGCTCGTGAAGCCACCGCCGATGATGAGCGGCACGTCGTCGGTCGTCTCGACGACCAGCCGAACGCCGTTGCCGGTGTCGGAAACGGCGCGAACCACCGCCGTCGCGATGTACGGCTGCGCGCGAACGACGCGCGCCAGCTCGGACAGATTCCTGTCCGAGCAGCGCTGGCCCGGATGCGCGAGCACGAACGGCCGGACGGCCCACGGCCGCGTAGTGGCTGACTGAAAGACGAAGTGCTGGACGGCGCGGCGAATTCCGGATGGCTCGCGTCCAATCATCGCCGGCGGATGCGGTTCGATGTCGATCGCCGTGATCACTCGGCCGTCGCACTTGAACTGCGCGGTGTCGGGGTTCTGCGCGCCGGCACGACCGGCGGCCGTCGTCAACAGGCACAGCGCGAGTGCGCGCGGGAGATCGCTGAGCTCGAATGCCATGGTGAGAGATCGTCTTTGGTGCGACGAGGTCAAGGGCGCCCGTGTGAACTGTCGGTCGAGCGGAGGTGGCTCGAGAACAATACGAGGGCTGCAACGGTCGTCAAGAAATGCGCTCGATTGCACGCGGTGCGCATCAGCGATCATGCGTCGATCGCGCTCGCGGCGGCCGTGCCGCGGGATGGCTGGCTCCCGGCTCCAACGGTACATTAGCCGCGCATCTTTCCCCCCACCGAACGGGGATGATCCCAATGACGAGAACGGACATCGGTCGCATCGGTGCACTGTCGGTCGCTCTCGCGACACTGCTCGCCGTCTCGCAGCCGCGGCGCGCACAACAATCCCAAGTCGGACCGAATGAGATCGGCGGCGTCGTCACCGGACCGCGCGGCCCGGAAGCGGGCGTATGGGTGATCGCAGAAACCAACGAGCTGCCCACCAGGCTCGTCCGGATCGTCGTCACTGACGACCAGGGCCGCTATCTCATCCCCGATCTCCCGAACGCCACATACGATGTGTGGGTTCGCGGCTACGGCCTGGTCGATTCACCAAAGTCTAAATCAACCGGGGGCAAGACGCTCGACCTGAAAGCGACGCCCGCCCCGAACGCGCGCGCCGCTGCGGCCTATTATCCCGCCGGCTACTGGCTGTCGATGCTCCGTGTGCCGGACAAGAGCGAATTTCCAGGGACCGGACCGTCGGGCAACGGCATCTCGCCCAACGTCAAGTCGCAGGACGACTGGATTCGCACCATCAAATCCGGCGGCTGCACGGCCTGCCACCAGCTCGGCACGCGCGGCACGCGCATCATCCCCGAGGAATACCGCAAATTGGGCACGAGTGTCGCCGCGTGGGAGCGGCGCGTGCAGTCCGGTCAGGCGGGCGCGCAGATGCTCTCGACCGTCGACAACAACCTCGGCCACACTCGCGCGTTCCAGCTGTTCGCCGAATGGACCGACCGCATCGCGGCCGGCGAGGTGCCGGCGACGGCGCCCCGCCGTCCGCGGGGAATCGAGCGCAACATCGTGATCACCGAGTGGGACTGGGCCGATCCCAGGACATACCTGCACGATCTCGTGTCGACCGATCGGCGCAATCCCACGTTGAATGCGAATGGCTTGATCTACGGCGCGACCGAACTGAGCTCGGACTATTTGCCCGTGCTCGATCCGCTGCACAACACCGTGAGCCGCGTCCCGCTCACCGTGCGCGATCCCGCGACGGAGCCGGCCACGGGTCCAAACCGCGGCGCGCCGTCCGTGTACTGGGGTGACGAGGCGATCTGGACGAGCAAGAACAATGTTCACAATCCGATGATGGACGAGAAGGGCCGCATCTGGATCACCTCCGCTGTGCGTCCGCCCGACAATCCGGCCTTCTGCAAGGCGGGATCGACCCATCCGTCGGCCAGGCTCTTCCCGATCAATCGCTCCGGCCGGCAGCTGGCGATGTACGATCCGAAGACGAAGAAGCTCACCCACATCAGCACCTGCTTCGGCACTCATCATCTTATGTTCGCCGAGGATTCGAATCGGACGTTGTGGACGAGCGGCGGCGGTCCGGTCATCGGCTGGTTCGACACGAAGGTGTTCGACAAGACTGGCGACGAAGAAGAGGCGCAGGGATGGACCGCGCTCATCCTCGACACGAACGGCGACGGCAAGCGCGGCGACTATACCGAGCCCAATCAGCCGATCGATCCAGCCAGGGATCACCGCATCAACGCCGGCTTCTACGCGGTCGCGCCGGCACCCGACGGCTCGATCTGGGGATCCGCCCTCGGCTATCCCGGCGGTGTTCTGCGGCTCGTGCCGGGCAGTCACCCGCCCGAGACGGCATTAGTAGAGTATTATCAACCTCCATTCGACAGCTCCGATCCTTCCAAGCGCGGCTACTCGCCGCGCGGCATGGACATCGACCGCAACGGCGTCGCGTGGGTCGCGCTGGCCAGCGGGCACATGGCCAGCTTCGACCGTCGCAAGTGCAAGGGTCCGCTCAACGGCCCCACGGCCACGGGCCAGCATTGTCCGGAAGGCTGGACGCTCTACCCCGAGCCGTTGCCCCAACTCGCGAACGTAAAGGAGTCGGGCAGCGCCGAGGCGAGCTACTACACGTGGGTGGACCAGCAGGACGTGCTGGGGCTCGGCAAGAACACGCCGATCAACACCGGCAATGCGTCGGAGGGACTGCTCGCGCTCAAGGATGGCCAGTGGGTGATCCTGCGCGTGCCGTATCCGACCGGCTTCTACACCAAGTGGATGGACGGACGCATCGACGACGCGAAGGCGGGATGGAAGGGGCGCGGGTTGTGGGCGACGGTCAGCACACGCGCTCCCTTCCATATGGAGACTGGCAAGGGCACGACGAGCAAGGTGCTCCACTTTCAGCTGCGACCGAGCCCGCTGGCTCGGTGATAGGTACGCGTGCTCGCATGACAGGTCGCGTCCAATTCGCTGTCGCTCTCGCCGTCCTGTTTTCACAAACCGCGCTGGCTCAAGCGCGAGTTGTGAGCGTGCCGCCGGAGCCTTCGCTCCTGAGCATCACGCGAGACTGGTCGCGCGCCTCGACCCTCGGCGACCTGCGCGAGTTGCGAACGGGCTCCGACTATGTCGAGCTTCGCGTCTGGGGCGGATACGGCTTCGGAATGACACAAGGCGTCGTTCTCCGGCGGGCTGGAGGTCGTTGGTCAGCGTTCCTCGCGCGCGTCAGGCGATGCGCGATTCAGATCCCGATCGCGGTTGGCGATACCGCCTCGGCGGCGACCATGCGGCGCTACGTCGCGGAGACACGCCGCCAATGCGACACTCCGCTCGGCGACGTCGCCGCCGGCATGCGCATCATCACCGCCGACACGCTCGCGGTCGACGCGCTCGCCGTGCCGGACTCGGTGATCGATCGCGCCTGGACGGCGGCGGTTCGTGCTGGCGTGCTGCAGTTACCGGGCCGCGTCAAACACACCGGAACACGGTCCACCGATTTCACGTACGTCGTCGAGCTTCGGCGAGGCGACGAATATCGAGCCTCCGAGCTCGAGCATCTCGAGCAGCCCGAGACGGAAGTGGACAGACAGATCAAAGAAGTCTATGCTGCCGTCAGCCGTGTTCTACCGCCCGAACTTGTCGTGAAGCCGGGTCCACCAGGCGCGTCGATGGAACACGTTCTCCGTATGTCATACGAGGACTCATGAAAGGGACTGCGAACGCACGGTTCGCCATCAAGAGCTGGGACGAGAAGGCGTACAGTGAAGGCCAGGACCAACCGCGGCTCACTCGGGCGACCGTCAGCAAGACGTTCACGGGAGAGCTTGAGGGCGAGGGCCAAGTCGAATACTTGATGATGTACCGCGGCGACGGTTCGGCTTCTTTCGTAGGCCTCGAGCGAATCGTCGGTCGAATCGCTGGCAAGCCGGGCACGTTCGTCCTCCAGCGCATCGGGACGTTCGAGGGTGGCTTGGCAAAAGAGTCCTATTCCGTCGTCCCCGGC
>DATISA010000002.1:0-20369 GCA_035469245.1 Gemmatimonadaceae bacterium
CAATACCTTCCACGCCTATGACAATGCGTGACAAGCTCGAGCTGCTCGAGCGCCGGATCACGGAGTCGGAGCAGGGCGGAGGCGAGCGGCGCATCAAGGCGCAGCATGCCAAAGGCAAGCTCTCGGCGCGTGAGCGGCTCGATCTGCTGCTCGACGAAGGATCGTTCGTCGAGTTCGACCGCTTCGTCGTGCATCGCTCGCACGACTTCGGGCTCGACGAAGAGAAGTACTACGGCGACGGCGTCGTGACGGGCTACGGCCGGATCGATGGCCGGCTCGTGTACGTGTTCTCGCAGGACTTCACCGTGTTCGGCGGTTCGCTTTCCGAGACGTTCGCCGAGAAGATCTGCAAGATCATGGATCTCGCCATGCGCAACGGCGCGCCCGTGATCGGGCTCAACGACTCGGGCGGGGCGCGCATCCAGGAAGGCGTCGTGTCGCTCGGCGGCTACGCCGACATCTTCTTGCGCAACACGCTCGCATCGGGCGTCGTGCCGCAGATCTCGGCGGTGCTCGGGCCGTGCGCCGGCGGCGCGGTGTACTCGCCGGCGATCACCGATTTCATCTACATGACGCGCGGCACGTCGTACATGTTCGTGACGGGTCCCAACGTCGTGAAGACGGTGACTCACGAGGACGTGACGATGGAGCGGCTCGGCGGCGCCGATACGCACGCCGGCACGTCCGGAGTCGCGCACTTCGTACACGATTCGGAGCCCGCCTGCATGGAGGCGATCCGTGAACTGTTCCGCTACATCCCGCAGAACAATCTCGAGGAACCGCCGCGCGGGCAGGGAACCGACCCGCGCGACCGGCGCGACGAGGCGTTGCTCGACGTGGTACCCGACAGCCCGAACAAGCCGTACGACATGCACGACGTCATTCGTCGCGTGATCGACGACGGCACGTTCTACGAAGTGCAGGCCGACTACGCGCAGAACATCATCTGCGGCTTCGCGCACCTGGGAGGATCGAGCGTCGGCATCGTGGCCAATCAACCCGCCGTGCTCGCGGGCGTGCTCGACATCAGCGCGTCGCTCAAGGCGGCGCGTTTCATCAGATTCTGCGACGCGTTCAACATTCCGCTCGTGACCTTCGAGGACGTGCCAGGATTTTTGCCCGGCACGACGCAGGAGCACGGCGGCATCATCAAGCACGGCGCCAAGCTGCTGTACGCGTACTGCGAGGCCACGGTGCCCAAGCTCACGGTGATCACGCGCAAGGCGTACGGTGGCGCGTACGACGTGATGTCGTCCAAGCACATCCGCGGCGACTTCAACGTGGCGTGGCCCACGGCGGAGATCGCCGTGATGGGTCCCAAGGGCGCCGTCGAGATTCTGTTCCGCAAGGAGATCAACGAAAGCAGCGACCCCGCCGTGGCGACCGACGTTCGGGTCGCCGAGTACACGGCGAAGTTCGCCAATCCGTATGTGGCGGCGAGCCGGGGGTACGTCGACGACATCATCGATCCGCGCGACACTCGGCCACGGCTGATCGACGCGCTCGAGACGCTGCGCACCAAGCGCGATCGAAATCCGCCCAAGAAGCACGGCAACATTCCCCTCTGACGCGCCGTGCCGTTCTCGAAGATTCTCGTGGCCAATCGCGGCGAGATCGCCCTCCGCGTGATTCGGGCGTGCCGCGAGATGGGCATCAAGTCGGTCGCGGTTTATAGCGACGCCGATGCGCGTGCGCCGCACGTGCGCGCGGCGGATGAAGCCGTGCACATCGGGGCGTCGCCCGCGTCGGAGAGTTACCTGCGCGGCGACCGCATCATCGACGCGGCGAAGCGACTCGGCGCCGAAGCGATCCATCCCGGTTACGGCTTTCTCTCGGAGCGCGAGTGGTTCGCGCGGACCGTGCGCGACGCGGGACTCGTGTTCATCGGTCCGCCGCCAGAAGCCATCGCGGCGATGGGAAGCAAGACTGCGGCGCGGCAATTGGCCATCGGCGCCAAGGTCCCCGTGGTGCCGGGCACCGTCGAGCCGCTGCGCGATGCGGACGAGGCGCGCCGCATCGCGGACGACTTCGGCTACCCGATTCTGCTCAAGGCCGCGGCGGGCGGGGGCGGCAAGGGCATGCGCGTCGTTCGCGAGTCCAAGGAACTGGCGGCCGCCCTCGAGGCAGCGCGGCGCGAGGCGAAGAATTCCTTTGGGGACGACGCCGTGTACGTGGAGAAGTACATCGCCGGCCCGCGCCACGTCGAGATCCAGGTGCTGGGAGACCAGCACGGCACGATGCTCTCGCTCAACGAGCGTGAGTGTTCGGTGCAGCGCCGCCATCAGAAAATGCTCGAGGAGGCGCCAAGCGTCGCGCTGTCACCCGAGCTGCGCCGCGCAATGGGAAACACGGCCGTCCGCGCCGCGTGCGCCGCCGGATACGTGAACGCCGGCACCTGCGAGTTCCTGCTCGATCCCGACGGCCGCTTCTATTTCCTCGAGATGAACACGCGGCTGCAGGTCGAGCATCCGGTCACCGAGCTCGTGACGGGGATCGACCTGGTGCAATGGCAGATCCGCATCGCGGCCGGCGAGGCGCTGCCGTTCAAGCAGCACGAGATCGTGCCGCGCGGCTGGGCGATCGAGTGTCGCATCACGAGCGAAGATCCGGCGAACGGTTTTCTTCCGTCGACCGGCACGATCTCGTATCTCCACGTGCCCACGGGGCCGGGCGTGCGGTGGGACGGCGGCATCGACGTCGGCAGCGAGATCGGCCTGTACTACGACCCGATGCTGGCCAAGCTCATCGTCCACGCGCCCACGCGCGAGCAGGCGATCGAGCGGATGCACCGCGCGCTGCTCGAGCTGACGATCGAAGGCGTCGAGTCTTCGCGCGATTTTCACCTCCGCCTGATGGAGGACGCCGACTTTCGCGCCGGAGCGATCGAGATTCAATGGCTGGAGCGTCGGCTGGACTCCATCGTGCATGCTCCGCCGCCGCCGAGCACCGTCCGGACGGCGGCGCTCGTCGCGGCGCTCATCGCCGACGAGGACCGACGGGCACCGGCTCGCACGGCGAGCCAGCGCTCCACGGCCGACGCGACGAGCGAGTGGTTGCGAACGGCGCGGCTCGAGGGACTGCGGTGACCGTCGCCGAGATGACGATCGAGTCGATCGCCGCCGGCGGAGACGGCATCGGACGCGCGAACGGCGTCGTCGTGTTCGTGCCGCGCACCGCGCCGGGCGACCGCGTGCGCGTACGGCTCGACCTGCGACGCCGGTTCGCCCGTGGTGTGGTCGACGAGCTGCTCGATCCGGCTCCCGAGCGCGTTGACCCGTTGTGCTATCACTATCGCATCGATCGCTGCGGAGGATGTCAGATCCAGCACCTGCGCTACGACGCGCAGCTCGAGGCAAAGCGCGGAATCATCCGTGACGCACTTACGAGAATCGGCAAGCGCGCCGTCGAGAATCCCGAGATCGTCCCGAGCGAGCGACAGTGGCGCTATCGCCGCAAGCTCACGCTGACCATGCGCCGCAAGCGCGGCGGCGAGTGGACGATCGGCCTCAGACCGTACGACGACCCGGCCGGCCTCTTTCAGCTCGCCGACTGTCCCATCACCGACGAACGTGTCTTGAGCGTCTGGCGAGAGGTGATGGAGGCGCGGACGCACTTTCCGCCCGGCGACGAGCTGCGCGCCTCGGTACGCTTGCTCTCCGAAGGGGCAAGCGTCGTGATGGAAGGCGGGAATGCGTGGCCGGCCCGCACCGCATTTTTTGCCGCCGTCCCCGGGGCCACGGCGCTCTGGTGGAGGCCGGCTCATCGGCCGCGAATGCTCGTCGCGCAGCGAGCGAGCAGCGCGGCGAGCGCCTCGTTCGAGCAGGTGAACGAGGCGACTGGCGCGGCGCTGCATCGGTACGTCCTCGAGCGGGCACGCGCGCACCGGCCCAAGGTCGTGGTCGATGCCTACGCGGGGTCGGGGGCGACCGCCATTCCGTTGGCGCGAGACGGCGCGCGCGTCACGGCGATCGAAGCGGATCGCGACGCGGCGGCGCATTGCGCGGCCGCGCTCCCGGCGGGATCGCGCGCCGTCGCCGCGCGCGTCGAGGATGCCGTCGCCGATCTCCTGCCGGCGGACGTCGTGCTGGTCAATCCGCCGCGCACGGGATTGCACGAGCGGGTGAGCGACGCGCTGCAATCCTACGTCGGTTCGCCGCGCGCCGTGATATACGTCAGCTGCGACCCTGCGACGCTGGCGCGCGACCTCGCGCGGATGCCGCGCTTTCGCATTTCCTCGCTCCGCGCCTTCGACATGTTCCCGCAGACGGCGCACGTCGAGACGGTGTGCGAGCTCGTGCCGGAGGGGGGGGCGACGTGAAGTACTACGTCCGGATCGACGGTCAGGAGCACGTGGTGGTGCTCGATGCCGACGGTGTGCACGTCGATGGCGAGGACGTTGCCGCGTCAGTCAGCGGCGTGAATGGCACGCCCGTGCGGACCGTGACGATTGGCAGCGCGGTCCACCGCGTCGTGGTCCGTCGCGGCGACAGGCGCGGCAGCTACACGCTGTGGCTCGGCGGCTTTCGGTTCGAGGTCGAAGCGTTGGACGAGCGGACGCGCGCCATTCGCGAACTTTCAGACCAGTCTGCAGGCCCGACCGGCCCGAAGCCGCTCACCGCGCCGATGCCGGGACTGATTGTGCGGGTGAACGTGCAGGCCGGCGACGCCGTGCAAGCCGGGCAGGGGCTGGTGGTGATGGAAGCGATGAAAATGGAGAACGAGCTTCGCGCCACCGCGCCGGGAAAGGTTCGGTCGATCGCCGTCAGCCCGGGCACCGCGGTGGAGAAGGGTACGTTGTTGATAGAGCTCGAATGAACCTTTCCGGATGCCGGTCATGACGATGCGCCAGGCACGATTCATCTCGATGTTCATGCTGTTGGGGTCAGGGCCGGTGGTCGCCCAGGCGCCGGGAAGCGACGTGTATCTCGCGCCGATCACGGTCTCCGCCCGCGGCGCGACAGGGATGACGATCGGGACGCCGGTCAACATTACCCATCGGCGAGGCTACGATAATCAGCCGGCGTTCATGGCCGACGAGCGAGCGGTGTTTTACACCTCCACGCGCGACGACGGCCAATCGGACATTTACCGGTACGACATCGCGACGCACCAGACCGCGCGGGTCACCAAGACGACGGAAAGCGAGTATTCGGCGACACTCGTCCCAGGCGCGAACCGATTTTCGGTGGTGCGCGTCGAGCCGGACTCGACCCAGCGGCTGTGGAGTTTCGCGATGGACGGGAGCGACCCGCGGCTCGTGCTACGGACCATCAAACCGGTGGGGTATCACGCGTGGCTGGACTCGAGCCACGTCGCGCTGTTCGAGCTGGGCCGGCCCGCGACGCTACAAGTGGTGGAGCTCGGCACCGAACGCGCGGACACCGTCGCTCGCGACATCGGAAGATCGTTGTCGGCTGCTGGCCCGCGATCGGTGTCGTTCGTGCAGCGCGCGGCCGACAGCACCTTCACGTTGAACCGTGTCGAGCTCGACCTGGTCGGCGGCCGCCGCAAGATCCAGGTCGGTATCGCTAGCCTGCCGGCGGGCGCCGAGTACGTCGTGTGGACGCCCCAAGGCATGGCGCTCACCGCGAGCCGTTCGAAGGTGTTCGCGCTTCGGCCGGGACCTTCCGATCGGCAGTGGTCCGTCATCGCGGATCTCGCGGGAGGGGGAATCGCGCGCATCAGCAGGCTCGCGATCAGCCCCAACGGGCACTGGCTGGCGTTCGTCGCGGACGACGGTCGCTGAAGGCCAGAAGCCGGGCTCGAGCCGCGTCGTTGACACCCCGTAAGTGCTTATCTAGCTTACATGTCTGTCAAAAAATGCCTTCAATGGCTGCCGAGACCCGGGTTGCATGACGCACCGGTGAGGCGCAGGACCCACTTCAGGTCGCCGCACCACAATGAAAACGTTTTCCGCCACCCCGCGCGACATCGAGCAGCGGTGGTACATCGTCGACGCCGACGGGATGGTCCTCGGCCGTCTCGCTACGGAAGTCGCGCGAGTGATTCGTGGCAAACACAAGCCCATCTTCACTCCGCACATGGATACCGGTGACAACGTCATCGTGATCAACGCGTCAAAGGTGAAGGTCACCGGTCGCAAGGCCGAGCAGAAGAACTACTTCCGCCACACCGGCTATATGGGGCACGAGCGATTCACGCCCTACGGGACGATGATCGCCAAGCATCCCGAGCGCGTGATCGAGAAAGCCGTCTACGGCATGCTGCCCAAGACGGCGCTCGGCCGCCAGGTGCTGAGACGAAAGCTCCGAGTGTACGCGACCGCCCAGCATCCGCACGCGGCCCAGCAGCCCACGCCGCTGACCTTCAAGAAGAGCGAGAAGTAATCCATGGCCGACATGCAGAGCATTCATGCGATCGGCCGCCGCAAGGAAGCGGTGTGCCGAGTGTTCGTGAAGCCCGGATCGGGCAAGTGGGACGTAAACGGCCGCACGCTGGGCGATTATTTCCCGCGTCCAGCGCTCGTGTCCGCGATTCAGCAAGCGTTCGTAGCGACCGACACGCTCGGCCGCTACGACGTTCGGGCGAACATCGACGGCGGTGGCCAGACCGGCCAGGCCGGCGCGCTTCGCCTTGCCGTGGCGCGTGCACTCGTCAAGATCGACGAAGTGCACCGTCGCAAACTCCGTGATTTGGGCCTCCTCACGCGCGACGCCCGCTCGGTCGAGCGGAAGAAGCCGGGTCGCCCAAAGGCGCGGAAGCGGTTCCAGTTCTCGAAGCGATAGACTCGAAGGCTGGAGGGATCGAAGACTCGAGGGCTCGAAGGTGAAACGGCGGTTTTCTTCGAGCCCTCGATCACCGATCCCTCGAGCCCTCGAAATCACACAGGATTCTCCGAGTCGCTGCCCGGTGCCGATCACTCGGCTGGCACGACGGTGACGAGATCCGACGACACAACCAACCGAGGGTCGTACCAGGATCATGGCAGACCAGCAGACCCAGACCAACGCGCCGACGCTCGAAGCGTTGCTCGCCGCCGGCGTCCACTTCGGGCACCAGACCCGACGGTGGAACCCCAAGATGCGCCGCTTCATTTTCGCGGAGCGGAACGGCATCCACATCATCGATCTTCAAAAGACGCTGCGGCAGATCGAGCTCGCGCAGAAGCTCGCGCGTGACGTCGTGCTGCGCGGCGAGAACGTGCTGTTCGTGTGCACCAAGCCGCAGCTGGCGAGCATCGTGAAGTCCGAGGCCGAGCGTGCCAGCGCGCTCTACATCACCGAGCGCTGGCTCGGCGGCCTGCTCACGAACTTCCAGACGGTCAAAAAGCAGGTTCGCCGCATGAAGGAGCTCGAGGCCGGCGGTGAAGAAGGCGGCGAGTTCGAGAACTACACCAAAAAGGAGCAGCTCATGCTCCGCCGCGAGCGCGAGAAGCTCTCGAAGTACCTGCACGGCATTCGCAACATGACGCGTCTGCCCGGGCTGATGTTCGTCGTCGATTCCAAGAAGGAGCGAATCGCGGTGAACGAAGCCAACAAACTCGGCATTCCGCTCATCGCGATCGTCGATACGAACGCCGATCCGGACCTCATCAGCGTGCCGATTGCCGGCAACGACGACGCGATCCGGTCGGTGGAGCTGATCACCAAGGCGATCGCCGAAGCGGTCGTCGAAGCCCGTCGCGAAGCGCCGGTGCGTGAAGAGGTCGAGGAAGGCGAGAGCTATACGTACAGCTCGGACCGCGGCGCGGAGCCAGCGGGAGAAGAGGATCGCAAGCGTCGCCGTCGTCCGCGGCGCCGTCGCGCCAAGCCCGAGGCCATTGCCGCGCGACTCAAGGGCCCCGGGGAAGCGGGCGAAGCGAGTGCCGAGCCGACGGAAGCCGAGTAGCGTTATCTGAAGCTCGCGCTCCACGGCGCTTCCTCGAGGAACTAGACTTGACTACGCCGCCGGACGACTCGCCTGGCGGCGTTTCCACGAAACCGTGAGCAGGACTGTGACTATGACTGGCACCACGAAAGCAATCAGCGCGAAAGACGTTGCCGCCCTCCGTGAGCGAACCGGCGCCGGCATGATGGATTGCAAGAAGGCGCTCGAGGAGACGGGTGGGGATCTCGACAAGGCGGTCGAGATGCTCCGGTCCAAGGGCGCTGCCAAGGCCGATAAGCGCGCCGGGCGTCAGACCAAGGAAGGCGTGATCGGCAGCTACATCCACCACAACGGCAAGATCGCCGTGCTGGTGGAGATCAACTGTGAGACCGACTTCGTGGCGCGGACCGAGGACTTCCAGCAGCTCGGAAAGTCGCTCGCCGAGCACATCGCCGCCGCGGCGCCGCTCGCCATCGACAAGGACCAGGTGCCGCAGGAAAAGGTCGATTCCGAGCGCCGGATCTTCGTCGAGCAGGTGAAGGCCGAGGGCAAGCCCGAGCACATGATCGAGAAGATCGTGGAAGGCAAAGTCCAGGCGTTCTACAAGGACGTCGCGCTCATGCACCAGGCGTGGGTGCGCGACCCCAAGAAGACGATCGGCGATCTCGTGAAGGAAGTCTCGGCCAAGACCGGCGAGAACGTGCAGGTGCGGCGGTTCGTGCGCTACCAACTCGGCGAGGCGTGAGCGAGCCCACGTGGCTGAACTGAAATACCCGCGCGTCCTGGTCAAGCTCTCCGGCGAGGCGCTCGCCGGAGAGAAGGGATTCGGCTACGACTTCGATACGGTGAATCGACTCGCCGACGAAGTCGTTGCCGTATCCGGCACCGGCGCGTCGGTCGGCGTCGTCATCGGCGGTGGCAACATCGTCCGCGGATCGCAGCTCTCCAAAACGGGCATGGATCGCGTCGCCGCCGATTACATGGGTATGCTCGGGACCGTCATCAACGCGATGGCGGTGCAGGATGTCCTCGAGCGCAAGGGCGTCGACACGCGGGTGATGACCGCGATCCGCATGGAGGAGCTCGCGGAACCGTACATCCGGCGTCGCGCCATTCGCCATCTCGAGAAAGGGCGGATCGTGATCTTCGCCGGCGGAACGGGCAATCCATACTTCTCGACCGACACCGCCGCGGTATTGCGCGCCATCCAGATGAAGGCGAACGTCATCATCAAGGCAACGAGCGTGGAGGGCGTCTATTCCGCAGACCCGAAGCGCGATCCGCAGGCCAAGATGTACGACGAGATCAGCTTCCGCGACGTGATCATGGAAGAGCTCAAGGTGATCGACCACACGGCCATCACATTGTGCCGTGAGAATTCGCTGCCGCTGATCGTTCTCAACATCCACCGTCCAGGCTCGATCGTCGCGGCCGTCCGCGGCGAGCGCGTCGGCACACTCGTTCGATGAGCTCGATTCAAGAAATCCTCAAGGACTCCCGCGCCTCGATGGACAAGGACATCGCGCACGTGAAGCACGAGTTCTCGTCCGTCCGTTCCGGCAAGGCGACGCCGAACATGCTCGACACCGTTCGTGTCGAGATGTACGGCCAGCAGATGCAGCTCAATCAGGTGGCGACGATCAACGCGCCCGAACCGCGCCTCCTCATCGTGACGCCGTTCGACAAGAGCCAGATCAAGCTGATCGAGAAGTCGATCCGCGAATCCGGCCTTGGTCTCGAGCCGTCGACGCAGAGCGGGTTCATTCGCGTGCCGCTGCCCGCGATGAACGAGCAGCGCCGCAAGGAGCTCGTCAAAGTCGTGCACAAGTTCGCGGAAGAAGGCCGCGTGGCGATCCGGCACGCGCGGACGCACGGGCGCGAGCTGCTCAAGAAGCTCAACGGGGTCTCCGAGGACGACGTCAAGCACGCCGAGAAGGAGCTCCAGAAGCTCCACGACGACTACATCCACAAGGTGGACGAGCTGATCAAGGCCAAAGAAGCCGAGATCATGGAAGTGTGAGCTCCGAGCTCACGCGCCGCGTCGCGTTCGCCGTGATCGCGGTGCCAATTGGTGTCGCGATCGTTCTGTACGGAGGGGCGCCGCTCGCGGCGCTTCTCGCCATCGTCAGTGCGCTCGGAGCGTGGGAACTCTTCCGCCTCGCGCGCGCTTCGGGCCTTACGCCGATGGACGACGCCGGCATCGCGATCGCCGGCCTGATCCCGTTGCTCGTGCACGCGCGCTTTCTGCGACTCTACAACCCCGACTCCGCGCTCGGCGCGCTCTCGCTCGGCGCGCTGGTATTGCTGACCATCATGGCCGCCGCCATCTGGACGCGCGGCGTCAACGGCAAGCCGCTCGGTGCCGTGGCGACCACCGCGTTCGGAGCCGCCTACACCGGCGGCATGCTGAGCTTCGGGTACGCCATTCGCTACCACGATTACGCGTTCGCTCCGGCGAATCTGTCGTTCGGCTCACGGGCCGTGTCGGTTCCGTCGGGCGGGCTGCTCCTGTTGCTTCCACTGTTCATCACATGGGCGTCGGATACCGGCGCGTACGCGGTGGGGAGAGGCTTCGGCCGGCACAAGCTGGCTCCGGCCGTGAGTCCCGGAAAGACGGTCGAAGGCGCGATCGGCGGGCTGGCGGCGAGCGTCATCGTGGGCTGGGCGTATTCGCACTGGGTCATGCGTAGCGCGGCGCACCTGGACTTTCGCTGGGACCCGCTCGGCGCGGTGCTGTTCGCCCTGATCGTGAGCATCTCGGGGCAGATCGGCGACCTCGCCAAGTCGTTGTTCAAGCGGGAAGTGGGCGTGAAGGACAGCTCGCACATCATTCCCGGACACGGCGGCATTCTCGACCGCTTCGACAGCCTGCTGTTCGCGCTGCCGATCTCGTACGTGCTGTTCAGCTGGCTCCTCACCTGGGCACCGGCCTGATGCCGACATCCGAGCCGCGCGGCGTAGCGATCCTGGGATCCACGGGATCGATCGGAACGACGGCGCTCCGCGTGCTCGAGCGACAGCACGATCGCTTCCGGGTCGCGGCGCTCACCGCGTTCAACAACGCGGCGCTGCTCGCGGAACAAGTGGCGCGATTCAAGCCGGCGTTCGTCGGCATCGTGCGCAATGGATCCGAGCCCCACGCCAACTGGCGCGTTGGCGCCGATTGCCTCGTGGACGCGGCGCGCCGCGACGACGTCGACATCGTGATCAACGCGGTGGTCGGCGCGGCCGGCCTCGATGCGACGCTTGCCGCACTGGCGCGCGGAAAGCGCGTCGCGTTGGCGAACAAGGAAACTCTCGTCATGGCCGGGGCGCTCGTCACCGGCGCGTGCGCCGCAGGCGGCGGAGAGATCGTTCCCGTCGACAGCGAACACAGTGCGATTCTTCAGTGCATCACCGGACGGCCCGGCGTCGAAGTGAGCCGCGTGATCATCACCGCGTCGGGCGGACCGTTCAGGCAGTGGAGCGCCGAACAGCTCGAGCAGGCCACGTTGGACGACGCGCTGCGACATCCCACATGGCGAATGGGTCGCAAGATCACCGTGGACTGCGCGACGCTCGCCAACAAGGCGCTGGAAGTGATCGAAGCGCATTTTCTCTTTGGACTGCCCTACGATCGAATCGAAGTGGTGGTTCACCCGCAGAGTGTGGTGCACTCGTTCGTCGAGTTCATCGACGGGAGCGTGCTGGCACAGATTGGGGTCCCGAGCATGGAGTTGCCGGTGCTGTATGCTCTGACCCACCCGGACCGGATCGCGGACTCCGGGGTACCTCGATTCGACCCAGTGTCGACTTCGCCGCTCACATTCGAGCCGCTTCGCGCCGAGCAGTTTCCGGCATTCGCGCTCGGCGTGGCCGCGGGCCGACGCGGCGGGGGAGCACCCGCCGTGTTCAATGCGGCGAACGAAGCGGCAGTCGAGCTCTTTCTCGCCGGTCGCATCCGATTCGGCGACATCGGCGTAGCGATTGCCAGTGCGTTGGACTCATTGGGCCACCTGAGTGGCGAAACCCGGGAAGCGGTGCTGTCCGCGGATGCGGCGGCGCGTCAGCATGTTCAGGAGCGATTTGGATGCTAGCGATTCTCGCCCCGATACTCGTATTCGGCCTCGTGATCTTCGTGCACGAGCTCGGGCACTTTGTCGCGGCCAAGGCGGTCGGTGTGTACGCGCCGCGTTTCTCGATTGGCTTTGGCCGAGCGATCTTCAAGCTTCGTCGCGGCGAAACCGAGTACATCCTCGCCTGGCTGCCGCTCGGCGGCTACGTGCGGATGGCATCGCGTCACGACGCCGAAGCCGCGTTCCTCGAGGGTGGCAACGAAGAGAAGGCCGCCCGTGGCGAGCAGGATCCGGACTACGATCCGAACGCGATGATTCCGTTCGGGCCCAAGCCTATCCCGGAGAATCGCTGGTTCGAGAGCAAGCCACTGTGGGCGCGCATCTTCATCATGATCGCCGGCGTCACCATGAACGCGGTGCTGGCGTTCGTCGTCGCGACCGGTCTCGCCTTTCACTACGGCGATCTCGTCTTCCCGTCGACCGTGGTGGGCGGCGTCCATGAGCTGACTGGCGCTCCGCAACTGGCGCAGGTGCACGCCGGCGACACGATCCGCGCGGTGAACGGCGAGCCTGTGCACACGTGGAACGACGTGCGCAAGGAAATCGCCACCAGCGTCGGCAGCGTCACGCTCACGACGCAGCGCGGACAGGTGAGTGTTCCGCTCGTGCGGAATGGCCCGGCGCCCGAGGAAGTCGCCGATGCGCTGGGCCTCTATCTGCCGCCGGTGATCGATTCGCTGTTCCCCGGAAATCCGGCGGCGCAGGCCGGGTTTCAACGCGGCGATTCGATCGTGAACGTCGCAGGGCATCCGGTATTTTCGTGGACGGACATGGTCGAGCAGGTGAGCAACTCGCCCAACAAGCCCGTCACGTTCATTCTGCGTCGCGGAGCCGCGACCGAAACGGTCAGCGTCACGCCAAGAGCAGTTCCGGAGCCGGACCCCGCCTCTGGCCAAACGAGGCTGGTCGGGAAGATCGGCGCCGGCACGCGGGACATTTCGCGGAAGGCCTCGCTGTCGTTGCCGCAAGCAATGTCGTCGGGCCTCCGTATCACCAAGACGAACGCTGGCGCGGTGTTCACCGTGCTGCATCAGATCGGCGCCGGCAAGCAGTCCATGCGGGAATTGGGCGGCCCCATCGCCATCACACGCGCCGCAGTGAGCGCGGCGCGGAGCGGGCTGGACGAGCTGTTCTACCTCATTGCGCTGCTCAGCATCAACGTGGCGGTGCTCAACCTGCTTCCAATCCCGATCCTCGACGGCGGGCAGATCCTGATCAACGTGCTCGAGTCGGCAAAGGGAAGTCCGTTCAGCATGCGCACCCGCGAGTACATCCTGCGCTTTGGGCTGCTCGCGATCGCGCTCTTGTTCGCCATCGTGATGTACAACGACACCCATGCCGCGATCGCCAAGGTATTCGGCTGGATCGGCAGGCTTTTTGGGGCGTGAGCTGGAGGGCTCGAAGGCTGGAGGGCTGGAGGGCTCGAAGACTGCCGTCATCCAACCCTCGAACCCTCGAACCCTCGAACCCTCGAGCCATCTAAGTGCCCCCTTTACAACGCGTTACTCGCTAGTTACGCTTCGGGGCTAACGAGAAAAACATTGAAGCCGCCAAGCCGGCGGGGATACGGGACCAATCAGCACATGGCTTTTGAAAAGTCGTCGACCGTCCAGAAATATCGGACGCATGAGACCGATACCGGATCGGCTCGCGTTCAGGTTGCGATACTCACCGAGCGCATCAATTACCTGACCGAGCACTTTCGCGCCCACAAAAAGGACCATCACGGTCGCCGTGGGCTGCTCAAGATGGTCGGAAAGCGTCGCCGTCTGCTCAACTACCTCAAGCGTACGGACGTCGACGGCTATCGGAAGATCGTCCAGGAACTCGGACTCCGGTACTAACACGCACATGTGCATGACCGCGCGGGCGCAATGGTTGCAGCCCGCGCGTTTTGCTATCCCCGCCGCAGGGCCAAACTCGCTGTCCCACAGCCTATCACAGGCATCCAAGCAATGATGCAACGCGTTGAGAAGACCTTTGCCGGGCGCAAGCTCGTCATCGAGACCGGCCGCATGGCCAAGCAGGCCGCCGGCTCCGCCCTGGTACAGTTCGGCGAGACCATCGTACTCGCTGCCGTCACCGTGAGCGACAACCAAAGTCCGCTGCCGTTCTTCCCGCTCACCGTCGAGTACCGTGAGCGGACGTACTCCGCGGGAAAGATCCCCGGGGGCTACATCAAGCGCGAGGGCCGGCCGAGCGATAGCGAGATTCTCTCGGCGCGAATCGTCGACCGCTCGATCCGCCCGCTGTTCCCCGAAGGCTTCAAGAACGAAGTCCAGGTCTTCATCTACGTCATCTCAGCGGACCAGGAGAACAAACCCGACGTGCTCGCGCTCGTCGCCGCGTCGTTCGCGCTCAATGCGTCGAGGATTCCGTTCGCCGGGCCCATCGCGGGCGTTCGCGTCGGGCGGCTCCAGGACAAATGGGTGCTCAACCCGACCTTCCAGCAACTCGCCTACAGCGACATGGAGCTGGTCCTCGCCGGATCCGATGACTCGATCGTGATGGTCGAGGGCGGCGCCCTCGAGGTGAGTGAAGAAGACGTGCTCGAGGCGCTCACGCTCGGCCACAAGGGCATTCGCGAGCTCGTCGCGATCCAGAACGAGCTCCTCGCCGCGATGGACAGCCGTCCGGCCAAGATGACGTGGACCAAGGCCGAGATTCCCGACGAGCTGCAGCTTCGCGTCAAGACGCTCGCTTCTGGAAAGATCGCCGAAGCGCTCAACCAGAAGGACAAGCACACACGCATCGAAGCGGTGGAGCGCGTCAAGCGTGAGGTCGCCGAAGGATTGCTCGCCGACTTCCCGGACGCCGACAAGGACATCCACGCGCTCATTGGGGACGTCGAGTACCATCACCTTCGCTCGCAGGTCCTCGAGAGCGGCCATCGTGTGGACGGACGGACGTCCACGGAAGTTCGGCCGATCACGATCGACACGAGCCTTCTTCCGCGCGCGCACGGCTCGGCGCTGTTCACCCGCGGCCAGACGCAGGCGCTCGTGGCGGCCACGCTCGGCACGGCCAACGATGTTCAGCGGCTCGATACGATCGACCAGCCGCAGGAAGAGACCAAGTCGTTCATGCTGCACTACAACTTCCCGCCGTTCTCGACGGGTGAAGTGCGGCCGGTGCGCGGCACGTCACGCCGCGAGATCGGCCACGGCAATCTCGCCGAGCGCGCGCTGCAGGGCGTGCTGCCGTCGTTCGACGAGTTCCCGTACACGATCCGCATCGTGTCGGACATCCTCGAGTCCAATGGCTCGTCGTCGATGGCGTCGGTGTGCGGTGGCTCGCTCGCATTGTTCGACGCCGGCGTTCCGATCCGCTCGGCGGTCGCGGGCGTCGCGATGGGCTTGATCAAGGAGGGCTCCAAGTACGCGATCCTCACCGACATCCTCGGCACCGAGGATCACCTGGGCGACATGGACTTCAAGGTCGCCGGCACGCGCAACGGTATCACCTCGATCCAGATGGACATCAAGATCGAGGGGCTCGACCTGCAGATCATGAAGGAGGCAATGGCCCAGGCTAAGCAGGGACGCCTCCACATCCTCGGCGAGATGGAAAAGGCGCTCTCGGCGCCACGCGGCGATCTGTCGCCATTTGCGCCACGCATCGTGACGATGCAGATCAGTCCCGAGAAGATCGGCGATCTCATCGGCCCCAAGGGCAAGACGATCCGCGGTATTCAGGACGAGACGGGCGCCGAACTCACGGTCGACGACAGCGGCCTCGTGACGATCGCCGCCGTGGGTGGCGATGCAATGGAGCGCGCGCGGCAGATGGTGCAGGCGGTCACCGCCGAGCCGGTGGTCGGCGAGACGTACGAAGGCACCGTGAAGACCACGACGCCGTTCGGCGCGTTCGTCGAAATCATGCCCGGCACGGAAGGCCTGGTGCACATCTCCGAGATGCGCCACGAGCGCACGGAGAAGACCGAAGACGTGGTCAAGAAAGGTGACCGTGTGAAGGTCAAGCTCATCGACCGCGATGAACGCGGACGACTGCGCCTCTCGATGAAGGCCTTGGTCCCGCGTCCCGAGGGAATGCCCGAGCCGGAGCCCGACAGCGGCGACGGTCGCAGCGAGCGTCCACGACGGGAAGGTGGTGATCGAGGCGAGCGTGGCGGACGGCCGCGTCGTGGTGGTGGCCGGGGCGGGGAGCGCTCGCGTCGCGAGTGAGCAGCCGCGCAGTGGCAGCAGAAAAAACAGTCGCCAGCACCGACGTGGCGCTTCAACGCACCACGTTGCCGAACGGACTGACCGTACTCTCGGAGCACATGCCGGGAGTGCGGTCGGTTTCCTTTGGCGCCTGGGTGCGCGCGGCATCGCTCCACGAGCCTCGCGACAGAATGGGCGTGTCGCACCTCCTCGAGCACATGGTGTTCAAGGGGACCGAGCGCCGCAGCGCGCACGAAATCGCGCTATCCCTCGAGGCCCTCGGCGGGTCGCTCGACGCGTACACTTCGCGCGAGCACACCGTCTATCAGGGTCGTGTGCTCGACGAACACCTCCACGAAGCGGCCGACGTCATTGGCGACATCGTCTTCAGACCCACGCTTCGCGAGACTGATCTCACGCTCGAGCGAAAGGTGATCCTCGAGGAGATCTCGATGGTCGAGGACACGCCGGACGATCTCGTGTTCGAACTGCACAACGAGGCGCTCTGGGGCGAGCATCCGTACGGCTACTCGATTCTGGGCACTCGCGAGACGGTGGGCGCGCTCGGCGTGCACGAGCTTCGCGAGTTGCACCGCCGCGCGTATCACCCAGGACAGCTCGTCGTTGCCGCGGCGGGAAACGTCGAGCACGAACGGCTCCTCGACGTGCTCGAGCGAACCGGTTGGGCTGACGCGGCGCCCGGCGATGCGACGCGGCTCGAGTCGCCGCCCGCGCATGTGGCACCGCCGGAATCTCGACACATCGAGCGCGATGGCGCACAGACGCACATCGTGCTGGGAACCCAGGCCGTGGCGCACGGCGATCCTGAGCGGTTCCCGCTGCTGTTGGTCAGCATGCTGCTGGGTGGCGGCATGAGCTCTCGGCTATTCCAGCGTGTACGCGAAGAGCTAGGGCTAGCGTACTCGGTGTACACGTACCAGTCCTTTCACGCCGACAGCGGCATGCACGGCGTGTATGTGGCAACCGCCCCCGAGTCGGCCGCCGCGGCGCTCGACGCCATTCGCCAGGAGTTGCGTGGCGTCGCCGAGCACGGACTGCCGCCAGAGGAAATCGCGATGGGGCGGCAGCAGCTCAAGGGGCAAGTGACGCTCTCGCTCGAGAGCGTCTCGTCGCGGATGTACCGGGCCGCATCGGTCGATCTGTACGGCGAGCCGTACCGCACGCTCGATCAGTTGCTCGCGCTGATCGACAGCATCACGGTTGATGACGTTTCGCGGGTGGCGCGCGTCTACTTCAGCCCGGAGCAGATGACGGTGGTGAGCCTCGGCCCAAAGGGCGCGGAATAAACTCAGCCTCATTACCTTCCAAGCGCAACTTCCCACCTGTCATCAACTTCAGCCCTTCCACCACGATGAAGATCGGTGTTCCGAAGGAAATCAAAACCAACGAGAATCGGATCGCGCTCGTTCCGGCCGGCGCGGAAGCGCTCGTCGGCGCCGGGCACTCTGTTTCAATAGAAGCAGGCGCGGGACTCGGCAGCGGGTTCGCCGATGAAGCGTACAGCGCAGTGGGCGCCAAGATCGCCCCCGACGCCGCGACCGTGTGGCGCGACAGCGACATGATCATGAAGGTGAAGGAGCCGATCGAGCGCGAATGGCCGCACATGCGCCGCGGACAGCTCATCTTCACCTATTTCCACTTCGCGGCCGATGAGAAGCTCACCAAGGCGCACATCGCAAGCAGCGCCACCTGCGTGGCCTACGAGACGGTGGAGCTTCCCTCGCGCGAGCTCCCGCTCCTCACCCCGATGTCCGAGGTCGCCGGCCGAATGGCGGTGCAGGAAGGCGCCAAGTACCTCGAGAAGCTGTACGGCGGGCGCGGTGTGTTGCTTGGCGGCGTTCCAGGCGTCGCTCCGGCAAAGGTTGTGATCCTGGGCGGCGGCATCGTCGGCATCAATGCGGCAAAGATGGCGGCGGGCATGGGCGCCAAGGTTACGATCCTCGATCTCTCGCTCGAGCGGCTCCGCTACCTCTCCGACGTGATGCCCGCCAACTGCATCCTGATTCACTCGAACCGCCACAACATCCTCGAGCAGATCGAGACGGCCGACCTCGTCGTCGGCGCAGTGCTCATTCCCGGGGCCAAGGCGCCCAAGCTCGTGCGGCACGAGGACCTCAAGCTGATGCAGCCCGGCTCAGTGATCGTCGATGTGGCGATCGACCAGGGTGGGTGCGTCGAGACGATCCACGCCACCACTCACGAGAATCCCACCTACGTCGTGGACGGCATCATCCACTACGGCGTCGCCAACATGCCCGGCGGCGTGCCGCGCACGTCGACCCTGGCGCTCACGAACGCCACGCTGCCGTACGCGATGCAGCTTGCCAACAAGGGCTGGAAGAAGGCGCTCAAGGACAACGCGGCGCTGTTGAAGGGCCTCAACATGACCGACGGCCACGTGACCTACCCAGGGGTCGCCGACGCATTCGGGATGACCTACGAAGATCCTGCACGTTTCATTGCCTAAGCCTTGAAGTCTCAATACCTTACGGGGAATGCGCTGGCCTTTCATTAAAGCGGGATCGCTCTTTCCCGCAAACGCGATCGGTGTCGACCTTGGCACCGCGAACACCCTCATCTATGTGAAGGGTGAAGGCATCGTCTTGAACGAGCCATCGGTGGTCGCGATCGACCGCGAGACCAAGAAGATCAAGGGCGTCGGACTCGAGGCCAAGCGCATGCTGGGCCGTACGCCGGAAGGCGTCATCGCCGTGCGGCCCATGAAGGACGGCGTGATCGCCGACTTCGACGTGACCGAGAAGATGCTGCGCTACTTCCTCACGCTGATCATCGAGAATCACGTCTTCAAGGTGAAGCCGCGGGTCATTGTGTGCGTGCCGTCGGGCATCACGGAAGTTGAAAAGCGCGCCGTACGCGATTCGGCGCTCGGCGCCGGCGCCAAGGAAGTCTTCATGGTGGCCGAGCCGATGGCGGCGGCAATCGGTGTGGGTCTGCCCGTCGAGACACCGACCGGCAACATGGTGATCGACATCGGTGGCGGCACGACCGAGATCGCCGTCATCGCGCTCTCCGGCATCGTCAGCGATACGTCGATCCGCACGGGCGGCGACGAGCTGGACATCTCGATCGTGCAATTCATGCGCAAGAACTACAACCTGCTCATCGGCGAGCCGACCGCCGAGCAGATCAAGATCAACATCGGCTCAGCCGCGCCAGTCGGCGAAGAGCGCGAGATGGAAGTGAAGGGTCGCGACCTGGTCTCCGGCATCCCGAAGACGGTGCGCGTCCACTCGAGCGAGATCCGCGAGGCGATTCAGGAGCCCATCCAGCAGATCGTCGACGCGGTGCGCCGCGCGCTCGAGATCACGCCGCCCGAGTTGGCGAGCGATATCGTCGATCGGGGTATCGTCATGACGGGCGGCGGCGCGCTCATTCGCGGGCTCGACCTGCTGCTCAGCCAGGAAACGAGCTTGCCCATACACGTCGACGAGGATCCGCTCACCTGCGTGGTCCGCGGCACGGGCCGCATTCTCGACGACGAGGAAAAGTACGGATCGGTCCTCAGCACGTGAGGTAGGTCGGTGGCAAACGCAGCACGTCTCGGCAACCGCGTCGACGCCGGTCTCCTGATCGGCTGCATGGTGCTGTCGCTCGTGGCGGTCGTGCTCAAAGAAGAGGATCGCGCGCCGATCGCGAGCGCGTTGCGGCGGACGATCGTGGCCCCGCTCGTGGGCCTGCAGCGGGGCGCCGAGCGCTGGCGTACGGCGTGGGTGTCGAGCGAGCGACGGCAGGCGGTGATCGACTCGCTCTCGCTCCGCGCCGTGAACGCCGTGGGGCTCAAGAATGAGAACGATCACCTGCGCAAGCTGGTCGGGCTGGGGTCTCGCCTCGAGTGGGGGTTCGTTCCGGCGGAAGCGCTCCACAACACCGTCCCCGGCACCGATAACCTGGTCACGACGCTGACGCTCACGGCGGGCAGCACCGCCGGCATCAAGCGATTCAGCCCCGTGGTGGCGCCCGAAGGACTCGTCGGGACAATTCAAACGGCCGACCCGACAATGAGCATCGCGATCCTCTACACCAACATCGATTTCCGAGCGAGCGCGGTCGCCGCGGATGGCACGACGTTCGGGATCATCTACCCGCACGCCGCCGGCGGGAGCGGATCGGACGCATACATGCTCGAGCTGCGCGGCGTCCCGACGCGATCGAAGCTGAATCCTGGCACGGTGATCTACACGTCCGGCCTCGGTGGAACATTTCCGCGTGGAATCACTATCGG
>DATISA010000003.1:0-11549 GCA_035469245.1 Gemmatimonadaceae bacterium
CGATCGATCTCGACGGGCTGCCGCCGGGATTCGGCGGCGCGTCGGGCGCCATGCCGCTGCTCGAGGCGTTGCAGTCGCGGCAATTCGTCGAATGGAAGCGTTGCGGCTCCGGCGCGACGCTCACCGCGCCGCGAAAAGCGCTCACGGCGTTCGCGATCGACTGGGCGGCGATCGAACGTCGCCGCAAGGCGGACCTCCAGAAGCTCGACGCCATGCAGCAGTACGCGTACACCAAGGGCTGTCGCCGTGGATTCGTGCTTCGCTACTTCGGCGACGCCGCGGCGCGCACCTCGTGCGACGGATGCGACAACTGTCTTGGCACCCGGGTGGACGTGGAGCAGGGGGCCGCGCCCTCGCTCCGCAAACCGAAGTCGCGCGGCGGTTCGCGCCGTCGCGACACCAAGCCGTCGGAAGAACGCGATGAGGCACCCGTGCTATCCGGCGCCGACGAGGCGCTCCTCGCGCGCCTGCGGGACCTCCGTCGCACGATCGCCCGCGAGGAGCAGGTCCCGGCGTACGTGGTCTTCAGCGATCGCACCCTGGCCGAAATGGCCGTCCGCCGTCCCGTGAACGACGGCGCGCTTGGACAGATTCGTGGAGTGGGGCCAGTGAAGTTGGAAAAATACGGCGAGCGCTTTCTCGAATTGGTGCGCTCGGCCGACGAAACCGAGGCGGCTTAGGCCGTTCGATCATGGACGATTCGCTCTATTTCTCCGAACAACACCTCGCGACCCGCGAGATGGTCCGGGAGTTCGCGCGCGACGAGGTCGCGCCCGTTGCGGCCAAGCACGACGCCGACTCGAAGTTCCCCTGGGAAAACATTCGCAAGATGGGCGAGCTCGGGCTCCTCGGCGTCCCGTGGCCTGAGGAGCTGGGCGGCGCCGGGCTCGACCTGATCAGCTACACGATGGTGATCCACGAGCTGGCGAAGGTCGATGCATCGCACGGCCTCACCGTGTCGGCCCATACGACCCTGGGCACGTCGCCCATCGTGAAGTTCGGCACGCCGGAGCAGCAGCGGCGCTACGTCCCTCTGCTGGCGTCCGGCAAGGTGATGGGCGGCTTCGGACTCACCGAGCCCGAAGCCGGAAGCGATGCCGGCGGCACCAAGAGCACCGCCGTGCGCCACGGCAGTTGCTATCTGCTCAATGGCGTCAAGCGCTTCATCACGCACGGCAGCGTCGGCGAGATCTTCGTCGTCACGGCGGTCACCGACCGGTCGCAGGGCACGCACGGCATCAGCTCATTCATTCTCACCAAGCCGACGAGTGACCTCGAGTTGGCGCAGGCCGTTGGCGTGGGCCACGAACCGTCGCTTCCAGCCATGAAAGGCTTCAGGGCGGGCAAGAAGGAAGACAAGCTCGGGTGGCGCGCGTCGGACACCGCCGAACGGATCATGGAAGACGTCGAAGTGCCCGAGGAGAACCGGCTCGGCGCCGAGGGCCAGGGCTTCGTGAACTTCATGAAGACCCTCGACAACGGCCGGATCGGAATCGGGGCGCTCTCGCTCGGCATCGCCGAAGGGGCCTTCGAGCAAGCGCTGCAGTACACGACCGTCCGCCGGCAATTCGGCCATCCCATCGCGCACTTCCAGGGCGTCCAGTTCCAGCTGTCCGACATGGCGACCGAGATCGAGGCGGGGAAGCACCTCGTCTACCATGCCGCCTGGCTGGCCCAGAACGGGCATCCGTTCACCAAGGAAGCTGCGATGGCCAAGCTCTTTTGCTCGGAGCTGGCCATGCGGGCGACGATCGCCGCCGTCCAGCTGCACGGCGGCTACGGGTACACCAAGGACTACCCCGTCGAGCGGTTCATGCGGGACGCCAAGATTTGCGAAATCGGCGAAGGGACGTCTGAGATACAGCGCATCGTCATCGCCCGACAGTTGCTCAAGGATCTGGCGGATTGAATTGCCAAACCGCCCGTTCCGGCATTAATTACCATTTAGTGATTACAGCATCGCTTTCTTCCGCTCTCGTCCTGCTCGGCGACTCGACGCCGGCCGAGAGCGCACCGCGCCAGATTGGGCTCCGCGCGCTGTTCGCGGCCCTGAGGGCGCTCGTCCTCCTTCCGGTGCACGGCCTGCTCCGACTGGCCGATCGCACGTCACCCCGTATCTCGCTGAGACTGGCGCCGATCCATCTGTCGGCGCCGTTGCGCATGCGCGCGCCTCAGCCGGCGGCGGCGTGGACGATCACCCGGATCCGTTGGACAATCCCATTCCGAGCTGCCGGGGCTGGACTACTGCCCCGGCTCGCCACACACCTTTTGCATTTCCGCCACTCCCCGCCCGCCGAGTCGCCGGGCCGTGGGAGGATGGCGGACACAAATGAAACGCGAAATTCTGATCAATGCGAACCCGCGGGAGACGCGGGTCGCCATCATCGAGGACGACCAGCTCGTTGAACTTCTGGTCGATCGTCCCGATGCTCGCCGGATGGTCGGCGACATCTACCTCGGACGCGTAGAAGCAGTTCTCCCGGGGATTCAAGCAGCGTTCGTCGACATCGGCACCGAAAAGAGTGCCTTCCTCCACTCGTCCGACCTCGTCTATCCCGAAGACGAAGGGGACGAGGACGACGGCGACGACGATGACGAGGGCGACACCGAACGCGGACGTCGCCGGCGCGCGAAGGCGCCACCGATCCAGGACGTTCTGAAGCGCGGCCAGGACCTCGTCGTCCAGGTCTCCAAGGAACCGATCTCCACCAAAGGGCCGCGCGTCACCGCGCAGGTCTCCCTCGCTGGCCGTTTCCTGGTCTACATGCCGTTCGCCGAGCGGGTGGGCGTGAGCCGCAAGATCGGCGACCGTGAGGCACGAAAGCGGCTGCGAGCGCAGGTCGAGGAAGTTCTCCCAAAGGACTCCGGCGGCGTGATCGTTCGCACGGTTGGCGAGGACGTCACCAAGGAAACGCTCGAGCGCGAGCTGACCACGCTCATCGGTCAGTGGAAGCGCATCAAGCGCAAGACGCATTTCGTCCGGGCCCCGTCGGCGATCCATCGCGAGACGAGCTTGACGCGCGGACTGATGCGCGACGTGTTCAGCACCAAGGTCGAGCAGGTCACGGTCGACTCGAAGCAGGTCTACAACGAGATCCTCGAGTACCTCAAGGGCATCGCGCCCGAGCTGATCGATCGCGTGAAGCTGTTCGAGCACGAACAGCCGCTGTTCGACAAGGCGAACATCGAGCAGGAAATCCGCGATCTGTTCAAGCGCCGCTGCGACCTGCCGTCCGGCGGCTACCTGATCATCGAGCCCACGGAGGCGCTCGTCTCGGTGGACGTCAACTCGGGACGTTACACGGGCAAGAAGGATCCGGAAAAGACGATCCTCCGCACCAATCTCGAGGCGGCGCGCGAGGTAGCTCGTCAGGCCCGGCTCCGCGACCTTGGCGGGATCATCGTCTGCGACTTCATCGATATGGAGACGAGGGCAAACCGCGACAAGGTGCTGCAGGAGCTGCGCACGCACCTCGGGCGCGATCGGGCGAGGACGAAGGCATTTGCCGTGAGCGACCTCGGGCTGATCGAGATGACGCGGCAGCGCGTGCGTCAGAGCCACCTGCAGAACATGACGGAATCCTGTCCGACGTGTAATGGAACCGGCCGCGTGTTCACGGCCGAGACGATTGCGCGACGGATCGAGCGATCGATCAAGCGGGCCGGGCTGGAGGGTCGCAAGGACCCGCTCGTCGTGCGACTGCATCCGGACGTCGCGATGTACGTCCTCGAGAACGAGAAGGACCTGGTGAAGAAGCTCGAAAAAGCTGTCGCCTTCTCGATCGAGTTTCGTGACGATCCGCTACTTCGGCCCGATGAGTTCAAGCTCGTTGTGAAGTCCGCGGGACGGGACATCACCGGACAGTACGCTGTGGCCTGACGACTGGGGTGGTCGACGCCGCTCTTCTCGCGGCGTTGACACAACCCATAGCTCTGCCTAGCTTTACAGGCTCACCCGCAATACCAGTCAGAGCGTTTCCATGCCTTACGCGATCATCAAGACCGGCGGCAAGCAGTTCCGTGTCGAGCCGGGCCGCACATACAAGATCCCGTCGCTCGTCGGCGAAGAGGGCGGCACGATCGAATTCAACGACGTGCTCCTCGGCAACGACGGCAAGAACGTCCGTACGGGCGTTCCGTCGCTCCAGGGCGCCAAGGTCACCGGCGAAATCGTCCGGCATGGGCGCGGCGACAAGATCATCGTCTTCAAGCAGAAGCGCCGAAAGAACTACGCGCGCAAGCGCGGTCACCGGCAGGGCTTCACCGAAGTCCGCATCAACGACATCTCACTCGGCTGAGCGAGCTCTCCAATGGCACATAAAAAGGGCGTCGGTTCCTCGCGCAACGGCCGCGATTCCAACCCGAAATACCGCGGCGTCAAGAAGTACGGCGGCGAGCGCGTCGTGGCCGGCAACATCATCGTCCGGCAGTGCGGCACCAAGTGGCACCCCGGCAACAACGTCGGACTCGGCACTGACTACACGATCTTCGCGCTCATCGACGGCGTCGTGAAGTTCGAGCACAAGAGCCGGGCGCGGTACAAGGTCAGCGTCTACCCGGTTTCGGCCGCGGAGACGCCGGCCACGTCGGCGGCATAGTCTCGCGACCAGTTCAGGATTCGAAAGGCCCTCGGCGCTCCGCTGAGGGCCTTTGACGTTTCAGTCGCCCGAGCGGAACGCGGCGTGCAACCATCGGCCGGTGGATGTCGTAGTTTCTACATCTACTCGCTACATGGAGCGGTCGATGGCATTGCTCGACAAGTTGCGCCAGGAGCTCGATCGCGCTGGCCGGTCCGCACAGCGCGCCCTCGACGAAGGACGCCTTCGCCTCGACCTGTTTCGCGCCCGCCAGTCGCTCGACCGGTTCGCCCAGCGGTTTGGCTACGCCGTGTATCGCGCCCGCAAGGCCGGCGGGGAATTACCGCCGGAGGAAATGACGGCGCACATGAGCAACCTGACCGCCGCCGAAGCCGAGGTCACGCGGTTGGAGACGCTCGCCGACCAGGCGTCGCAGGAGCGGAAGGACCTCATGCAGCGTCCGCCGGACACGACGGGGCCGAGCAGCTCGACGGGAACGACCGGCGGCGCCGATACGAGCAGCACGAGTAGCGCCGCGCCCTGAGTGCCGGCTCACAGTCCGTCGAGGATTCTCACGTCGTCGGTGCATACGCCGTCGACGCCGAGCGCGATCAGCCGTCGCGCCTCCTCTCGGCTGTTGACCGTCCAGGCGACCACGCGACCGCCGGCGCCGTGCACCGTCGATACCAGGCGCGCGTCGATGAGCTGCCACTCGGGCCAGACGTCCCGCGCGCCGGCAAAGCGCATCGACGACTCGACGTCTGCCGGGTAGTGATCGAACAGAATTCCGCGCGGGATTTCCGGCGCGACCGCGCGCATGGTCGCGATCGCCGAATGGTCGAAGGAATGGACGGCGCAACGCGCGGAGTTGCCCATCACCGCGGCGACGAGCCGTTCGATGGCGAGACCTTTGATCTCCACGTACACCGTGACGTGTTCGGGTATCGCCGCCAGCACGTCGCGTAGCCGCGGGACGTTTCCGCCTCGAGCGAGCTCGCTCCACTCGAGATCCGCGATGCGCGATTTGGCCGTCGCTGCGGGGAGCGCCAAATCGGGATCGTGGTGAACGACGACCACCTCGTCTTGCGTCGCGTGAACGTCGAGTTCCAGGGCGTCGGCCCCGCGCTCGACCGCCCGCTGGAAGGCGGGAATCGTGTTTTCGGCAAGCTCGCGTCTGGCGCCTCGATGGGCGATTCGTTCGACTGGCTGTGGTCGGTTCATGGGAGTGTATATTGTCGCCGTCCAACGTCCCGAGATCCACCTTAACGGCCTAAGTCCCGTGACGTCTACCTCTTGGACCGAATGAGCCACGCGGCACACGATGCGGCCGGGGGCCCCGGGAGAGAAAGCGATGACCAGGTGGACGCCGAGCTCATCGCACGGTGGAAGGCGGGGGACGATCGCGCCGCGACGGCGCTCGTCGAGCGTCATGCCGCCGCGTTGGCGCGTTTCGCGGTCGCGTCGGGCGAGCGGTCCGAGGTCGATGAACTGGTGCAGGACACGTTCGTTCGGGCGTTCAACTCGCTCGCCGGCTTTCGAGGCGAGAGCTCGTTCCGAACGTGGTTGTTTACGATCGAGCGCCGGCTCCTGCTCGATCGACGGCGCGCCGAAAAGCGTCGGCGCGACCGCCATGAGATTCAGGAAGACGACGCTGCGACCGAGTACGACGCGCTGGATTCGGTCGTGGCCGACGAGACGCAGCGGCGACTGCGCGCCGCGGTCGAGCGTCTGTCTCCCACGCAGCGTGAAGTCTTCACGCTTCGGGTGGCCGAGGGATTGTCGTACAAGGAGATCGCCGAAGCCGTCGGTACCACGGAAGGCGCCGCGCGAGTGCATTATCACAACGCCATGCGCGCGGTGAAGGAGTTTCTCGATGAATGACTGCCAGAACGCGGAGATCCGCGATCAACTGCCCGACTTCCTGCACGACCGGCTCGGCGCCACGGAGCGCGCCGCGATGGTCGTGCACGTCGAGTCCTGCGCGGATTGCCGGGAGGAGCTCGAGCTGCTCCGCGCCGCCCGTGCCATGCTCCAGGCACAGACGCCGCGCGTGGACGTGAACCGAGTCGTCAATGCGCTCCCAGCGGCGATGCCGCGCGCGCTCACTGTCGAGCGGCGCCGTCCGGTGTGGACGGATTGGCGCGTCGCGGCGGCGGTGACGCTGCTCGTCGCCGGCGGCGGGTCGTTCGCGGTCCTGCGTCAGCGCCAGGCGCCGCTCGCCGCGGATTCCGCCAGCGTCGACACTGCTCAGGTCGCAGTTCCAGTAAATACTGATTCCACTATGTCAGCCGGGCCATCACCGGTCACACCGGCGCCGTCGCAGCGATCGGCGCCATCGCGTGAGACGATGGTGGCGTCGGAGGCTGGCCTTGGCTCCGGACGGCTCGGCGATCTCACCGAACAGCAGCTTTCGAAGTTGCTCGACGAGATCGATCGACTGCAGGCGACGCCGATCACGGATCCCGAGCCCGTCTCACTTCGCGTCGGCGGCGATAATGGTTCCACCGGACCGGAAGGCGCATGACGATCAAATGGCTCGCGGTCTCGTTGTCGTTCACGCTCGCGGCGAACGTGGCCGCACAGAGCGATCCGCCTCGCCTGAGTGGCATGCGTCCGCTCGCCAGAGCGGCAGTCAGGCAGGAGCAGCAGACGAATCCGCGCCGCCAGGCGCTCGTGCGTCAGGTGCGACAGGCCTTCGCGCGCGTGGTGCGCAAGCAGCTCAACCTCACGGACGAGCAGATGCAGTCGCTGCAGCGAGTCGACACGAAGTACGAGCAGCAGCGGCGCGCCCTCTTGCGCGACGAGCGACAGACGCGGCTCGGTCTGCAGGCGGCGATGGCCGATTCCGCGTCCGTGGATCAGTCCCGGATCGCGCGCCAGCTCGACGTGCTCGTTCAAAGCCAGCGGAAGCGTGCCGATCTGCTCGACGCGGAACAGAAGGAGCTTTCGAGTTTCCTCACGCCGCTCCAGCGCGCGAAATATTTCGCCGTCAGGGAGCGCCTGAATCGCCGGCTGCAGGAACTGGCGCAAGGCGACAGCGCCGGCAGGCGCGGCGCACGGACACGGGGCACACCACCGGAGCCCTGAATGGTTGCTCGGCGTTGGACGGCGCAATATCCTAGGAGAACGCGCCACCCAACGTGATGATGCACCTGAATGTGACCCTCGGTGAGCGATCGCCCGAGCGAGCGGCGCGCGCACTGACGACGCTCCTCGTCGGCTACAACCTGCTGCTGGCCGGCATATGGATCGACTTGGCGGCCAGGTCGGACGCCGCAGTGTGGTACGCAGCCGGTCACGTCGCCGTCGCGGGCGTGGTACTTCTGGCGGCGCGACGCCAGCGAGAATCGACGCATCGTCTCACCGCGGCCGACCTGCTGCCGCTCCTGCTCCTCGGGGCATTCTGGGCCGAGCTGCGCGCACTGTTCCCCTTGCTGCACACGGGTACGCTCGACGCCGCGATCGTGGGGCTCGAGCAGCGCGTGCTCGGCTTGAACGTCCATGCGGTCTGGTGGCGGTCGATGCCGTGGCTGCGCGGCCCGATGGCGATGCTCTACTTCGGCTACTTCCCGGGCCAGATCGCGATCCTGTCGTTCGTCGCGCTCCGCCGGCCACCCGCGGCGTTTCGAGAGTTGATGCTGCGCGGAGTAGTGACGTATCTCTGCTGCGACGCGATCTATCTCGCCATCCCGACGCTCGGCCCGCGCGCCGTGCAGTCCGGACTCGAGGTCAACGCGGCCGGACACGCGGCGGGTGTGTTTCAGGTGCTGAACGACGCGCTCAGGAATTTTGGCGACTCGCCAGGAACGGCGTTCCCGAGCTCGCACGTGGCCGGAATTCTGACTGTGGCGATCGCGGCGCGCGTCACGGGCAACAGGGCGTTCGGCAACGTGATGACGGCGCTCGGCGTTGGCGTGTCGATCGCCACGGTGTACACGCAGAATCACTATCTACTCGACGCGATTGCGGGCGCCGCGTTGGCCGTTGTGCTCCAGTACGCCGTCGTGCCCGCGTTGCTCGGGCTCACGAGAGCGGAAACGGCATTGGAGCCGGCGCGCGTGACGGCACTGAACGCGAGCGAGCATTGAGCGCGATGGCGGGCGCGGGTATCTTTCGGGTTCTGTTGTGGCGCCCGGGTGGCGGAATTGGCAGACGCAGGGGACTCAAAATCCCCCGACTCTAGGGTCTTGCGGGTTCGAGTCCCGCCCTGGGCATGGTTTGGCACCACAATTTCGTAGTGTAGAATTTCGGCGACACGGTCAACTGAAGCGGACGCTGACGTCTGTCGTCGACAAATCAGAATCGGTTAACGGACGGCTCGCCGGCGACGGTGGGCCGTTTCTCTTTGGAATGAACAATCATGATCCGCAAACGATCGCGTCCGAGCAGGATTCGTCCGGTGAAGACGGACGGGCGCTCGCGTAATCCCTGATTACTGCGCAGCAGGCCGCGCCTACCCTGAGGGGACCGCACGCGCTTGGCAATGAACGGCAACGCCCGTCGCCGCAGTGCGTGAGCTCATCAGGAGCCTGGATCATGCGACGTTTCGGCATCCCCCTTGTGTTCGCACTCGCGGCGACGCTCGCCTCTTGCGACGACGTGCCGCAACCGCTCATGACGAGTCCGACGACCGCCAACCGTGCCCTGACCGACATGGGGAGCGGACATACCAGCGACACGACCGCGATCATCTACAGCAACTTTGGGCAGGGCCTGACCTTCAATCGGTGGAACCCATTGTCCTTCGTTCTGCCAGGCGTCGCAGCGCGTCTGGCATGGTCGCAACAGTTCTTCACGCCGCCGGGCGACTACCAGTTTGTCCGCGCGACCGTCGCCCTCCGAAATACCGGCAGCGACCAGCGAATCCGTGTATTTCTCCAGGCAGACGCGATGGGTCAGCCCGGACCGATCATCGACAGCGTGGTGGTCGACGCCACCAGCTCACTGGGTGCGACCTACGTCGCCAGCTCGCTGCGCATGCCGGTGCTGGAAGACTCCCTCTACTGGCTCACCGTGGCGCCGACATCGCCGGAGCAGCTCGATGGCTGGTTCCGGAGCAACATCGAAGAGAGCTCCGAAGTGAGCTTCGCGGTGGCGTTCACCGGCGAACCGACAGGGCCGTGGTCCGTCTTCAGCGGATTGATCACGCGCGGCGCATTCCAGATCGAGGGACGTGCAATCGGGTCGCGCGGCGCGGTGATGCATCAGGCATCGGGCGGTGGCACCGTCGTGTGGGAAACCCCGGAAGGGAAGTCCGCGAGAGTGACCTGGGCCGTAAGCGCGCAATCGATGATCAACGGCAACACGACGGGCCAGTTCCTCGCCCTTGGCCACGACCAGAGAATCGTCTTGAAGGGCTCAGTCAGCTGTCTCGTCGTGATCGGCAATCGCGCGTATGTCACCGTCGACGTCACACAGGCGCCGGCGTGGGCGTTCGACCCGATACCGGAGCACTTCGCGCTCGGACTCGAGGACAACGGCGAGGGCGCCAAGGCGACAGCGCCGGATCGAATCAGCTTGCTTTATGTGCTGTACGAGGATGACCCGGTATGCCAGCGCGTGGTCCCGTCGCTCGACTGGACCAACGGCAACGCGCAGGTGCGGTGATCCGGGTCGGCAGATGGTCAAGCGCGGCCACAGCTCACGCCGTTGGGACCGTCAACTCGCCGAGCCCGGGCGAAGGGCTATCGGTTGTAGATCGGTCCGGTGACGTCCGCGTAAAGCTTCAACACGGATCGCGCGTCATCGCGCAGCACGTGCCGCACAAACGTGATTCCGCGCTGCTCGAGATACTGGTACGACTCCGGAAACACGGGCCCCTCGTCGAACTTCAACTGCTCGACATCCTCGCGTGTCGCACCGCAGACCACTCGCGTCACGCCGCTCCACAGCGTCGCGCCGAGACACATCGCGCACGGCTCACAGGATGTCACCAACTCGTGCTCCCTCGCGGGGTCGCCCGCGAGCGTGTACGTCCCAACTCGCGCCTGTGCCGTCATGAACGCCAGCATTTCGGCGTGCAGTGTCGAGTTGTTGAGCCGGACGACGCTGTTCATGCCGACTGAAACCAGCCTGTCCGTGCCGGACTCGAAGACGGCGGCCCCGAATGGCCCGCCGGTCGATTCGAGCACGTTGTGTCGCGCGACGCTGATGGCGAGGCGCATCTTCGCTTCGTCGCCGCGATAGACTCGCGTCCAGTCCACGACGCGGTCGACCCACGCCGGGTATTCAACGTGGACCACCAACCATGGGTTTCCGGGTACGTTGCGCATGACGGACATCCGCGGGATCACAAATCGCGCATTCGAAGTTAACACCGTGAGAGCGCGTGATTCCGCTGGCGTGACGACACAGCACGAGCTGCTCACGCTGGCGCCGGCCGATGCCGTGGCGCCCCGCTTTACCGTCCTCGGCGTCGCGATGCGTGACGATTCCACGGCGTATGTCATTGCGAGTGATGATCAGTATTCCGATCGCTCGAGAATCTGATGCCGGGCGAGCGGGTGCTCTCGACCCATCGTGGAACGGACGCCACCTGGCGCATCGAGCCGCGCCGCGACCTGATCTCTCCCGAGCACGACGTCTTCGCCACACGATGTGAACGCTCCAAGCATTAGCGTTCACGGCCGCGCGCTTGCTCGCCCTTTTTGAGCCCGGTACTTTCACTAGTTGCCCCAGAATGGCTCAACTCGGAAGAACCCCGGTATGGCCACATATAAGTTCGCCACGGTCCCGCGGACCGGCGACCGCATCACATATCAGAACGGCGCTCTGAACGTCCCCGACAACCCGATCATCCCGTACGTCGAAGGCGACGGCACCGGCGCCGATATCTGGCGCGCCTCGGTGCGCGTGTTCGACGCGGCGGTCGAGAAAGCCTACGGCGGACAGCGCCGTGTGGCGTGGATGGAAGTCTTTGCCGGCGAAAAGGCGTTCACGCAGTGCAAGGACTGGCTGCCGCAGGAGACCGTC
>DATISA010000004.1:0-1953 GCA_035469245.1 Gemmatimonadaceae bacterium
GTGGGACTCCGATCGCCCGGGCGTCGACACGATCGTTCGGCGCACCGTCGATGGCGCTCGGCCCGGCTCGATTCTCCTGCTCCACGACGGCGATGGTTACGACGCCCGCGGCGACCGAACCCAGACGGCACGCGCGGTGCCCGTGATCGTCGACGAGCTTCTCGCTCGAGGTTATCGCTTCGACCTTCTGGACGCCGCATGAAGAAAGCGGTCTCACGAACCGTTCGCATCGCGCTCACCGTGGCGATTCTCGCCGGACTCGTTCTGTTCGCCCGCAAGGTGAACTGGAGCACCACGTGGGCGGGCATCACCGATGCCAGCGGAACCGTTTTGCTGCTGGCGGCCCTGGTCAACCTGGCCTCGCTCGCCCTCAAGGGCGTACGCTGGTGGATCTTTCTGCGTCCGGTCGGCGCGAACTCGCTCTGGATGGCGCTTCGCGCCACCTTCGCCGGCGCGGGACTGAACAACATCCTCGTGGCGAACGGCGGCGAAGCGGCGCGCGTCGTGTTCGTCGCGCGCGCCGCCCACGTGCAGAGCGCCAAGATCCTGGCGACGCTCGCGCTCGAGCGAATGTTCGAGCTGATCGGCTACATCATACTGCTCGTGCTGTCGGTGTCGTTCCTGGAGCTTCCGCACTCGCTCGACCGCACGCGACCGATCGCGTGGGTCGCGCTCGCCGGCGTGATCGCGCTGATGATCTATCTCGTCCGGCGTCCGGAAGCGATCGAGGTTCCCGCCGCGGAAACGGTGATCGGCTGGCGTGCCCACGCGTCGGTATACCTGCGGCAGCTCGCGCGCACGATCGGCGGCATCTCGACGGGGCCACGTTTCATCGCGTCGATCGGACTCTCGGTCGCCATCTGGGCGTTGCAGCTATGGACCTACGCGCTCACGGCGCGCGCGGCGGATTTCAACCTGCCGCTCGTCGGCACCGTCGCCGCGCTGCTCGCGGTGAATCTCGGCTTCGCGGTTCGCGCCACGCCGGGCAATGTCGGCGTCTTCCAGGCGATGTACGCGCTGACCGCGGCGGGTTTCGGCATGGACAAGGACAAGGCGATCGCTGTCGCATTCCTGATCCAGACACAACAGATCATTCCCGTGACATTGCTCGGGATCGCCCTCGCGCCAGAGTTCATATTCAAGCGCAAGAAAGTCGTGCGCGCCGAGGATCACGGGCTGGATCTGCACTCGCGGACGGAAGAGCCGGCGGGCTGACGCCATGTGCTGGCGAGCGGAGCGGCGAGCCGAGCGGCGGCGCTCGGCGCCCCGACATCAGTGACCAATGTCACGCAAGAAATTTGACAGGCACTGAATTTCCGTGACGAAACACTTGGGTTGTTGTCGCATTGATGAGCGCCACCAGCTCACACGGAAAGGAGAGCGCAGTCATGAGCGCCACCAGGAATCGCCCGTCGGGTTCGTACAAAAAGGTGAAGCCGCCACGGCGCGCGCCGCGCCCGCGGCCGACTTTGGACATATCGCCGAGTCCGGGACATGCGGACTGGACCTGTCGGGTGTGCCGAGCCCGCGGAACGGTTCAGTTTCCGGCTGGCACCACGAGCGAAGAGATCACCACGCGCGTCCGCGAGCAGCACGCGGTGAAGCAGCCGAGCTGCGAAGCAGCGTAGCGGTCCGCACAAGTCGCGCGTCACGGTTTGGCGCGCGCGGCGCGCCCACCGGCGATCAGTAGAGCACTTGCTCCAGAGGCGGCCGCGATGCATGCGGCCGCCGGGCATCATCTGGTCGCAGCGGCTTGCCGGTTCGGAACACCACTGTCGGCCGGTCGAACGTGCGCAGCCGCCCGCGCAGCGCCATGTTCGGCGCGTCAACCTCGGTGATCCCCGCGTGCATGGCCACGGCGAAGCCGGCCAGCGACAAGCGGAGCGCCATTTCCTCGAAGGACCGCCCGGCCGCGACGCGGTGCTCGATGTCGTCGCGAGCGGCCGTGATCAC
>DATISA010000005.1:0-12817 GCA_035469245.1 Gemmatimonadaceae bacterium
CCGCACCCGGTGTACGGCAAGATGGTGACGCGCACACGGCGCGTGAAAGCGCACGACGAGGAGAACACGGCCAAGACCGGCGACACGGTTCGGATCGCGGAGACGCGCCCGCTGTCGAAGGACAAGCGGTGGCGCGTGGTCGAGATCGTCGAGCGGGCGCGCTAACGGCGAGGGAGACGACCCATGATCCAACAAGAATCGATGGTCAAGGTGGCGGACAACTCGGGCGCCAAGACGGCGCTCGTGATCCGCGTGCTTGGCGGAACGCGCCGGCGCTACGCCGGACTGGGTGACGTGGTGATCGTCGCCGTGAAGAACGCGCTCCCCAACGGCACGGTGAAAAAGTCCGACGTCGCGCGCGCCGTGGTGGTGCGCACGGCCAAGGAAACGCGGCGCAAGGACGGGAGCTACATCCGGTTCGACGAGAACGCCGTCGTGATCATCAACGAGCAGGGCGAGCCGCGCGCGACGCGCATCTTCGGTCCGGTGGCGCGCGAGCTTCGTGAAAAGCGCTACATGAAGATCGTATCGCTGGCGCCCGAGGTCATCTGACATGCGAATCAACAAATACCGCAAGATGGATCGGCCGCGCGCCGTCAACCGCAAGCGCCACGCGGACAACGCCGAGCGTGTACGGATTCACGTCGCCAAGGGCGACACCGTGCGCGTGATGCGCGGCGACGACAAGGGCAAGGAAGGGAAGATCATTCGCGTGTACACCAAGACTGGACGCGTGACGATCGAGGGCGTGAACATCGTGAAGCGGCATCGCCGCGCACGCACGCCGGACGAGCAGAGCGGCATCGTCGACTTTCCGGCGCCGATCCACGCGTCGAACGTGATGCTGCTCGATCCCAAGTCGGGCAACCCGACGCGCATTCGCCGGCAGATCGACGAAGACGGAACGAAGGAACGCATCGCCGTGAAGAGCGGCGAGGCGATCCCGAGAGCGAGGTAATCGGCAGATGGCAACCAAGGAAAAGAAGGGCAAGGGCGGCGGCAAAAAGGGCGAAGCGAAGGCGCGTGGCCCGCACGCGGGCGCCGCGATTCCGGCGCCGCCGCCGCGGCTCAAGACGTTCTACCACGACACCGTGCGCGATCGGCTGATGAAGCAGTTCGCGCTGACCAACCCGCACCAGGTACCGCAGCTCGAGAAGATCGTGGTCAACGTCGGCGTGGGCGAAGCGATCAAGCAGCCCAAGGCGTTGGACGCGGTCGTCGAAGAACTGGCGACGATCACCGGCCAGCAGCCGGTCCGCAAGAAGGCGAAGAAGTCGATCGCCAACTTCGGCCTGCGGCAGGGCCAGGAGATCGGCGCCGCGGTCACGCTGCGCGGCGCGCGGATGTGGGAGTTCCTCGATCGCTTCATCACGATCGCGATCCCGCGAATCCGCGACTTCCGCGGACTGGGCACGCGCTCGTTCGATGGACGAGGGAACTATTCCCTCGGCGTCAAGGAGCAGATGATCTTCCCCGAGATCAACTACGACTCGATCGAGTCGATCCACGGGATGGACATCACCTTCGTGACGAGCACGAACAAGGACGATCAGGCGTTCGCGCTTCTCAAGGAGCTGGGGATGCCGTTCAGATCGGAAGACAAGAAGGGCGGACGGATCATGTAGGGCCTAGAGGGCTAGAGGGCTAAAAGACACCGGTTGCTCCAACCTCCAGCCCTCCAGTGCTCCAGCCCTCTCCAGTCTATCAGCAACTTTTCAACGAGAGTTTCGCGATGGCCCGAAAGGCAATGATCGAAAAGAGCAAGCGGAAGCCGAAGTTCCAGGTGCGAGTCCACAACCGGTGCGGCCGGTGTGGGCGCTCGCGCGCGTTTCTTCGCCGGTTCGGCCTCTGCCGAATCTGCTTCCGCGAGCTGTCGCTGCAGGGAATGATCCCCGGCGTCCGTAAGGCGTCGTGGTAGAGGGATAGAAGGCTGAAGGCTGGAGGCTGAACGAACCCCGTCATCCAGCCTCCAACCTCCATCCGCCATCCCTCCAGTCACCAACAACACACACTCCTCCACGTCCACGGATACGAGAGGAACGAGGTCACTCAATGAGCATGTCCGACCCGATCGCCGACATGTTGACGCGGATCCGCAATGCCTGCGGATCGAAGCACCGTCGCGTCGACATCCCAGCGTCCAAGATGAAAACCGAGATCGCCCGGATCCTGAAGGAGAACAACTACATTCAGGACTACCAGACGCTCGAGACCGACGAGGGCCAGCGCGTCCTGCGCGTGCGGCTTCGCTACGCGGGCGAACAGTCCGTGATTCGCCAGCTGCAGCGTGTGTCCACGCCCGGGCTCCGGCGCTACGTCGCCGCCGCGGAAATTCCGCGCGTGCGCAATGGGCTGGGGCTGGCAATCCTCAGCACCAACAAAGGCCTGATGTCGGACCGCGAAGCACGCCAATCGCGCACGGGCGGCGAGCTCGTCGCCGTGGTCTGGTAGAGGAGAGTCGTCACATGTCGCGAATCGGAAGACTTCCGGTCGCCATCCCGAACGGCGTGACCGTAGCGGTCGATGGCAACACGGTGAAGGTGAAAGGGCCCAAGGGCGAGCTCACGCATCGTCTGCCCGGCGGCATCTCGGTCGATCGCACCGACAACTCGCTGAACGTCAAGCGGGAGTCGGACGAGACGAACCACAGGGCGCTGCACGGCCTGACGCGTTCGCTCATCCAAAACATGATGGATGGCGTGACGAAGGGTTATCAGAAGCAACTCGAGATCACCGGCGTCGGCTTCAAGGCCGAGGTGCGGCCGTACGGCCTGCAACTCGCGCTGGGCTTCTCGCACGCCATCGAGTACCGCGCGCCGGCGGGCATCAAACTGTCGGCGCCGCAGCCGACGCAGATCCTGATCGACGGGCCGGACAAGGCCATGGTCGGGCAAGTCGCGGCGGAGCTCCGCAGTCTTCGTCCACCCGAGCCCTACAAGGGCAAAGGCATTCGCTACGCCGGCGAGGTCATTCGGCGCAAGGCCGGCAAGGCGGGAGGCAAGTAAGACATGGGCATGATTCCCAAGACGCGTGACGAGCAGCGCTATCGGCGCCATCTCCGCGTTCGCAAAAAGGTGACGGGCACGGCCGATCGTCCGCGGCTCGTCGTGTTTCGTTCGCTCAAGCACATCACGGCGCAACTCGTCGACGACGTCGCGCGCCGCACGATTCTCACGGTCTCGAGCACCGATCTCGAGACCGGCAGCAAGACGACGAAGTCTCTCGAGGTGGGCAAGCGCATCGCCTCGCGCGCGAAGGACGCGGGCATCAAGAAAGTCGTGTTCGACCGCGCCGGGTACAAATACCATGGCCGCGTGAAGGCGGTGGCCGACGGAGCCCGCGAAGGCGGGTTGGAGTTCTAATCATGGAAGACACTCAGAACACTGGAACGCCAGCGCCCAACCAGACCGTCGGCGGGCAGCAGCCGGCGCAGCGCACCGGACGCGGTCCGGGTGGCGGTGGTGGTGGTGGCGGCGGCGGCGCCGGTGGCGGTCGCGGTGGCCGAGGTGGTGGTGGCCGCGGCGGCGGTGGTGGCCGCGGCGGCGGTGGTGGTGGCCGCGGTGGCCCGGGCGGCGGCCGCGGCCGCGGTGGCCCGGGCGGCGGCGGCGGTGGTGGTGGTGGTGGTGACCGGGGCGGAGATCGCGGTGGCCGCGGTGGTCGCGAAGGTGGTCGTGGCGGCGATGATCGCGGGCGCGGTGAAGGCGGCGAGCTCGTCGAGAACGTGATCGCCATCAACCGCGTGGCCAAGGTCGTGAAGGGCGGCCGGCGCTTCTCGTTCAACGCACTGGTCGCGGTCGGCGACGGTCAAGGCAAGGTGGGCTTTGCGTCCGGCAAGGCGAACGAAGTCTCCGAGGCCGTGCGCAAAGCCGTCGATGCCGCGCGTCGCAACATGGTGAACATCCCGCTCACCGGCGGAACGATCCCGCACGAGATCGTCGGCTCGCATGGCGCAGGCCGCGTGCTGATGAAGCCGGCGGCCCCCGGCGCCGGCGTGATCGCCGGCGGTGCGGTGCGCGCTATTATGGAGTGTGCCGGCATCTCCGACATTCTCACCAAGAGCCTCGGGTCGACCAACCCGCACAACATGGTACGCGCAGCGATGGACGGACTGATGCACCTCACGACGGTCGAGCAGATCGCGCGCGAGCGCGGTATCGAGCCGTCGAGCCTGCCCTATCGGTCTCGCGCCAAGTCACGCGAAGCGTCGCATCAGCCGGTCTCGCATGCCGTGCCGGTCGCGGCGGCCGCCGGCGCTGGGTCGGGGGAGACGGTCTAATGGCGCGCACATTCGTTTGGCATCCGACTCGCGGTCCTGCCAAGACGCCCAAGCAGAACCTCCCGGAGTCTGGTAGTGTACGCATCAAGCAGATTCGGAGCGGCATCGGCCATTCCTGGCGCATGCGGGCGACGCTCGAAGCGATTGGTCTCAAGCACCACCAGGACGTGGTCGTCAAGTCGGTCACGCCCGGTTTGCGCGGGCAACTCAAGCAGGTGCGTCACCTCGTCGAGGTGACGCCCGTGAAGGAAACGAGAGGGGGCAAGTAATGCCGGCAAAAGCAAAGCGCGCCGGTCGCGCGACGAAGTCCGCCGCGAGCGCGGAGCGCGAAGCACCGGTCACCAAGATCGGCCTGCACAACCTCAGCGCGGCGCCCGGCTCCACGAAGGAGCGCAAGCGCCTTGGGCGCGGTCCGGGGTCGGGCACCGGCAAGACGTCGGGCAAGGGACACAAGGGCATCAAGGCGCGCGCGGGGCACCACGGCCCGGGCGGCGGCAAGCCGCACTTCGAGGGCGGCCAGATGCCGATCACGCGCCGTCTGCCCAAGCGCGGCTTCACGAACCCGTTCCGTGAGGAATCTCAGATCGTCCGGCTCGACGACCTCGAGCAGCTCAGGGGGGGCGGCGAGATCACGCGTGACTCGCTCGCCGAGGCGGGCCTCGTGCGCGCGAACAAGGGGCAGGTGAAGGTGCTGGCGAACGGCACGATCACGCAGGCCGTCACGGTGCGCGGGCTCAAGGTGAGCGCTGGCGCGCGCGAGAAGATCGTCGCGGCCGGCGGCCGCGTCGAGGAGTAATCGAGGGGACTCCCATGGCCCAATCGAATGCGGCGTCGGCGGTTCAGAATCTGTTTCGAACCCCCGAGCTGAAGGACAAGATCCTCTTCACGCTGCTGTGCCTTCTGGTCTACCGGATCGGCGCGGCGGTGACGTCGCCCGGCATCAATCCGCAAGCCATCGCGGACTTCATCAACTCGCAGCGGAACGGCGGCGGGCTGCTCGGGCTGTACAACCTGTTCACCGGCGGCCAGCTCGCGCGGGCCACGGTGTTCGCGCTCGGCATCATGCCGTACATCTCGGCCAGCATCTTCCAGCAGATCGCGCAGGCCGTGGTGCCGCAGGTCGACAAGATGTCGAAGGACGAGGAAGGCCGGAAACGGATCAACCAGTGGTCGCGCTACGCCACGGTGCTCCTGGCCGCGGTGCAGGCGTGGGGCTTCGCGATCTTCGCCGAAGGCATTCAGGGCGCGGTGGCCAATCCCGGATTCGGCTTCCGCATCCAGATGACCTTCTTCCTCACCGTTGGCGCGATGTTCGTGATGTGGCTCGGCGAACAGATCACCGAGCGCGGCATCGGCAACGGCGCGAGCTTGATGATCTTCTTCTCGATCGTCGAGCGCATCTGGCCGAGCATCGCGGCGTCGTTCACGTATGTGAGCACGGGCGTCATCGGTGCGTTCTCACTGCTCGTGCTGATCATCCTGATGGTCGCGGTGGTCGCGTCCGTGGTGGCGGTGACGATGGCGGCGCGGCGCGTGCTGATCCAGATCCCGCAGCGCACGATGGCCCGCGGCCGCATGCGCGAGGCGAGTCGAAGCTTCATCCCGCTGCGCATCAACTCGTCGGGCGTGATGCCGATCGTGTTCGCGCAGTCGGTGATCGTCGTGCCGGGCGCCGTCGCGCAGTTCATGGGCAACCAGCGCATGCGCGACTTCGCGGATTTCCTCAATCCGGGCACGACGCTCTACTACATCCTGTCGGCGATCCTGATTCTCTTCTTCACGTACTTCTATACGTCGATCATCTTCAACCCGGTCGACCTGGCGGAGAACCTGAAGAAGCAGGGCGGCTTCATCCCGGGCGTGAAGCCCGGCGCGCGCACCGCCGAGTACATCGACGACGTGGTGTCGAAGATCACGCTTCCGGGCGCGCTCTTCCTCACCGCCGTGGCCCTGCTCCCGATCTGGATCTCGACGTCGATGGGCGTTCCGTTCAACTTCGGGGGCACCTCACTGCTGATCGTCGTCGGCGTGGCGCTCGATACGATCCAGCAAATGAACCAGCACCTGCTCCTGCGCAAGTATGACGGATTCATGAAGAAGGGACGAATCCGCGTGCGAGGACGGCAAGGGGCGCCGGGCGGGTTCTGATCTTCCGAGAGATGCATCAAGGGTCCGGCTTCCGTGAGCCGGGCCTTTTTCTTGGTCGGGATGTTTCGGAACTACTCAACGCAGAGGCGCGGAGGTCGCAGAGGGGTCGCAGAGGTATCCTGTGCGCATTCGGGCTGCTTCGTGGCGGGGATGCATCTACGATTTGGGATACGGATGCTACGGATGGGCCTGATCATGCGGATCGCTCCTCATGGCGCGAGAATTCTACGCGCAACGCGCCGGGATTTTCTTGGTAACGGCCGCTTGAGCAGCTTCTCGTGGCGTCCCGAGCGGCAGTCCCAAAAAAAGGTTCGTCCGGGCTCGTAACGAGAGGAGCTTTCGCGCCACGCCGGGCGATCCGATCAGATCCGCTTCATCCGTGGAATCCGTATGCCCAAGTCTTAGAACCGTCCCAGCCACGAGGAGGCCGGAACGCGCGGAGGATTCCTCTGCCCCCTCCCCGCCCTCTGCGCCTCTGCGGTGAGTAGTTCAGCAAACGTCCCGATAGAGTGGCCAGCCTTCGCGCCGAAACCGCAATCCCCCGATTTCCGCCCACACCAATTCCCGCATACCTTTCTCTCACCATGATCATCGTCCTCTTCGGCAAGCCCGGTGCGGGCAAGGGCACGCAGGCTCCGCTGCTCGCGAAAGCGCTCGACGTTCCAACGCTCGCCACGGGCGACGTCCTTCGCGCCGCCAAACGGGCCGGCACCCGGCTCGGGCTCGAGGCCAAGGGCTACATGGATCGCGGTGAGCTCGTGCCGGACTCGGTGATCCTCGGCATTCTCGCCGAGGAGCTGCGGCAGCCGCAGTACGCCAAAGGCGTGGTCCTCGATGGCGCGGTGCGCACCGTGCCGCAGGCCGAAGGGCTCGAGAAGATGCTCGACTCGCTCGATCGCAAGCTCGACGCGGTGCTCGTGTTCGACATCGACAACGAAGAGATCGTGCGCCGGCTGAGCGATCGCACCGTATGCGAGAACTGTCAAACGCCGTACACGGGGCGCAAGGTCGGCGACGTGTGCGACAAGTGCGGCGGCGCGCTCGTGCGGCGCAAGGACGACGATCCCGAGGCGATTCGCACCAGGCTTCGCGTCTACGACGACGAGACGGCGCCCGTGCTTGGCTGGTACAAGCGGAATGGTGACCGCGTGGCCGTGGTCAATGCCGTCGGCGCGATCGATGACATCACCGCGCGCGCGCTCGACGCGCTCGGAGTGGCGACGCGGTGATCCAGCTCAAGTCGGCGCGCGAGATCGAGCTGATGGCGCAAGGCGGACAGATTCTCGCCGCTACCATCGACCACCTGCGCGGCGCCGTGCGTCCGGGCATCAGCACGGCCGAGCTCGATCAGGTCGCCGAGGATTTCATCCGGAGCCACGAAGGCGCGGTGCCGGCCTTCAAGGGATTGTACGGATTTCCGGGCAGCATCTGCGCGTCGGTGAACAGCGAGATCGTGCACGGCATCCCCTCGAAGAAGCGCCTACTGAAGGACGGCGACATCATCTCGCTCGACGTCGGCGTGGGCTATCGCGGTTATTTCACCGACAGCGCGACGACGGTGCCCGTGGGCGAGATCGGTCCCGACGCCCACCGGCTGCTCGAGGTGACCATGCGCGCGTTGCACGCCGGAATCAATGCCGCCGTGCTGGGCAATCACATCGGCGACATCGGCGCGGCGGTCCAGGCCGTGGTCGAAAGCGCCGGGATGAGCGTCGTGCGCGATCTCGTGGGTCACGGCATCGGCGTGGAGTTTCACGAGGAGCCGCAGGTCCCCAACTACGGAAAGCCCAAGCGGCGCGAGAAGCTCGTCGCCGGTTTGACGGTGGCGATCGAGCCAATGGTGAACCTGGGCGGCCCGGCCACCCGCACCCTCGCCGACCGCTGGACGATCGTGACGCTCGACGGCTCGCTGTCCGCGCACTTCGAGCACACGGTGGCGATCACCGACAACGGGCCGCGGGTGCTCACGCGGCTGGCGGCGCCCGCGGCGGTCGAGTCGCGGTAGCTGAAGCGACTGCGGCTTCGGCAAAGGTCAGCGGCCCGGCCTTTTGGCGCGTAGGTCCAGGGGATAGACTCCCTGTCGCACATCCCCACCGCCCACCCCCCACCCTGTTGTACCCCACCTTCCGGAGGTTCTGGATGACGCGGGTCCACCGCACCTGGCGCGCCGCGGCCCTAGTGCCGCTGGTTTTTGCGGCGAGCACGGCATTCGCCCAGGGACACGTCACGACGCCGAAGGAGTTCTTCGGCCACAATATCGGCGACGACTGGTATCTGCCCAACTACGACCAGTTCACGGCGTACTGGCACAAGATCGACGGCGAGTCGGATCGCATGCAGGTCGTCGAGATCGGCAAGACGAGTGAAGGGCGGCCGCAGCTCGCCGCGATCATCACCGATCCAGCCAACTTCAAGAACCTCGCGCGCTACAAGGACATCTCGATGCGCCTCGCCAAGGGCGAGGGGCTGACCGATGCGCAGGCGCGCGCGATGGCCAAGGAAGGGAAGTCCGTCGTCTGGTTCGACGGCGGCCTGCACGCCACCGAAGTGCTCGGCGCCAACCAGCTCATCGAGACGAGCTTCCAGCTCGTGAGCCGCAACGATGACGAGACCCGGCGCATTCTGCGCGACGACATCATCCTCGCCGTGCATGCGAATCCCGACGGCATGCAGCTCGTGGCCAACTGGTACATGAAGGACAAGGACACGCTGCAGCGCAACATGAACATCCCGCTGCTCTACAACAAATACGCGGGCCACGACGACAATCGCGACTCGTTCATGTCGAACCTGAGCGAGACCAAGAACATCAACCATTTCATGTTCTGGGAATGGCACCCCCAGATCATGTACAACCACCACCAGACCGGCCCCGCCGGCACGGTGATCTTCTCGCCGCCGTTCCGCGACCCGTTCAACTATAACCTCGACCCCATGATCGTGATGGGACTCGACATGGTGGGCGCGGTCATGCACCAGCGGTTCCTCGAGGAGAACAAGCCGGGCTTCACGATGCGTTCCGGCTCGAGCTACTCGACGTGGTGGAACGGCGGTCTGCGAACGATCGGGTACTTCCAGGGCATCATCGGCATTCTCACCGAGGCAATCGGCAATCCGACGCCGACCCGGATCCCGTTCGTCGCCGAGATGCAGCTTCCGCACGGCGACATGCCGGCGCCGATCGCGCCGCAGGAATGGCATTTCCGCCAGTCGATCGACTATTCGGTGACGGCCAACTACTCGATCTTCGACTTCGCGTCCCGCTATCGCGAGACGCTGTTGTATGACAAGTATCTCATGGCCAAACACGCCATCGAGAAGGGCAGCCAGGACAGCTGGACGATCAGCGGCAAGGACATCGCGGCGGCCGAAGAGGCGCTGAGCGGCGGCGCGCAGCAGGCCGGCGCGCCGGCCGGTGGTCGCGGCGGCAGAGGCGGTCGTGGCGCAGCGCCCGCTGGCGATCAGCCCGGCGGCGCGGTGGGCAACCCGACCGCGCCGTTCGGCCGCGGCGCGGGAAGCGTCGAGGCGCAGACGCACGCGTACAACGACGTGCTCCACGCCAAGGACAAGCGTGATCCGCGCGGGTACATCATTCCAGCCGACCAGCCCGATTTTCCGACGGCCGTGAAGTTCGTCAACACGCTGCGGCACGTCGGCGTCTACGTCGACCAGGCGACGCAGCCGTTCACGGTGAGCGGCAAGCAGTATCCGGCCGGCTCGTTCGTGATCAAGACCGCGCAGGCGGCGCGCGCGCACGTGCTCGACATGCTCGAGCCGCAGGACCATCCCAACGACTTTGCCTATCCCGGCGGTCCGCCGCGCCGGCCATACGACAACGCGGGCTGGACGCTCGCCTACGAGATGGGCGTCAAGTTCGATCGCATCCTCGATGGCTTCGACGTGCCGAACGTGAAGCAGATTCGCGGCACCGAGCTCGCGAAGCCGCCCGCCGGGACGATCGCCAGCACGCAAGGCGCGGCTGGCTATCTGATGTCGCACGTCGAGAACGACGCGGTGACGGTGATGAACCGCGTGTTCAAGGCGAACGGCGAGGTGTATTGGCTCAAGTCGCCGATTCAGGCCGGCGGCAAGACCTATCCGGCCGGGACGTACTTCGTGAGCGCGAGCGCGCTCCCCGTGCTGCAGAAGTCGGCCGCCGACCTCGGCGTCAGCTTCGTCGGCGTAACGTCACGTCCGGCCGACGCCGAGAAGCTGAGCCAGAAGCGCATCGCGCTGTTCGATCAGTACGGCGGCTCGATGCCGTCGGGCTGGACGCGCTACCAATTCGAGCAATTCGAGATCCCTTACGAGATCGTGTATCCCAAGGATCTCGATGCCGGCAACCTCAAGAGCCGGTTCGACGTGCTGATCCTGCCGTCGGGCGCGCAAGTGCGCGGCGCGGGCGGCGCGACGTTCGCGGCCGGCCGGGGCGGTGGTCGCGGTGGTGGTCCGGCGGCGACGAATATTCCGGCGGAATTTCAGAAGATGCTTGGGCAGCTGACGCCCGAGACGACGCTGCCCAAGCTCGAGGAATTCCTGAATCAGGGCGGCACGATCATCACGGTGGGCACCGCCACGTCGCTCGGCTACGCACTCGGACTGCCGATCGAGAATCATCTCGTCGTCCGCTCGCCGGGGCAGCCAGATCGCGCGTTGACGGGTGAGGAGTACTATGTGCCGGGATCGGTGCTGAGGGTCGCGGTCGACAATACCGCGCCGGTGGCGTCGGGATTCGACAAGCAGGCCGACGTGTTCTTCGACAACAGCCCGGTGTTCCGCCTCAAGCCCGACGCGGCGATGAAAGGGACGAAGGCCGTGGCCTGGTTCGACAGCCCGGCGCCGCTGCGCAGCGGCTGGGCGTGGGGGCAGAATTATCTCGAGGGCGGCGCGGCGGTGATCGAAGCGAACTATGGGCGCGGCAAGGTCTACTTGTTCGGGCCGGAGATCACCTTCCGCGGCCAGCCGCACGGGACGTTCAAGTTCCTGTTCAACGGGATCTACGCGCCGACGAATGTGACGGCGAGTGTGGTGCCGTAGGCATTGATGTGTGGTTGGGATAGAGACCGCCTGCGCCGGGCGTCCGGCGCAGGCGGTTTTGTTTGGAGCGTTGGTCCTGATGGGAGCGGGGTTACGGAGCCGCGCGAGGTCGTGGCGGTGGGAGGTAGCTTGATCGGGGTCGGTCGATTTCTGGCGGCCGCTCCAGCAGCCGCGCGATCCGCGGATCCGCGGATCCGCGAGCTCCGCTCGTCCATCGTGGCGGCCCGGGGGGCGCGGAACCCAGCCGATCGTCTCTGACGACAATCTCCAGGCCGTGCTCTAGCGTATGCCGCTCGCCGGAACGCCGCCGCCGGCAACGTGGTGGCCTGCCGCGAGATACGTCCTTCCAACGTCGCTCCTCATTTCACAGGACACTCGTGCGTGTTACACGACTTGCGTAAGTTGGATAATCTCGGCCAGGCCTCGCCTGTCCACTGACTCAAGTCAGTGCGTCGCACGACCTTGCGCGACAGGCCATTCGAATGATCCGCGCGATACGCGACTTACGTAAGTATGGTTTCATGATTGTAAGTCGCGTAAATTTGCTGTCTAATTAGCGTTAGGCAGCTATAGAGTTCACATGAAAGCTCAGCTATCGATCTTCCTCGCTTGCGCGTTCAGCACGGCCTGCCACCATGCCGGAAGTGACTGGGCCCATGCGCCATTGGCCCCGGTGATCCGCTTCACCGAGCTCGCCGCGCCGCGGTCCATCGTTGTTCTCGCACTCGATGCGCATTCCGGCGCCCCGCTCCCGCAAGCAGAGGCACTAATCCCAGCGCTGCAGCTTCGTGCGAACGGGGATACCGCCGGCGTGATCCGGCTTCGGCCATCGCGACCGGGTGCTGTCCAACTCACCGTTCGACTCGTCGGGTATGAGGTCTGGCGCGCGGCGGTCGTTGTGTCCGACTCGGCCGGCGTGGCCCTGGTGGCACAGCTGCGGCGATCGAAGGTACCACTCACCACCGTCGAAGTGCGGGACTCGCTTCGATGAGCGAGCTGTCTAACGGGCGCTGAAGCGGACAAAGGAGCTCTGGATTGTGCGCGCTGTGCGCGCACTCTTATATGATTCCTTTGCCGCTTAGCTTGAGCGTTAGGCGGGCGAAGGCACGCAACAAGGGTTTGTCGTCGACCATGCATCCCAACGCCAGATTGCCGATCGTTGCAAGGACAGCATCGCGATGCACCGGCCCGATCTCGCCTTGGAGAGCCTCGACGCGCCGCGAGCACACGCACCGGCCGAGCAAGATCCCGATCGAATCGTTGGGTTGGCCGCCGGGCGATTCGCCAGCCCACGCGCGCGGGCATCGCACGTCCAGCGCGGTCCGTGGCCGAAACCTGTTTTGGCTTGCCATCTAC
>DATISA010000006.1:0-17134 GCA_035469245.1 Gemmatimonadaceae bacterium
CGCTTCACTGCGGCGCACCGGGACGACGATCGAGTGGGACGCGATCGTCGAAATGGAGCGGCCGGTCAAGACCATCACGACGATCGTGCGGGGCGTGCCGCGCGGCCAATTGTCGTTTGGCGCCGGCGGGTTCAACGATCCGCGCGACGGCGAATCGCTCGTGGGCTACCCGTTCGGCGGAGGCGATCTCAACGCTTCGGGAAGCATGACGACCCCGTTGCTGATGATTCAAACGCCGCCGGGCGAGATCGTGTACGTCTCCTCGCTCGATACACGGGTGCGGCCCAAGCGGTTCTACCTCGCGCCGGGCGAAGCGAGCTCCCGCGTCGAGACGATTTACGAGCATGATGCGTGGCGCGACGACAAGCGCGTCCAGATGCCGACGTGGCGTTTGGGCCGCACGGCCTCCGCCGATGAGGCCGTCGCAACGCACATGGCGCACATCGAGCGCGCGTTCGCGATCCCGGACTGGGAGCGCCGCGGCGATGTCCCGGCATGGCTCCGCCAGACCGCGATGGTAACGACGCTCCATGGCATGCACTACACCGGGTACATGTTCAACGACTACGCGCGAATGCTCGAGATTCTGCGGTGGATGTCGACGCAGATTCCGGGCGACCGCGTGTTGGTGTTCATCTCGGCATGGGACGGTCGGTACTACTGGGACTACCCGACGTACCGCGTCTCGGATCGGATGGGCGGCGACGCGGGTTTCAGAAAGCTGATCGACGAGGGGCACAGGCTCGGCTTCAAGTTCATGCCGATGTTCGGCATGAACTCGGCGAACAAGAAGCTTCCGAGTTGGCCGAGCATCGCCGACGCGATCACGCACAAGATCGACGGCGATGTCTACGATCTGAACTGGGTCGACTGGAACAACGATCGGCATCAGGACGGCTGGCTGGGTTACATGAACCTTGGCGCCGACTCGTGGCGCGAGCATCTCGAGGGACGCATCGCCGATATGATTCAGCACTACGGCGTCGATGCGTATTTTCTCGACATTGCCGGCGGCCACGTCAACAGCATGAACGGTGACATGCACGAAGGCACGAAGCAGCTCGTGACCGATCTGAGAACGCGCTTTCCGAACGTCTTGTGCGTGGGCGAGATGCCGTACGACGCGCTGCACGGATTCATTCCGTTGTATCACGCCGGCGGCGGCCCGCGATGGCAGAAGTACAGTCGGTTCTTTCAGCACTTGAGCAGCCCGGCCCCGGGTCGCGGAAGCAGCGGCGTGCACGAGTCGGGATTCGGTCGCTTCAACAACGAAACACTGTCGCTGTCGCCCAGCGCCATTCCGACGCTACAGGTCGTCGACGACACATTCACGAAGTATCGCGACGTCATGGCGGCGATCATTCAACGCGCGAAACTGCGCGCGGGCATCGCATGACATCGGCCAAGGACGCGGTCGGCGCGCTGCGCGACGAGGTCTGCCGCGCCAACATCGAGCTTTGGCGCCGCGGCCTCGCGACGTTCACGTTCGGAAACGCCAGCGCGATCGATCGATCACATGGCTTGATCGTGATCAAACCGAGCGGCGTGCCGTACGCCGATCTCCGCCCAGAGATGCTGGTCGTCACGGATCTCGGCGGACGAGTCGTCGAAGGGGGGGGCAAGCTGCGGCCGTCGTCGGATCTGCTGACGCACGTCGTGCTGTATCGCGCGTTCGCACAGATCGGCGGCGTGGTGCACACGCACTCCCATTACGCGACGGTCTGGGCGCAATCGCGTCGCGAGATCCCGTGCCTCGGCACCACGCACGCGGACTATTTCCATGGTCCGGTGCCGATCACCACGCACCTCGAGGGCGCCGAAATTCGCGCCGACTACGAGGAGAACACCGGACACGCCATCGTGCGCCGGTTTGCGCGCTTGGACCCGATCCGGATGCCGGCGGTGCTCGTCGCGGGTCACGCGAGCTTTTGCTGGGGTTCGTCGGTCGGCGTCGCGGTCGACACCGCGAGCGTCCTGGAGGAAATCGCGCGTCTGGCGTACGACACGATGACGCTCAACGCGGCAGCCGAGCCGATTCCGTCCGAGCTTCTAGACAAGCACTTTTTCAGGAAGCATGGGCCGGCGGCGTATTACGGCCAACCCCCGCTCGAAGACGCGCCGGCGACTGAACTTCGGCGTTGAACACGTACCGGAGACAGGGTGAGCGGCTATCACCGTCGACCCTCGGCGGCGCCGGGCCCCACAATTGCTCCTGTCGCCGGCAGGACCTCGCACAAGGGAGGCCATTGTGAGACCGAGTTCGACCATTGCGGGAGCGCTCCTGCTCCTCGCGACTACCGTATGCGTCCGGCCTGCCTGGGCTCAGGTGCCGTGCTCTAACTCCAAGATCCTCGCCGACAGCGCGCGTGACGAAGTGATCGCTGTTCTCTCGAACAGTGGAGAGTTGGCCAAGGAAATTCGCCAGGAACAGGGAATCACCAAACCGGGCGACCTGTCGCCGATCACGCTGGTGCGTGATCGCGCGGTGTGTGCGCGCCTCGCGGGCCAATTCGGACATTTCGTGGCCCCGGGAGTCGGCTTCGTCGTGCTGCGCGTGGGGCCGTTGTACTACGCTCGCGAGCCCGATCAACATCGCGGGACGGGAGTGCTCACGGACAGCGCGTTTCGGGTGATCGCGCGCTTTGGCGTGTCGATCCCGGCGACGTCGACGGCCGGGCCGCGAACGCCGCCTCGCTAGTCCGCGATTACAGTCGCGAAATAATCAGCGCGAGCAGCGTCGCGACGAGGGCGAACAGCAGCAACCCGCTTTGACGCGACTTCTCCTGACGTGGAATCCCGCGAACGGGCGTCGTCGGCGTGGCGAGGCTGAGCGCTGCCGCGGAGTGATCGCTGGGCCGGCGCAGCCCTTCGAGGGCGGGCTCCTCGTCGAAGACGTCGATCGCGACGAGCGCCACTGGCACGCCGTCGCGGTTCACGATCTTCCTGATGCGCGCCGTGTATCGTCGGTCCTGATCGAGCTGCACGGCGAGGGAGCGCGCGGCGAATTCCGGAACGTAGCCGATGTCGAACCCGCTCAGCAGACGCACCATGATCGCGTTCTTGCTGTGCGGATAGTGGGGATCGCGCACCAGCAGGACCTCGTCGCCTTCGAAGGCGAAGCGCGCGATCGACATGGCGCGATCCTCGTACAGGGTTCGCGCGACGACGACATCGTGCGCCTCGACCGGCTGGGCGCTGGCGTGATGCGCGTGACCCGCGGTTCGCCGCCTGGACCGGAGCATCGCGGAGACATCGCGCGGGAGCGCCTTTTCGAGGGCCCGATATAGCTCGTTTCGCGCGCCATCACTGATCGCTTCGACGGTGAGGATGCGCCGAATGGTGTCGCGGACGAGCCCCGAATCCGGAAAGTCGGTATCGCGATAGTGCTCGAGCCAATCCTGGAGAGCCAGCACGTCCTGGCCGAGCAGCTTGCCATCCTCGGTCGCAGTGTGGCAGAGGGCCAGGAGCTCGGCCGTCGCTTCATTCGCCCGCTGGGTTGCGGGGAGCGTTTCGCTGGTCGTCGAGGCAGGCCGCCCCGAGGACACGTCGGCTCGTTCGGGCTGTGTGTTGTTCAACGGAGGTTCCTTTAACCGCGCCGCCTCGCGCGTCAGGGGTCGTTCACCGCGTCGTGAGAGTACGCGACCCTGCCGAGGCCGTCAAGCATTAGTTTCGAGCGAATTCCTCGTGATTTCTCAGCCGAAGGTCAGACTCCGCAGAAATTCATAGTTCTGACGTGCAGATCCGAGCTCGTCACTCGGTCCTTCCTGTTCAACATAACACGGTTTGTTGCGCAGATCCGGCACCGCAGCAAGGAAACGTCTGAATTCGAACGTACCCGTTCCGAGCTCGGTATCGCGCGACCGGTCGGGGACCACGTCCTTCAAGTGGAAACTCCAATACCAATTCCGATGGCGCGCGAGGTACCCCATTGGGTCCCCGCCGCCCATGAGCATGTTGCCAACGTCCAGCTGAAGGCGGACCGACGACGGATCGAGACGGTCGAGGAAGACGTCGTAGGGGATTTTCCCATCGATCGGCTTCATGTGGTCCGGCTCGTTGTGGAAACCCAGCCACAGATTCGCGCGCCGAGCGGCCGCGCCCGCAGTGTTGAACCGATCGGCCCAGATACGCCACACATCAAGTGAATGCTGCGCCTCGGCCGGCAGGCTGGGCACGATGAGATATTGCTGCCCGATCAGCGCTGCGTCCTCGAGTGCGCGCGCCCACTTGTCGCGATCGGTCAGCAAAGCGGGATCGATGTGCGCCGACGGGGCATGCAGGCCTTCGTGCTCGAGCGCGGTGCGCACCTGCTGTGGGGTTCGGCCGAAGTTGCCGAAGGACGAGAGGAGCTCGACATCCGTGTAGCCGATCGCACGCACGGCCGCGAGCGTGCGCTCCGGGTCCGCGCGCATCGCCTTGCGAACGGCATAGAGCTCGAGGCCGATTCGCTCGAGTCGACCGACGGCGAGAAGGCGGCGCGGGATTACTCCCACCGCCGTAGCCGCGCCAAGTGTCTGGATGAAGGTCCGACGTCGCATCGGTCAGCGGGAGTCAGCGGAGTCAGCGGGTTGTCGAGTCGCGCGTGCGGACCGCGCCATAGTGTCCGCACGTGTACTCATCATAGTACACGTACCAGTAACCGCCAGAGTGCAACACGGACGAGCATCCGTGTCGTGGCATCGTCGTAGAACAGCTCCGGCCTAATTCGGTGTGTGCTTGGACATTAGGAGCGTAAGCGGCACCGTGCTGCTCGCCGAGATTTCCACGGCGATGGTGAGCTCGTCGTAGCCGGGTTTGGTGATGCGTACCGGGGATCCGCCTTCGGGGAGAAAGACGAGACTTACCGTACCGGTTTCGCTCGTGGCCGCGTGCGTGCCCGACGTCATGTCGGTTACTTCGGCCCCTTCGATCGGTTCGCCGGTATCGCGGTCGAACACCCCAAGGAGGCGATATCGATACACCGGCAGAGTCGACGCAGTCGGCTCCGGGGTTGGAACAGCATCGGAGACGACGTACGAAGGCTTGCCGGGCTGGTACCCCACTCCGCGCTTCAGCACGATGAACAGCGCGTCGTTGCTTCCGATCGTGCCGACAGTGTTGTCGGTCGAATCGAGATACGTGATCTCCTCGATGTGCTCGGGCTTGATCTCGCTGAGCACGGTCATCGTGCCTGGCAGCAGTCCGGCCAGGATCCCATGCTGCCGCGCCACCGCGGCTTCGTCGGGAGCCACGAGGCGAATGCGCTGTCCGTTGACCCACACGTTCGTCGCGAGCGACGGCAGCGACTCGATCTTCGGACACCTCGTGCGCGGCTCCAGAAAGACGAGCGACGGGCAGGCTCGCGCCGGCGTCTGGACTCTCACGATCGCCGATGCCATTGGCCTGCACGACCGGCCGCAGATCATGTCGGGCCGCAGCTTGGCCAGAATGTCCGACGCGTCGAACAGCACGTCGGCGTGGGCCGCGATCTCGTCCGCGTCGATGTGGTAGCTCCGTCGCTTGATGTCCTCTAGGGCCGTGACGCGAACGGGATTCAGTTGCTGCACGGCCTGTCGCAACACGACGTCGAACGACAAGGATTCCGCGGCCGTGCGGAAGAACCGATCGGCACGCTCGTACCCGATCTTTCGCGTCACGAGCTGCAACTCCCCGGGAATGACCTCGACCTGCAGCACGACGCGTCCGTCGGCGGCAGTCGTCCCGGCGGCTTTCACCTCATTGATGCCGCGCACGATCGCGACGTCGACGCCGCCGATCGGCACGTTGGCCGTGTCGCGGACGTGAATGTCGACGGACAGCTTCTGCGCGGCTTGGGCACGGGCGTTAGTTGCGCTGGCGAAGAAAAGAATCGCGAGCCCCACGCCCACGCTGCTGGCCATTCGCCTCACGACCGCACCTCGGCGGCGATCTTGCGAAGCTCGGGCAACACCGATCCAATCGGCACCGGCTGCGACGCGGGATTCCCCAACGCGAAGTACAGATCCCGGTACATCGCATAGAGCCGCTGGTACCGGGCATGCTCGCGCGCGTCCGGTTCGACCACGCGATACGGGGGACACAACGCGGCCTGCGCCTGTTCGACGCTGGAGAACGCACCCGCGGCCAGAAATGCGAAGATCGCCGAGCCGAGACTCGTGATCGGCCGTTCGGGCACGAGCACCGGCACGCCGAGCACGTTCGCATAAACGCGGTTGAGCACCTCGTTGCGCTGCGGAACGCCGCCGCCGTTGATCACGCGGCGTATCGGCACGCCGTGCTCCGACATCCGATCGAGGACGATGCGCGTGTGGAACGCCGTACCCTCGATCGCCGCGAACAGCTCGTCGCGCGGCTCGTGCGTGAGGTTCCAGCCGAGCGTGACGCCCCCAAGGTTCGGGTTCACGAGTACCGTGCGATCGCCGTTGTCCCACGCCATGCGCAGCAGCCCCGTCTGGCCGGCGCGATACTCATCCAATCCTTGTGAGAGTTCTTTGACGCCGCGGCCGGCGCGCCGCGCAATCGCTTCGAAGATGTCCCCCACGGCCGAGAGTCCGGCCTCCACGCCAACGTAGTCCGGATGCACCGAACCGTACACCACACCGCACACACCCGGGACGCATCCCGCATCTTTCGCGATCGCTATGATGCACGTGCTGGTGCCGATCACGTTCACGACGTCGCCTTCCTGGACCCCGGCGCCGATCGCGTCCCAATGCGCGTCGAATGCGCCGACGGGAATCGGGATGCCGGCACGGAGCCCGAGCCGATCGGCCCACTCGGAACTGAGATGCCCGGCGAGGTGATCGGAGGTGCGATACTCGCCGGCCAACTTGTCGCGCACTCCGCCGAGCAGCGGGTCGACCGCACACAGGAAGTCCTCGGGCGGCAGGCCGCCGAGCGAGTCGTTCCACAACCACTTGTGGCCCATCGCGCATACGGACCGCGGGACGGCTGACGGGTCGGTGATGCCGCACAACACGGCCGTCACCATGTCGCAGTGCTCGAGCGCGGTCGCGAAGCGCGCGCGCCGATCGGGGTTGTGCCGCAGCCAGTGCAGCAGCTTGGCGAAGCCCCACTCGGACGAGTACACGCCGCCGCAGAATTCGATCGCGGGAAGGCGACGACGCCGCGCGACCTCGGTGATGAGCGCCGCCTCTTCCTTCGCCCGGTGGTCCGCCCACAAGTAGTAATCGTCGAGCGGCTCGAGGTGCTCGTCGACCGGGATCACCGTCGACCCGGTGGTGTCGAGCGCGATCGCCTGTCCGTCGCTCGGCCTCACGCGCGCTTCACGCACCGCGGCGCGCGTCGCGAGCACCAGCGCATCCATGTGCGCCGCGTGCGACTGCGTCGCGAAGTCCGGGTCGTTGCGATCGCGCTTGACCGGATACTCGGCCACCGCCGCGGCGAGCGTGCCGCGCTCGCTATCGACGATGGCGACGCGAACGCTCTGTGTTCCGAAGTCTACGCCGGCGACGCTGGCCACGATCCCCGTTCCGTCATGCCGGCGTCCGGCCGGCGGTGTTGGATGCCCATTTGGAATCCGAGCGCGAAGGAAGAAAGCGCTTACAGCATATCCGTCGAGCCGCGCTGCCGGAAGGCGCCGGCTTCAACGGCGCGTTGACAATCATCCGCCGCGCCCGGCATTCTTGACGTGCCGTCACCGTGTTTCCCCTTTCCTTTGGCCGAGGTCATCGCATGAGACGCTGCTCGTCATCGATCGTTCGCCTCCTCCCTGTCGCCGCATTTTTGTTCACCGCTTGCAGCGGCGGCGCCAACTCGGACAAGGCGGCGGGCGGCGCCAGCACGTCGGCGGCGGGCGTCGGCAAGACGTTCACCATCGCGATGATCGCGAAGAGTTCGACCAACCCGGTCTTTCTCTCGGGCCGGCAGGGAGCCGAGGCAGCGGCCGCCGAGCTGACAAAGCAGACGGGCGTGAACGTGAAGATCGACTGGCTCACGCCGCCGAACGAGGATCCCACGCTGCAGGCACAGCGGATCGGCGAAGCGGTCAACGCCGGCGCCAACGCGATCCTGCTGTCGGCGAGCGATGCCGGAAAGCTGGTCGGCGCGGTCGATGAAGCGGTCGCGCGCGGCGTGCCGGTCATGACCTTCGACAGCGACGTCGCGGGCTCCAAGCGCTTCTCGTTCTACGGGGGCGACGATCAACTGATGGGCAAGCAGGTGATGCAGGAGCTCGCCAAGCAGATGGGCGGCAAGGGGAAGATCGCGATTCTCGCCGGCAACCAGAACGCGCCGAACCTGCAACATCGCGTGCAGGGGGTGAAGGACGAGGCGAAGAACTATCCGGGCATCACCATTTTGAACACGTTCTACCATGCGGAGACGCCGCAGGATGCCGCGGCCGAAGTGCTTCGCGCGCAGAACGCGTATCCCGACATTCAAGGCTGGGCGATGATCGGCGGCTGGGCGCTCTTCACGAAGGCGCTGCTCACCGACCTCGATCCCAACAAGGTGAAGGTCGTGTCGGTGGACGCGCTGCCCGCCGAACTACCGTATGTCGAGAAAGGTCTGGCTCCGGTCCTGCTCGCGCAGCCCACGTACAATTGGGGCTACGTCTCAGTGAAGACGATCTTCGACCACGTTTACTCGCACAAGGACGTTCCCGCGCACGTACAGATGGATCTCATACGCGTGTCCAAGGACAACCTTGGCGAGTGGGCTCGTCAGCTGCAGGCCTGGGGATTCACCGACGTCGATCCGAAGTACCTCTCGATGAAATAGCCGGGTTTCGCCTCGCTCGATCACCTTCTGACTGCTTGGCACAATGAAACGTCGTGACTTCCTGACGCGGTCGGCGGCGCTCGCCGGCGTCGCCGCATTGGACCCCCGCCTCGCCGTGGGGCAGGCTGTGGATCCAATCGCGTCGCTCAAGCCGCTCGCGCCAGCGGTACCGCCGATCACCGACGACGAACGCCGCGCACGAATCGACAAGGCGCGGTCTCTCATGCGTGCCAACGGGATTGCGGCGATGTTCCTCGAGGGCGGCTCGAGCATGTTCTACTACACGGGCGTGCGGTGGGGGAACAGCGAACGACCGTTTGGTGTGGTGATTCCGGTTCGCGGCGACCTCGCGTGGGTGACGCCAGGATTCGAGGAGCAGCGGGCGCGCGAGCTGATCAAATTCTCGAACGACGTGCGCGTCTGGCAGGAGGACGACAGCCCCTATCGCGTGATCGCCGGCATACTCCGCGACCGCGGCGCCGGCGCCGGCAAGATCGGCGTGGAGGAGCGCGTTCGTTTCTTCATCTTCGACGGCGTTCGCCAGGAACTGCCCGGCGCACAATTCGTGAGCGCCACGCCGGTCACGGCCGGGTGCCGCATGATCAAGTCACCCACCGAGATCGCGCTGATGCAGCGGGCCAACGACATCACGCTCCAGGCGATTGGCGCATCGTTCAAAACGCTTAAGGAAGGCATCACGCAGCAACAGCTCTCGGCGACCGTCGCCGACGCGACGCGGCGACTCGGTGGCACGAGCGAAGGCGCGCTCGTGATCTTCGGGAAATACACGGCATTTCCGCACGGCAGCGTTCAGCCGCAGAAGCTTCGCGATGGCGACGTGGTCCTCATCGACGCCGGCTGCACGGTGGACGGCTACACGTCCGACATCACGCGGACGACGGTGTTCGGCAAACCGACGCAGCGTATGCGCGACGTGTGGGCGCTCGAGAAGCGCGCGCAGAGCGCGGCGTTCGCCGCGGCGAAGATTGGCGCGACCTGCGAGTCGGTGGACGCGGCGGCACGCAAGGCGATCTCCGACGCCGGCTTTGGACCCGGCTACAAGGTGCCCGGTCTTCCGCACCGCACGGGACACGGGATCGGATTGGACGGGCACGAATGGACCAACTTCGTGCGCGGCAACACCACCAAGATCCAGCCCGGGATGTGCTTCAGCGACGAGCCGACGATCGCGATTTACGGCGAGTTCGGCATCCGGCTGGAGGACTGTCTCCACATCACCGAGAGCGGGCCGAAATTTTTCACGCCCCAGAGCCCGAGCATCGAGGAGCCGGTGTGACCGCGAACGCTCGCGCGGCTACGGCCGCGTGAGCCAGGCGTACGTGGAGTCGATGCGCTTCACGTAGCCGAGCGTCTCGGTGTAGCGCCAGCGTTGCACCGAGGGCGCGATCTGCTCGATGCTCGACCACGCTGGCGCGCCGCCTTTCGTCCTGGCGACGCTCAGCGCCCGCGCGATCGTTCCCTCTCCGGCGTTGTAGCTCGCGAACATGAAGCGGTGGCGCTCGTCGTCGGGCACATCCTTTTGCCAGAGCTGCCAGAGATATCGGTCGTGCATGACACCGGCCGCGATGTTCCACTCCGGCTGATCGATCGGCCCGAACTCCGGGCGGTGCGAGGCGATCTCCCGGTACGTCGACGGCATGAGCTGCATCAATCCGCGCGCGCCGACCCAGCTCGTGGCGTCCGGCTTCAACCCGCTCTCGGCAAATCCCTGCGCCTTGAAGTAACGCCAGTCGAACGCGGGGCCGAAGTAGCGCTTCGAGTATTTCTTGAATGTCGGATCGAAGCGGGCGCTGACCTTCTTGGCGTTCCGCGCGGCCGCCACGCGCTCGAGCGCGTTCGCCGCCTTACCGAGCGTTGCCGACTGCGCAGTCGACAAGCTTGGAATCAAGGACAGGGCGATCGACGCCGCGATCGCCAGCGGGAGTGCGCGCATGGTGATCAGCCGATCGCTCTGCCAACGATCAGCGCGATCGAGACGAACAAGGCCGCGATGAAGATCGCGACGGCGATGTTCCCGCGTTTGAGCTCCGCCGGAAAGTCGACCTCCGGCGTGAGCCGGTCGATGATCCGGTAGCTCAGGTACATGAGCACGACGCCGAGGGCGGCGTACACGAGGTTCAGCACCAAGATCGAGAGTTGCACCGAGTAACCTCTTGGGGAGAGTGCCCGCAGAGAACGACGCGTGGCGGGCTCGGCAGGTTTCGCCACCGCGGCCCGTACCGGCCAGCGCGGCTGCCAGGCTGCCAGGCTGCCAGGCTGCGCAATTGATAATATTCGGGATGCATCAGATTTTCCTCCTCTCGCCCGCCCGCTGCGACGGGGAGCGCGCGCGGATCCTGCTCAATCGCGACGCGGAATTCGATCTCGCGCGGCGAATCCGCGCGGACGGCGCGCCGATCGGCGAAGTCTTCAGCTTTCTGAGCGGACTCTATTTTCGCGGCAAGCTGGCATACGCGCGCGCGTTCGGCTCTTCGGCGGCTGGACCGACGACGTACGTCATCACGGCCAATCGAGGTCTCGTGCCGCCGGAGACGGTCGTTCAGCGTCGCGATCTCGTTTCGTTCTCGAGGATCGACATTGCCAAAGCTGGGGCACGCCATCGCGTCCCGTTTCGCCGCGACGTGGAGCACTTGGCCGAGCGGCTGGGTGCATCGAACCGCGTCATTCTGCTTGGCAGCATCGCGACCGGAAAGTACGCCGATACTCTCGTGCACGTATTTGGCGACCGCATACTCTTTCCGACCGAATTCGTGGGCCGCGGCGATATGAGCCGCGGAGGGCTGTTGCTGCGCCAGCTGCGCGCCGGCCATGAGCTCGAGTACGCGCCGATCGTCGGCGCGATTCGTCGCGGCAAACGGCCGCCGAAGCTCGCTCGGATCACATCAGCCGGGTGATCCGTCCCGATAGCGCCGATCCGCGGCCCTTGCTCGGCTCGGCACGCCTGTTGCCCATGGCATCGTCATCGGCATCGGCTTCAGGAGCGGCGGCATGGGCATGCTCACCTGGATCATCGTCGGACTCGTCGCTGGCGTCCTCGCCTCGTTGGTGATGGGCGGCACGGGCTACGGGCTGATCGGCGACATCATCATCGGCATCATCGGCGCGTTCGTGGGCAATTGGATCTTCGGGCGCCTCGGCGCGGGCGTGCCGTTCGGTGGACTTGGCGGCGTGATTTTCGTGGCGTTCATCGGCGCGGTCGTGCTGCTGTTTCTGTTGCGGCTCATTCGAAGCGCGACCTGGCGAGCGCCATAACGAACTCGGGGAGGCCAGTCGGCCTCCCCGAGTTCGAGCGTCCTTCCAAATCAGTGCGCCGGCGGTTTGACGCGCTTGCCCCACGTCGGTGGCGGCGGCTCTTTCATCGAGCGCTCGACCGGATGATCCTGGAGCTGCTTCAGCGCCACTTCGACCGCGCGCTCGAGCTGCGGGTCGTGACCGGCGATGACTTCCCTGGGCGTGTTCTCGATGTCGACATCGGGGGCCACGCCTTCGTTCTCCACCGCCCACTTTCCGTCGCGCGCGAAGAATCCGCCGCGCGGCGCGATCGCCGAGCCGCCGTCGACGAATGGAGGTGTGTCGGCGGTGTGGACGAGTCCACCCCACGTGCGCTTGCCGACCAGCGTGCCGAGCTTCCGGTAGCGGAACATGTACGGCATGAGATCGCCGCCTGATCCCGCCATTTCATTGATGATCATCACCTTCGGTCCCCAGATGCCGGCGGCGGGACTCGTGAATGGCGTGCGATCACCGGCGACATTGTTGAAGTAGCCGTCGAAGTCGCGTTGCAGCACGTCGATGATGTAGTCCGCCGCCTGGCCGCCGCCGTTGTACCGCTCGTCGATGATCGCGCCCTTGCGATCCTGCTGCGCGAAGTAGTAGCGGTTGAAGCTGGAGTAGCCCGGCTGCCCCGTATTGGGCAGATACACGTACGCGAGCTGGCCGTGGGACAATGAATCGACGACGTGCCGATTGTGCTCGATCCAGGCGCGCGCGCGGAGCGTTTGATCGTTCGCCACGGGCACCACGGTGACGTGACGCGCGCCGTCCATCGTCGGCGTGGCGTTGACGGCGAGGCTCGTCTGCTTGTTCGCCGTCCCGTCGAGCAGGCGATAGATGTTGTCCGGCGCCTTCAGGTCCTGTCCGTTGATCGCAAGGACGTAGTCGCCAACACGAACGTCCACGCCTGGAGCGGCGAGCGGCGCGCGGAGATCCGGATTCCATTCCTCGTCGTCGTAGATCTTGGTGATGCGATAGCGGCCGTTCTCGATGGCGAAGTCCGCGCCAAGCAATCCACCGGGCACCGCGGCCGGTACGTCGGGCATGTCGCCGCCGCGCACGTACGAGTGTCCGATCGCGACCTCGGACCCCATCATGTCGATGAGATAATTCAAATCGGCGCGATGGTTCACGTACGGGAGCAGTGCGCCATACAGCTGCTTGACCTTCGGCCAATCGGCGCCGTGCTCGTTGGTCACGTACAGATAGTCGCGCTGGTTGCGCCATGCTTCGTCGAAGATCTGCTTGAACTCCTGCTTGACGTCGACGTAGGCGCGGAGATCGGCGTTCACGCGACCCTGCCCAGCCTGCGGCGGCGTGCGATCGGCGTCGACGAGGAAGAGCGCCGGACGGTTCGCCACGCCGGGCACCGCACCACGGCCGCCGCCGCCGCCGCCCGCTCGGTACACGAGCTTGTGGCCATCCAGACTCACGTCGTAGTCGGCGACACCGGCAGCGAAGGCGACGTCGCGCTTGTCGCGCAGCGTGTATCGGTGCAGTGTGGCACCGCCGCCGGCACCACCACGACCGCCGCCACCTGCCGCTGCTTCGACGTAGAACACTGTGCCTGCTCCGCCCGGCTTGAGACCCGAGTACGTGCGCTCCGGGATCCCGGGCACGGCGAGCGTGCGATGCTCCAATCCGTCAAAGTCGATCGTGACGGTCGGCATCGGCGCGCGCGCTGCTGGCCGCGCCGCTGGCTCCGTGCCGCCGGCGCTGTCGGCTGGTGCCGCCGCGCCGCCGCGACCGCCCCGGCCGCCGCCGAAAGTGCCCGGCGCCCGATCGGCACTCGGCGCCGCGCCCTCTTCGTCGCTCTCCGGCAGGAACGGCGACGCGTCCGCTTTGCGAAGTACCGACACGTACAACGCGAACGTCTCCGTGTGATCGTAGTTCGACATGTCGAGCCATTGCGAGCGCAGACCGTAATCCGTCGACGCGAGGAACCACAGATACTTGCCGCTTGCATCCCACGCTGGCGACACGGCGTCGGCGAGACCGTCGGTGATCTGCTTCGTCGCGCCCGTCTCGACGTTCACGACTTCGATGGCGTGATACAACGAATTCAGATGCTTGGCATACGCGATCCACTTGCCGTCGGGCGACCACACCGGATTCATCGTTCGCTGCGGCACCATCCAGGGATCGTTGCCGACTGTCTTGGCTTGTCCGGTCGCTACGTCCACGACCCAGAGGTGCAGGTTCGTGTCGTGGAACATGATCTTCCTGCCATCGGGCGACCACGAAGCCGTGTAGAAGTGGCCGGTGGTCGGGATCTTGATCTCGCGCGGCGGAGTCAAGCCGTCAGCGGCCTCGATGTACAACGCGTATTCTCCCGAGCGATCGCTGAAGTACGACAACGACTTGCCGTCGGGCGACCACGCCGGCTCGTGCTCGGCCGAGGCGCTCGAGTGCGTGATGTCGCGGACGTCGCCTTTCTCGGCGGGGATCGTGAAGATCTCGCCCCGCGCCTCCACGGCGATGCGCTTTCCCGTGGGCGACAACGCGAGGCTCTGCATGTTCGCCGTCACGTCCTTCCACTGCGGCATCATCCACGGGAAGTCGCCGGCCGCGCTGATGTTCACGGTGTGCTCTTTGCCAGCCTTGGTGTCGAGCAAATGGATGTATCCAGCCTGCTCGAACACGACGGCGCTTCCGTCAGCCGACGCGCCGATCGACTTCACGTCGTAGTCCGTGAAGTTCGTGAGCTGCGTGAGCTTCTTCGTCTCGGTGTCGTAGTTCCACACGTTCGCAACACCGTCGCGGTCGGAAATGAAATCCACCACGTCGTTGCTCACCCACACCGGATCCATGTTCTTGGACTCGGGCGTGCTCGGCGCCGAGAAGTGTGACGAGCCGCGCGGTGAGCCCGCCTGCGCGACGATGAGGTCCGACGTTCCGGTCGGCGTCGTCTCGAGATCGTACGTCTTGAGGTCGACGATCCAGATCGGCCGATTCTGGCCGCCGCGATAGTTGCGGCGCTCCTCGTCCCACGAGTTGTTCATCCGGTAGGCGATGTGTCGGCCGTCGGGCGAGATCTTGCCCTGGTACGCGCGCGGCAGCGGCATCGGCGCTTCGACGCCGCCTTCCACCGGGACCGTCCAGAAGCGCGGGGCCGCGGTCGGTGCTTGCGTCGCGCGCGGTGACGCGAACACGATCGACTTGCCGTCGGGCGTCCACCCTTGCACGACGTCCGGCGACGGGTGCCACGTTAGGCGCTTCGGCTCACCGCCTTCCGCGGGGACGACGTAGACGTCTTCGTTCCCGGCGTACGTGGCGCTGAACGCGATCAGCTTTCCGTCGGGTGAGAACTCGGGATTTTCGGTCGTGCCCTGAAAGCTCGTGATGCGGCGCGCCGCGCCGCCATTCTTGTCGACTGTCCAGATGTTGTTGGCATAGGCGAACGCGATCTGCGTCGAGCTGACGGATGGTGTGCGAAGCATGCGCGTCTGCGCATGCGCAACGAATGGCACCGCGACGAGCGCGGTGAGCGAGACGAGCGCGCGATGTCCTGACATCGGAAGATCGGGAAGGAGTGAGGTGTCGCGGTGGACCCGAGGCGGGCGGCGCAGCCTAAGAGATTTACGCGCGGCGGCGATCGGGGCTAGTGAGACACTTACGGCGCGTTTTCGCGCCCCGTTGTGCAACATCGGTCGCCCGCCATTGACGGTGGTCTCTGGCGGACGTAAGTCATGGGCCGCCGCGTGGCAGTCCCCGGTACTCCTCTGTCAGACGCGATCAAGCGAGCAACGTCCGTGGGTGGGTTCAGGTCGCTAGCCCGCCGGTTGCGCCGACATGCCTAACGATATATCGTTTCGCAAAACGATATATCGCAAAACTGCCGACCGAAATGTCCAAGATCGAGAACGTCTCTGATACTGCGCGGTGGGTGGCGGTCTACCGGGCGATGGAAACCGCGCGATCAGATGCGATCTTTCGCGATCCGTTCGCGGCTCGGCTTGCTGGCGAACGCGGCGAAGCGATCGTCGACAACATGAAGCGCGGCCGCGCAACCGCCTGGGCGATGATCGTCCGAACCGCGGTGTTCGACGAGATCATCCTCGACCGCGTGAACGCCGGCGGCGTCGATACCGTGCTCAATCTCGCCGCCGGGCTCGACGCGCGTGCGTGGCGGCTCGCGGTGCCGGCGAGCCTCCGCTGGGTCGATGTCGACTTGCCGGGAATTCTCGACTACAAGCTCGAGACGCTTCGCAACGAGCAGCCGGTCTGCCGCTACGAAGCCGTGCGACTCGATCTCCGGGACGGCGCGCGTCGGCAGGCGCTCTTCGCGCAACTCGGGGCCGGAGCGTCTCGCGTGCTCGTCGTCACCGAGGGCCTCTTGATCTATCTCACGGCGGAAAATGTCGGCGGTCTCGCTCGCGACCTGCACGACCAGGCATCATTCCGTTGGTGGCTGATCGATCTGGCCAGTCCGCGGTTGCTCAAGATGATGAAGAAGTACTGGGGGCGGAATCTGGAGGAAGGCAACGCGCCGTTTCAATTTGGCCCGGCTGACGGGCCCAAGTTCTTCGAGCCCTTCGGCTGGCGGGAGTCGCAGTTTCGCTCGACGGTGCTGGAGGCTCAGCGGCTCGAGCGCGAGATGCCGATGATGTGGCTGTGGCGATCGCTGATGCGACTCCGGTCGCGCGCTACGAGAGAAGAGATGAGCCGCTTCTCCGGCATCGTCCTGCTCGACCGGATCTGATTGGTTCTTTCACAACTGGGGGATTCTGACCGATGCTCGCCACAATGTTGATCTTTCGGCTCTTCCACGTGATTTCCGGCGTGCTCTGGGTGGGCGGCGTCGTACTCCTGGCGTTCTTCATCATGCCTGCTGTGCGCGCCTCTGGGCCGAGTGGCGGACAGGTCATGCGACAGCTACTCGTGCGAACGCCGCTCGCGGCATATTTCCCATCGATCGGTGGCCTCACCGTGCTGTCTGGACTCGGCATGTTCTGGGTCAACTCGAGGATCGCGATGGGCAACTGGGGCGCCACCGGACCCGGGATCACCTACAGCATCGGCGGCCTTGCCGGCCTGCTCGCTCTCGTGATCGGGGGCGTCATGATCGGACGCGCGATCGGCGAGCTCAAACGGATCGCGATGGCCAGCGATCCGGCCG
>DATISA010000007.1:0-2653 GCA_035469245.1 Gemmatimonadaceae bacterium
AACCGATAAAATTAGTCGGGTTTAACCGCGCTGGGTAGGCGGCCGGGAAAATGGCCGCGGTTGACGGCGGGCCGCTCGTTCGATGTCGGGTTTGCCGCAGCCGTCAATTGCGCGCCAGCAGCCCGATCATGTCCCGTAGCAACGACGCGGCCAGTGCTACCTTGTACCCGTTCTTCGAGAGCGGTCTCGCGTCGTAGAGCGCGCGCTCCGCGAGAATCGCGATCGTGTCTTCGTCGAGCCCGCCGGACGCCACGTCCTCTTCGACGGACGAATTCACACGCCAGGGTCTCGGAGCCACGCCGCCCAATACCAGACGCACCTCACCGTCCGATCGCTTTGTGCCGGCGATACTCACCAACGCGAAGTCCCAGGCGTCGCGCTGCATCAGTTTCGTGTAGCGTTGCGTACCACCCGCGGACGCGGCAGGCAGTTCGACGGCGCTCACGAACTCGCCGGGGCGAAGCACTGTCTCCTGATCCATCCGCTGGCTCGGCAGCACGTAGAGCTCGGCGATCGGCACGCGGCGCACTCCATCGACCGACGTGAGCTCGACCGTCGCATCGAGCACGGTGAGCGCGACGGCAGAGTCGGATGGATGCACGATGTGACAGGGGCCGCCGTCGAGAATCGCGAGATATTGATTCTCGCCATCGACCGCCGGGCATGACGCGCCGCCGTTCTTGTGGCAGGCGATCCCGCGCCGAAAGTACCAGCATCGCGGGCGTTGGCAGAGGTTTCCGCCGATCGTACCCATGTGGCGCAGGGCAGGTGTGGCAACGACGTCGCAGTCCTGCGCGAGTGATGCGTAACGCTGCAGGACGAGTGGATGCTTGGCGATGTCGGCGATGCGCGCGGTCGCGCCAATTCGAAGCGCGCCGGCCTCGGTGAGGCCAATCGCGTCGCTCGCGGCGATCGCGCGCAGGTCGACGAGCCTGTCCGGGCTCGCGATGTGCTCGGCGATCGCGACGAGAAGATCGGTGCCGCCGCCGACTGGCATCGAGCCGGGCTGTGCGAGCTGTTGCGCGGCATCGTCCAGCGACGCGGCGCTGCGATACGTAAATGGGTTGGACACGGAGACAAAAAAAAGCGGGACCACTCGGTCCCGCCATGGGTACTTAGGCAATCAGTGGCCGAGCGTTCCAGCGCCTTCCGGCTTGTCGCCCGACCCGATGCCGTGCCAGGTCACGTCGGTGGGATGTCTGTACGTCTCTTTGTGCACCCACGTCGCGATGACGATGCAGAGCACGGCGAGCCCGATGACGAAGGTGGCAAAACCCCAGCCGCCGTTGGTGTCGGCGGGAACGTGACGATCGATGAACGTGGCCATGGCCGTGAATGTAACAATCCTTGCCGGAGCGGGGAACCGGCGCGACGTGCCACGCTCAGGTTCGCGTTCCGTAAGATCTCTGTCACAGCGCAACCTTTCCCGCGATCTTTGGTGTCTCAAGAAGTGCGCGGGAAGTAAGTTGCCTCATCCCGCCGCATCATCGAGTTCGACGTGACCGTTCTTCGAGACGAGCTCCAGCGCACCCTAGGTTCGGCATACACCCTCGAGCGGGAGCTTGGCGGCGGTGGTATGTCGAGCGTGTTCGTAGCGCAGGACAACGCGCTCGGACGTCGCGTCGTGGTGAAAGTGCTCCCTTACGAGCTCGCGGCGACGGTCTCGGTCGACCGGTTCAAGCGCGAGATCATGCTCGCCGCGGCGCTGCAGCATCCGCACATCGTACCCGTGCTGAGCGCCGGCGAAACCGCGCCCGACGATCACGAGATCGGCATTCGCTTGCCGTACTTCATCATGCCGTTCGTCGAGGGCGAGTCGCTGCGCACGCGCCTGGCGCGCGGGCCGCTGTCGGTCCGCGAGGCGGTGAGCATCATGAAGGACGTCGCGCGCGCGCTCGTGTACGCGCACGGCCGCGGCATCATCCATCGCGACATCAAGCCCGACAACATCCTGCTGTCGTCGGGGTCGGCGACGGTCACCGATTTCGGCGTGGCCAAGGCGCTCTCCGCTTCGCGCGAGCGAACCGGGACGAGCGGCGATCCGAACGGGATCACGATCGTCGGGACGTCGATCGGCACGCCTGCCTATATGGCGCCGGAACAGGCGGCGGGCGATCCGGCCACGGATCACCGCGCTGATCTGTACGCGCTGGGCATCGTCGGCTACGAGATGCTGGTCGGCACGCCGCCGTTCCACGGCCGCGCGCCGCAGCAGCTGCTCGCGGCGCAGCTCACCGAGCTTCCGCCGCCGATCAACACGCGCCGGTACGACGTGCCCGAGGCGCTGGCGTCGCTCATCATGAGGCTGCTCGAGAAGGAGCCGGACAAGCGGCCGCGGAGCGCGGCCGACGTCGCGCGCGCGCTCGAGGATCCGTCGGTCGTGAGCGGCACGTTCCTGTCGCCGCCACCGCGCAAGAACAAGGGCTTGAGGCCGCGCCGTGTTCTGTGGGCGCTCGCGGGCGCCGGAATTCTCGCCTCGATCGCGGCCGGCAGCGCGTGGTTCTCGAATCGGCGCTCGAGCAGCGCTGCGGTGACCGCGACGCAGGCTGGCGCGACGGCGCCGGCCGTGACGGCGGCCAAGTCGATCGCGGTGATGCCGCTCGTCAACATCAGCCGCGACACGAGCGACGCCTATTTCGCGGCCGGCATGACG
>DATISA010000008.1:0-6627 GCA_035469245.1 Gemmatimonadaceae bacterium
TTGTTCAGGAGCCAGGTTGCGCACGGCACCGTGCTGGAGATCCACGGCGCGCACCACTGGATCTTCGTCAGCAACCGGGATCAGGTCCTCGCGGAGATTCGAGAGTTCTTATCGCGGCCGAATTGAGGGCTCGTCGCGCGACGCGCCTGAAACCACTCGACGCAGAGTCGCAGCGACGCGGGAGACGTAGTCGGCTCCGCGTGCATCCAGCGTCGCGTGCACCGCTGAGAGTTCGGGTGGTTGGAAACGCGGATCAGCGCGGACGAAGCGGAGCTGACGGATCGCTCCCGTTGGCGGGAGGGCCCCACGCGCAACGCGCCGGGACTTCTTGCTAACGGCCGCTCGGGCAGTTTCTCGTGGCGTCCCGAGCGGCTGTGCCAAAGAAAAGTTCGTCCGGACTCGTGACGAGCGGTGCTGTCGCACCCAGTCGCGGTGTCCGTCGGATTCGCTGCCTCTGCGTAAATCCGCGTTCCCAACCACCCGACCCGTCCAGGCCGCGGGGCGGCCTGACTGAGCACGGTGCTCACTGCGTCCCCACACTCCTGCCGCTCTGCCTTGAGTCCATCGCAGCGCCGCATCGCCCCCGTCAATCGATAAACCGCGCGCGCTGATCCTCACTGGGAACGACGCACACCGGCGCACCGCGCACGAGCTTGTGGCGGTGGCGCGCCACGAAGTCGTACACGCTGTCTCGGAGCGGGCGGGGTACGAGCGCGCCGAGCCAGGCGAGCACGCGCCACGCACCGCCGAGATACCGGAGCACGCGCAACACCGCGGACGAGCGCACGAGAATCACCTCGCGTTCGCCCGGTGATCCTGGCTCGTACCAGATCACCGAGTCCACCGTCTCGAGCTCGGGGTGACGGCCGCGAACGTCGGTGCCCGTGGGACCCTGCAAACTGGCGAAGCGCAGCTCGCGACGCCGTCGGTCGTGGCCGAGGACGAACTGCACGCTCTCGGCGCAGAAGCCGCACGTGCCATCGTACAGGAGCAACGCCGAGCCGTCACCCATGGGTTGCTCGGGCAATCTTGGCGGAGAACATCAGTGCCCTGGCTTGGCGCGTACAGCGCGCGGCAGAACGAGCTTCTCGGCCGTATGTGTGTCGGACACGCGCGCGACTTTCGTGTACGCGAGCCCGAGTTGCTTGGCTCGTGCAAAGATCGTCGTATCGGCGACGCCGCGCGGCCCTTTGGGATGCACGACCCAGATCGCGCCGTCGTCGCCAATCGCCGCGCGCGCGCGATCGATGCGATCGAGCTGGTCGTGGGAGTCGACCGCTACGAACACCACGTCGCAGCCGCTGGCCGTCCGTCCACGCGAGACACGGGTCGTGCGCTCGACGAGCTCCGTCTCGAGCGCCGGGTCGATCATGCCCCAGAGCCAGACTTTTGCATTCGTCCTAACGTCGAGCTTGTCGATCAGCCGCTTTGGCGTCTCCTCGAGCTTCTTTTGCCAACGTAACGCGGCGTCCGCGCCCAGTGTGAGCGTGACGATCGCGCTGTGCGCCGTAATCGACACCACGCCGTCGCGTCGCGCCACGCGCTCGATCGAGCGTCGCGGCACGCGGATGCGGGCGTCACCGCGGACGATCAATTCGTCGGTCTCGAGCAGCACCTTTCCCTGTGCCTCGCGAACGGTGCCCGCACGGTCGTCCACGCGAACCTTGCATGTCGTCTCATAACCCATGTGGATCTCCTGTCGCCGCAATGACGGTCGGCGCCGCCTCGCCGCCGAAGCGGCGAGCGAGTGCGCGAAGATAGCCGTCGATGGTCTTGGTGTGGCCCATGACGAAACGTGACACGAACCGGAAGATCGGGTTGTACACGGAGCCGCGCTCGATGATGGTCACTCGACTCTCGGTAGGCCCCACCGGCTCGATGCGGTATTCCCACGACCCGCCAAAGGGCAGTCCCTGGTCGGCAATGCGGCTGACGAGCCGGCGCGGCGGCTCATACGCTTCGACCACGTAGGTGATCGCCCCGTTGCCGCCGTGTTCGCGCCACGACGGTCCGGACTGCGTCGCGGGCAGCAGCTCGACCCGCTTCACGTCCGACCGCCACCGCGGGAATTCCGCCGGCGTGGTGAGCGCGGCCCACACCGACTCCGGCGCCGCCGGAATGCGCGCCGACATCGCGGCGGCATGATCGCGCGGTAGCGCCGCGCCGACAAGCGCCACGAGCAGCACGATGGCGACGAGACTCCCGGCGACGATGAACGCCCATTTCATGGACCGGCCTTCCGGGAATGCATGTTCGATGATCAGGATGCCAGCGTTCGCGCGCGCGTTCCCGATTGGCTGCGCACCTTTTGCGCCGCCATCGCCGCGCGGCCCAGGAGCGCGAGCCCACGGAGCGCGCGGCGGTCACGCTGTCACAGACATCAAGCTAATCCGATAGAGCGGCCGGGCGACGATCCGATGGTCCCTGCAACCGGACGATGATAGCGGGGCGCAACGCCCGCGTACCATCGGCGGCATGCTCGCTGCCATTCGGTCGGCCGCCGTCTTCGGAATCGACGCGTATGATGTCTGCGTCGAGGTCGACGTCGCGCCTGGGCTTCCGCACTGGACGATCGTCGGCCTTCCGGCCGGCGAAGTAAAGGAAAGTCGAGAGCGCGTGACCGCGGCACTCGCCAACTCCGGGTTCACCGTTCCGTCGCGGCGCGTCACGGTGAGCCTGTCTCCCGGCGATACGAAGAAGGCCGGTACCGGCTTCGACCTCCCGATCGCCGTGGGTCTACTCGTAGCGCTCGGCGCGCTGCCGGCCGAAACTGTGAACGGACTCGTGTTCCTCGGCGAGTTGGGGCTGGACGGAGCCATTCGCGGAGTGCGTGGCGTACTCTCGGTGGCGCGACACATCGCGCCCTGCGGCGTACGCGGCCTCGTGCTCCCACCGGCGAACGTAAACGAGGCCGGCTTGGTGCGATCGCTAGCGTTGACCGCGCCGCCGACTCTGCGCGACTTGGTCGATTCGCTCGCAGCGGGCGCTCTGGTCCGCGCCAACCCGAGTGAGCTCAGCCCCGGGCCGTGCGATGCGGACGATTTTGCCGACGTCATCGGCCAGGAGAGCGCCAAGCGCGCGCTCGAGATTGCGGCGGCGGGAGGTCATGCGTGTTTGTTGATCGGTCCTCCGGGCGCTGGCAAGACGATGCTCGCGCGGCGGCTTCCGTCCATTCTCCCGGCGCTCACCGAGGACGAAGCGCTCGAGGTTACGGCGATCCACTCCGTTGCCGGACTGCTGTCATCGACGGGGTCTTGCGTCTCGTCGCGGCCGTTTCGCGCGCCGCATCACTCGATCTCAGCGGCAGGATTGGTTGGCGGCGGCGGCGTGCCGCGACCGGGCGAGGTGAGCCTCGCCCACCACGGCGTCCTCTTCCTCGACGAGCTGCTCGAGTTTCCGCGCGGCGCGCTCGAGGCGCTTCGACAGCCGCTGGAGGACGGACGCGTGGTCATCGCGCGCGCGGCGGTGAGCGTCACGTTCCCGGCGCGCTTCTCGCTCGTTGCGGCGATGAACCCCTGCAAATGTGGGCACGCCGGGGACCCGCGGCGGGCGTGCGTCTGCTCGGAATTAGAGATCACTAAGTACAGGAGTCGGCTCTCGGGGCCGCTGGCGGATCGTATTGATATGCATGTGACGTTGTCGCCAGTGTCGCTCGAGTCGATGAGTGAGCTCAAACACGGCGACACGTCACGAGACATCCGGGGGCGGGTGGAGCGTGCGCGTCACGTGCAGCGGCGGCGATACCGCACCCTAATCGGTGTGGCGGTGAATGCGACCGCGACCCGTCGCGTGCTATGGCGTGACGTCGATTATGGCGCGAAGACGATGCTCTCGTCTGCTGCGGAAAATTTAGGACTCTCTGCACGAGGATACGATCGCGTGCTGCGTGTCGCACGAACGATTGCCGATCTCGAGCAAAGTGATCGGATTAGCGAGGCACACACGGCGGAAGCCATCCGGTACCGGCCGCGGTGAGGCTCACGCAACTGGAGCGAGTGGCGCTGCGGATGAGAACGCTTATTAAGCCAACCTTAACGTGCGGTTGTAACAGACGTGCTACGATCTGCTTGAGCTGCTAGTACGAGCAGCTCCAGCACGCTTTAGTTGACAAGCATTGGCAGGCCTGCTACTCGCGACGCTGTGAGCCCACACGACTGCCGCCACGACCGACCGCTCACACACCGGGAGTCAGGACGTGTGAAGTCAAAGCTCTGCTCTTTGGCGGCGCTACCGCTCGTTTTAGGATCCATTATCGGTTGCGCAGATAGTCGTGAGGACCGGGTTGTTGAGCCACATCGGTCGGCCCTCGACCAAAGCGTGTCAAAGCGTCGGGTGACACTGGACGACCGATTCGACGAGATCACTTCGACGATTCCCGCGTTCGCCGGACTGTACCTGAATGATGACGGCGAACTTATCGTACGTATGGTTGGCGGCGCAGCGCCGATAGGCTTGACGTCGGCTATTCAAGCGGTGATGGGTGCGCTTCCTGGAAAACCCGGGCGGCCGGTTCACGTCGAGCCGGCAGACTACGACTTTCACACGCTGCGGCAATATTTCCTGACGTTCATGAGTGACCGCACCAACCGACGATCGCTCGTAATGATGGATCTCGACGAGCGGCGTAATCGCGTGGTCATCGGTGTTCGAGAATCCTCGGCCGTCGCGGCCGTCAAGGAGACCCTCGCGCAACTTGGCATTCCTCAGCAGGCAGTCGAGGTCGAGGTCCGTCCGGCGGACGTCCCGGTCTCGAGTCTGCAGGACATCAGCAACCCAGTTGTTGGTGGAGTGCAGGTCCAGCCTCGGGATGAACTTACGTTCGCGGGCTATGTATGCACCGGGAGCTTCAACGTGCAACTACCAGCCGACACGACGAAGCTGTATGTGTTGACGGCCGCGCACTGCACGTCCAACGTCGATTCATTGGCCAGCGACTATCTGTACCAGCCCGACCCGTTCCACGTATACCCTGCGACGCGTGTCGCGCTTGAGTATGCGGAGAAGTCATGGGCTTCAATGCCGAGCGAGCCGACCTGCCCGAGCGGTGCGCTGTGCCGGTACGCGGATGCCGCGATGTTTAGATACGATAATGCTACGACTGGTGCCTTGGGGCGCATCGGACGTACCCCCCACTATACCGATGCGACGCATCCATTTACGCTCACTCGTGATACGGCCGATTTTCACATCACTGGTGAGCTTCCAGCGGCGGATTTCGTCGTAGGCCAGTGGGTATCAAAAGTTGGCAGAACGACGGGGTGGTCCGCCGGCAAGATTCACCAGACGTGTTTCACTTTTTATTACGACTACGCTCCGGAGCGTGACTACGCGTGCCAGTACCGGGCGTACGATGCCATGAACGCTGGCGTAAACAACTTCGTTTACGGCGGTGATTCCGGCGCACCAGTGTTCCTGGACGTGACCTCCGAAGATGATCCCTATGGCACCTGACGTGGCTGGCGGGAATTCTCAATAGCGCGAGCGTTCGCGAAGACGGTAAGGCAACCTTTACCTTTTCGGCGCTCCATCTTCTCAAGTTGGATCTTGGGAGCATGATCACGGCACCGGGTGGTGGATGCATACCGAATCAGTTCTTGAACGGATGCCAGTGAGCATTGTCTAACAAGCGGAGCCTAAATGTCGTGGCGTAGTTGTCCTATAGGCGCAATCTTCCTGGCACTCGCCTGTTCATCCGGCACTCAGCCAGTATCGCAGGTGCACCAGTTCGTTGTGCGCTACGAGAGCGGCTCGCCGAAATTCGCACAATTTGCGATCGGGACTCGTACACGCGTGATCGGCGAGGCGTTCGACGACGCGGGCCGATTGCTCGAAACACCTTCGATCGACTTTTCGTCGCGAAACCCGGCGGTCATGGCGGTGGATGCGCAGGGGACTGTTACGGCAACCGGGGTGGGAGAGACGCAAATCGTCGGCTCAATCCAGATCGCGACGGGAGTGCAGCGCGACTCCGTGACGGCCGCAGTTGTTGCGGCGGTGGGGGATCGGAAACCTTGAACCTTGGCAGCCGCCGACGGCACCAGTGGCCGTTGCCAGTGTAGTGTCAGCGAAATGCCTGAGGACATGACGAGCTCATTTGAGCTCGCGCTGGCAGTCTCGACGTAAGAGCTCCGGGCTCGGAACTGAGCCGGCAGGAGATCCTGCCAGTCGTTGTAAGCCGGTGGTTGTGGTCGTCCAGCTTCGAGGACTCTAAGTCTGGGTGGGACTGTGCGGGAAAGCTGCCTCCAGCCGCGCCGACCCTGCGTTGCGACCAGCCGATCCCAAGCGCTCAACCGACGGCGAGAATCCCTCGCGGAGCCAGCCAGAGAGTGTCCTCGTCGATCCGCCGAACGGTGGCCTCGTCGACTCTGGCTGCCGCGGCGAGGCGTTTCCGAGACCAGCCGCGCGCCACGCGTCCGCAGGCCACGCGCTCCCCTTGCGTTCTGGGCCATGCCGGCCGTGGTCCGCTTCCTCGGGCACAACCCTCTACCTTCGTGGGCCGCCTGCCTCTGTTGCAGCCCGAGGTCTAGTCGGCGCTTTAGACTGTGCTGGCCGAGGTATTCGAACTTCTCCGGATAGCCTGGAACCGGCCGCCGAGCGGTCAACGACCACCGATAAAAGGGCAATGAA
>DATISA010000009.1:0-9292 GCA_035469245.1 Gemmatimonadaceae bacterium
AGAGCCAGCGGTCGGGATTGAACCGACGACCGCTCGATTACGAATCGAGTGCTCTACCACTGAGCTACGCTGGCGAGTGACCGAGACCGGCCATCCTACGACGACCGACCACCATGCCCTGGCACGGACTCGAACCGTGACGCCTTTCGGCACCACCCCCTCAAGATGGCGTGTCTACCAATTTCACCACCAGGGCCTGTATACGGCTGACTGCCAGCGGTGGTCCGCCAGCGGCCAGCTTTCAGCTATCAGTAATTAGCTATCTGAACTCTCAAATCGCTTTGAATTCTCAAATCGCTTTCACTGGGAGCTGTCCAACACGGGAGCGACGGGGCTCGAACCCGCGACCTCTCGAGTGACAGTCGAGTGCTCTAACCAAACTGAGCTACGCCCCCAACTACGTCTTCCTTCGTACCTGCCATTGATCGCTTCTCGCTTCGGCGCTGCGCACCTTCGCTCGAAGTTCCGCATGCAGCCTTTCACGATAGCCCGTAGGGGAATCGAACCCCTCTCTGCACCGTGAAAGGGTGCCGTCCTAACCGATAGACGAACGGGCCGCTTTGTGATCCACCCTGTGAAATAGCGGTAACGGGATTCGAACCCGTGTTTGGGCCTTGAGAGGGCCCCGTCCTAGTCCCCTAGACGATACCGCCAGTGGCCTTGCTGTTGTCCCTTCCCTTCCGTGGCCGATCATCTGTCAAACATCGCCCGCTTCACTCGCACAGGCCGGGAGGGACTCGAACCCCCAACCGCTGGTTTTGGAGACCAGTGCTCTACCAATTGAGCTACCGACCTAACGAACCGCTTCGCCGCTGGAGGATGGCGGTCCGACTGCGACGACGCCGCGCTCGGCAGCTCCGCCGTCGTTCCAGCCAATGACCAGTAGCCCAAGCAGGGTGACTGACGGGAATTGAACCCGCAACCCCCGGAGCCACAGTCCGGTGCTCTAACCGATTGAGCTACAGTCACCAGGGTCGGTGCCGCTCGATCAACTCGACACCTGATCTGTACCTTCCGGTACAGACTTGCATTTTAATCCCGCCGAGCCGAGGGAGCAACTCGAGGGCTCGAAGGATCGAAGGCTCGAGGGTTCGAAGGCTTGAGAGTTCGAGGAGCTCGACCAACGAGCCCTCGATCAACGAGCCCTCGATCAACGAGCCCTCGACCAACGAGCCCTCGATCAACGAGCCCTCGAGCTCCTCTACTTCGCCCGCTCCTGATACTCGCCCGTCGACGGATTCACCTTCACCTTGTCACCCGTGCCGACGAACTCGGGCACATTGATCGTCACGCCATTCTCGAGCTTGGCCGGCTTGCTCGACGCGGTCTTCGTGGCCGTCTTCATCACCGGCGCCGTATCCACCACCTCCAGTACGAGCGAGTTCGGCAGCTTGATTCCGACTGGCCGGCCATCGTAGTACTCGGCCTGGATCTTCATCCCCGGCTGCATCCACTGCGCGTTGTCGCCGAGTGCCTCCTCGTCCATCTCGAGCTGGTCGTAGTTCTCGGTGTTCATGAAGTGGTACGTGTCGCCGCCCTGGTACAGGAACTCGAGATCGTGCGTCTCCATCGACGCCGGATCGATCGAGTCGGCGGCGCGGAAGCGATGCTCGAAGCTCGAGCCCGACCGGAGATTCTTGAGCTTGGCCTGCACCATCGCGCGCAGATTGCCTGGCGTATGATGACGGAACTCGATCACGCGGCAGGGCTCGCCCTCGAACACGATCACCATGCCGCGGCGGATCTGGGTTGCCGGTATTGCCATGTCGTTGAACCTGAAATGTTTGGTTGTAAACGTAGACAGCCTTTGAACTTAGAATCCTTTAGCGTCAGTGTCAATGGAGGTCATCTGCCCTGCAGAATCGGCCTCAAGCCACGCCACACGTTCTCCGCTACGATGTGCTCGCCGACGTCGTTGGGATGCACGCCGTCGCCCTGATTCAGGCCACGGCGGCCGGCGACGTTGTCGAGCAGAAAAGGCAGCAGCACGACGCCTTTCGCCTTCGCGACTCTCGGATATACGGCGTGAAAGGCCGCGGCGTACTTGGGCCCCAGGTTCGGAAGTGCCTCCATCTGGATCAGTACGATGCGCGCGTCCGGTCGCTTCGCATTGATGCGGTCGAGAGCCGTCTCGAGGTTCGATTGCAGCGTGGACGCCGGTATGCCGCGCAAACCATCGTTGGCACCGGTCTCCAACACCAATACGTCGAACCGCGCGCGGAGTAGCCAGTCGAGACGATCGAGCAAGCCGCTCGAGGTCTCTCCACTGACTCCGGCATTCACGACCTCGAACGCAAGTCCCGCCGAATCGATCTTGCGCTGGATGAGCATCGGGTAGGCGCTGTCCGGATCGAGCCCCAGTCCGGCGGTGATGCTGGTGCCCGCGAACAGCACCACGCCCCGCGCCTTTCGGGGCGTGGTCGGCGAGGCAGGCCCGGCTTTCGCCGCGTTAGATTGCGAATCGGATGTCGCTGCGGACGACAGCACGCCCGACGACTGCGTCGCCGCGCGACTATCTGAACCTTTCGCGCAGGCCCCGACGTACGCGGCACAGGCGAATGCCGCGAGCCCAGACACGCGCCTCAGATTCAGCCAAACGCTCTCCCGCCGCTCTTTCATGCTCATCGCTCGTGATCTCACGAAGGAATATCGCAGCGGCGACAACCGATTGGCTGTGCTGCGCGACGTCTCGTTCTCAATACCCCAGGGCGCCTTCGTTGCCATCGTCGGGCCGTCGGGGAGCGGCAAGACGACGCTCCTTGGCCTGCTGGCCGGGCTCGACACTCCGACGCGCGGCCAGGTCGTCCTCGACGACGCCGACCTCACGTCGATGGACGAGGACGAGCGCGCGCGGCTCCGCGGCGAAAAGGTAGGATTCGTGTTCCAGAGCTTCCAGCTCATCTCGACCCTCACCGCGCTCGAGAACGTTCAGGTGCCCCTCGAGCTTCGTGGCGACAGCAGCGCCGGCGACCGCGCGCGTGAGCTGCTCGGGCGAGTGGGACTGGGCGATCGTCTCGATCACTTCCCTACCCAGCTCTCCGGCGGCGAGCAGCAGCGCGTCGCGATCGCGCGCGCCTTCGCCAACTCGCCGCGCATCCTGTTCGCCGACGAGCCGACCGGGAATCTCGACAGCGACACCGGCGGCCGCATCGTCGAGCTGCTCGAGGCGCTCAACCGCGAATCGAAGACGACGATCATCCTCGTGACCCACGACCATGCGCTGGCGGCGCACGCACAGCGCATCATTCGGCTCAGCGACGGGCGCGTGATCTCGGACGTCGAGACGGAGCGCGCGGCCTGATGGCCGCCACGCGACAGCTCTTCGAGCTCGCCTGGCGCGAGAGCCGAACGGCGCGGCGCCGGCTTGCGCTCTACATGTCCTCGATCTCACTCGGCGTCGCGGCGCTGGTGGCGATCGACTCGTTCTCGGAGAACACGATTCGCTCGGTCCACGAGCAGTCGCGCGCGCTGATGGGCGGCGACGTACGCGCGACGCGCAATGCGGCGCCGACGCCGGCGGTCGACTCGATCGTGGACTCGCTGACGAAGGCGGGTATTGCGTCGGTCACGGCGACCAACTTCTCGTCGATGGCGTTGATCCCGCGAACGGGCGGCACGCGGCTCGTTCAGGTGCATGCGGTGAGCCCCGGCTATCCGTTTTACGGCCGGATCATCACCAAACCCGTCGAGGCGTGGGGCGGCCTGCAGAGCGGCCACAACGTCATCGTCGACCCGTCGCTCCTCGTGTCGCTCGACGCACGGATCGGCGACACGCTGTCGCTCGGCCTCTCCAAGTTCGTGATCGCGGGCTCGCTGGAGAGCGTGCCCGGCGACGTCGGCATCACGGCCGCGATCGGGCCGCGAGTGTACATCCCGGAGCGCTTCGTTCAGGAGACGGGACTGCTCGTCTTCGGGAGCCGCGCCGAGTATGAGCGTTTGTTCAAGCTTCCCGTAAGCGTGCCGGCGGAAAGTTTCGTCACGCGCTTTCGACGCGCGCTCACGCAAGGAACCAACGGCAACGTCCGGGCGGCCGGCTACAACGAGTCGCGGCTGGCCGGCGCGATCGATCAGCTCCACGACTTTCTCTCGATCGTCGGACTGATCGCCCTACTGCTTGGCGGGATCGGCGTGGCGAGTGGCGTGCACGCGTTCGTCATGCGCAAGATCGATCCCGTCGCAATCCTCCGTTGCCTTGGCGCCACGAGCTGGCAAGTGCTGGCGATCTACACCGCTCAGGCGGCGGTGATGGGGTTCGTCGGCGCGCTCGGTGGCGTCGTGCTCGGCGTGGCGATTCAGTTCATGATGCCGCGGGTGCTGCAGGACTTCCTGCCGGTAGACGTCGAAGTTCACCTCGCACCGATCGCGATGCTGCTCGGACTGGGCATTGGCGTGTGGGTGGCGCTGCTCTTCGCGCTCCGGCCACTGGTCGCGCTCAGGCGCGTGTCACCGCTGCAGGCGTTGCGGCGAGAAGCCGACTCGGACGCGCTTCGCCGTGCGCGGCGCGACCCGTTGCGCATCGCGCTTGCGGTGATCATCGCGGCGAGCGTGCTCGGGCTCGGGCTGAGTCGCGCCAACACCTGGCAGCGCGGCGTCGGATTCACCGTGGCGATCGGACTGGCGATCGGCATCCTGTGGGTGAGCGCGGCCACGTTGTCGTGGGTCGCGCGACGCGCACTGCGGCCGTCGTGGCCATTTCCAATCCGCCAGGGTATCGCGAGCCTGTATCGTCCCGGCAACCAGACGCGGTCTGTCGTGCTCTCGCTGGGCTTTGGCGTGTTCCTGATGGGCACGTTGTATCAGGTGCAGCACAACATCCTCCAGTCGCTCGACGCGCGATTGGGCGAAGCGCGCGCGAACGTCGTGTTCTTCGACGTGCAGGAGAATCAGCGCGCGGGGATCGACTCGATCATCCGGGCCACGAAGAACGAGCTGATCGACGAGACGCCGATCGTGCCGATGCGCATTGCGGCGATCAATGGCAGAACCTCCGCCGAGATTCTCGCCGATACCACGCGCGCCAGACAGAGCAGCGACAGCGCCGGACGAGGAGGACGCGGCGGGCGCGGCGGCGGCCGTGAGCGGCGAGCAGGCACCTGGCCCCTGCGGTACGAATTTCGGGCAACCTACCGTGACACGCTGACGGCGTCAGAGCGGCTGGCCGGCGGCCGCTGGTTCACGGCAAATCGGACCGACAGCGTCGGCGAAGTGTCCGTCGACAAGGGCATTACCGACGATCTGCGCGTGAAGCTCGGCGACACGATCACGTGGAACGTTCAAGGCGTGCTCATTCCGACGGTCGTCACCAGCTTTCGCGAAGTGAAATGGCAGACGTTCGCGCCGAACTTCATGGTCGTGTTCAACCCAAAGTCGCTCGCAGCGGCGCCAAAGCAGTTCGCGATTCTCGTGCATTCGCCAACGCCGACGGACATTGCGCATCTGCAGCGCGACGTGGTCACCAGCTTCCCGAGTGTCTCGAGCCTCGACCTCACGCTCGTGCAGACCACCGTGACGAACGTGTTGGGAAAGGTGACGATGGCGATCCGGTTCCTGGCGCTCATCAGCCTTGCGCTCGCCGTGCCAGTGTTGTTCAGCGCCGTTGCCGCGACGCGCCGCGAACGACTGCGCGAGGGTGTGCTGCTCAAGACCCTCGGGGCGACGCGCCGTCAGATCGGCCGGATCATGCTCGCGGAGTATGCGCTGCTCGGCACCCTGGGCGCGGCGATGGGTGTGATTCTGTCCACGCTCGCCGGGTGGGCGGTGATGCACTGGATATTCCGATTCGCCTTCAGCCCGGCCGTCGCACCGGAGCTCATCGTCGCTGCCGCCATGGTGGGCCTGGCCGTGGCGATCGGGTTGCTGACCGGACGCGACGTATTCGCCGAGACGCCGATGGCGGCGCTCCGCGAAACCTGACGCGGTAATTGTTGGCTGCGCCTTAGCGCGCCGTCGTGATGACGGCGGTCGAGCTCACGGCCGCGTTCGCTGCCGACACGCGCGCTGCGCAGGCCAGGAACAATCCGGTCGTGAACGCGAGGAACGCGCGTTGGAGGTGTTTGCGGTCGAAATGCATGAGCCGGAAGGCGGGTACCACTGGAGGGACGATTGGAAGGCGGCCGCGTAATCTAGCGTTCGGGCGAGAGGCGTCGAGCCATGTGCGCTACTTTCCTGTTTCTACCACCCGAATCGGCGTCGCGATCCCTCCGAACATGGATCCGTCGCCACGTTGCCCCGAGACGCCGAGGCCCCAGCAGTAGAGGTTGCCCCTGGTCGTGACGCCGCACGCGTGGCTGCCAAAGCCCGTGCTGATGTCGACGAACTTCTGCAGGCCGGTCACCGCGATCGGAGTCGTCGCGCATGGCAGGTTCTGCGCGTCGCACCGCTCGACCAGCACGGAGGGATGCACGCCGAGCTCACCGAACGAGTCGTCGCCCCAGCAATAGCCGGCGCCATTCGTCGCGATGCCGCAGGTTTGCACGATCCCGGCGCTCACCTGAACGAACGAGAGACCGCCGGCCACGAGGTGCGGAACCAACGCGCCGTCTCGGCTGCCGTTCCCCATCTCTCCCCGCGGGTTGGCCTCCCAGCAGTACGCGCGACCTTCGAAGTCGGTGCCGCAGGTCGTGAACGTGCCGACGCTGAGAGTCGACATCGGGACAGCAGCGGGGACGGACGTCGGCGAGAACACGGCGCGCGTCATCTCGAGCCCGTTCTGCCGCTCGATCCATGTTGCGCCCCAGCAGGAGACGATCCCGCTCGTCGTTCGCGCGCAGGTGCGCTCCTGACCGGCGCTCACGGCTGCCGCCACGCCACCGAGGAAAACGCGGACGGTGCCGCTCGTGGGGCTGCCACTTCCGAGCTGGCCACGGTCGTTGGCGCCCCAGCAGAACAACGCGCCGTCGCTCCGCACCGCGCACGTGTGGGTCGCGCCGGCGCTGATCTGGGCGAATGGAAGCGTGCCCACAATCTGAACGAGCACGGGACCGCTGGAGGCAAAATCAGCCACCTGCCCGTCGGCATTGTCGCCCCAGCAATACGCCAGGTGCGCGGTGCTGATGGCGCACGTGTGTCGGAGTCCGGCGCTGATGGACAGGAACGTGAGGTTGGAGTCGACGCGCCGGGGCACCAGGGTACACGGATACGCGTTGGCCTTGGTGCCGCAAATCGTGTCCGAGTGGACGGCGCCGAGTTGGCCGTTTTCATTGCTCCCCCAGCAGTACGCTGTCCCGTTGGTCTTGAGGGCGCACGTGTGGTCGCCGCCGGCACTCACCGCGGCCCAATCGCTCTTGCCATCGTCAGTGAGCACGGGAAAACGCCGCGCGGGCGCGGTAGCTTCCGTACACGCCGCGAGTGTGAATGCGGCGACGAGCGCGAGTTGCGGCCGTGAATGGGACAGGAGACGCATGAACCTCAACAAGCCAGGATTGCGCGCGGCGCTCGCGTTCGGAATCATCGCCGCGACGCTCGAGATGGGAGTGATACTCTGGATGATGCGCTGCTGATCGAATGTTCGCGAGTTGTACAACGTCTCGCGCCGTTCGGCTGTCCAATACCAGGTTTGTAGCTTCGCCGGCTCCGGCCCTTCCGACCCTCTTCCCTCACCGCCCACGCATGCAAATCCGCTCGACTGTCCGTTTTCTCCTCGGTCCGGCCATGGCGTGCGGACTTGCCGCCGGCCCCGCCGCCCTCGGCGCGCAGAGCGGGAAGCTGTACGCGCCGGTCGTCCTGATTCTACCTAGTGGACCGCGCACCCTGGCAATGGGAAACGTCGGCGTGGCGTCGCGCGACGACGAGGTGCTGTTCTTCAATCCGGCGCAACTCGCCGTGGCGCGCGGCATGAGCGTGTCGGCGGAGCGCTACTCGCCGCACGCGGGTGGCGCGACGTTGTCGTCGGTGACGCGGATCGCGAGCGGCGGTGTTGCCGTCGGCATGCGGATGGTGGACTACGAGGCGCCGTCGGTCAGTTTCCCCGCGGATCGTGCGACGATGCTTCACGCCGGCAGCCAGAATGGAACCTCGCTGGAGGCGACCGCCGGGTTGGCGCAGGTGTTCAAAGGCACGCGAGTCGGCGTGGCGGCGAAGTACGCGGAGGATCAGGTCTCGGTCGTGCGCGTGCACAGCGCAGCGTTCGATGTCGGCGCATCGAGGGATTTCATGCGCTATTTCACGGCCGCGCTTTCGGTGCAGAACCTCGGATCGACCCAGTCGGTATCGTGCGTCGATACGCGCGTGTCTGACACTTGCGTCCCGCCGCAGCAAGCCATGAACGCGCCAAGCCCGGGCCCACAGGCCAAGGTCTATCTGCCGCTTCGATCCACCGCGGGCGTGGCGGGTTCCCGTCCTGTCGGACCGCTGGACATCACCGTGACTGCCGCCGTGTCGATGCTGCGGAGCGAGCGGGTGTTCCCCGCGGCCGGCGGTGAGCTGGCGTACAGTTGGCTCGACGGGTATTCCATCGCGCTCAGGGCCGGGGTGCGGCGCACGATGCCCGGCGAGGCACCGGCGACGGCTGGCATCGGGTTCACGATGGATCGCCTGTCGATCGACTACGCGATCGAGGCGTTGACCGGTCCGCGCGCCGGCCAGCGCGTCGGGTTGAGGATTCGATAATGACTAATTCCCGAGTACGGTCGTGCGCGTGGCGCTTGTCGCTCGTCGCGTGCGTACCGGCATTGGCGTGCACGCAGGCGCTCAAGCTCAGCAAGGACGATTCTCCGTCGGTGCTGTCGCACCAGTTGATCACGGCGCCGAACCCCGGCGAGAAAGGCGGCTATGCAGTAAGGACGCTCTACTACGGGAGCGGGACGGACAAGCGCCGCGCAGTGTTCCGCGATTCGGTGACGATCAAGACCAAGACCGTGGACGCATCGCCATTCGTGTCGATGGAGCCCGCCGTCGCAAAGGCTCGCGAGAAGGACTGGGGTTTTGGCGTGAGCAAGTCGCCGATCAACGGACGGGTGTGGTATCCGGTGGGCAACGGACCGTTCCCGCTCGTGCTGATCGTGCACGGCAACCACAACCCGCTCGACTACTCGGATCCGGGATACGGCTATCTCGGCGAGCTGCTGGCATCGCGGGGATTCATCCTCGCCTCCGTCGATGAGAATTTCATCAACGGCGGCCTGCGCGGCGAGAGCGACGGGCGCGCGTGGCTCCTGCTCAAGCATCTCGAGAGCTGGAAGCGGTGGAACGACAGCGCCGCCGGTCCGTTCTCGCACAAGGTGGACATGCACAACATCGCGCTCATGGGCCACTCGCGCGGCGGCGAGGCGGTGGGAATCGCGGCGGCGTTCAA
>DATISA010000010.1:0-3871 GCA_035469245.1 Gemmatimonadaceae bacterium
AGCTAGTTGGTATGAAGCGGCTGGCCTCCACGGCAACGTGGTGGCAAGGTTCGCCCCACAGGATATGAACGTGCTCATCGTCTCGCGACGAGGCACACACCGGGAGGCCAGCCGCCATGGATACGATAGGACTTGATCTGCACAAACGCGAGAGTCAGCTCTGCATCGGCCACGATGATGGCACCGTGGAGGAGCGGCGCATCGTCACGAGCCGCGAGCGGCTCAATGCGCTGCTTGGGAGTCGCGCGCCCGCACGCGTGCTGGTGGAGGCGAGCACCGAGAGTGAATGGGTCGCGCGGCATCTCGAGCAGCTGGGGCACGAGGTGATCGTCGCAGATCCGAACTTCGCGCCGATGTATGCGACGCGCGCGCGGCGGACGAAGACCGATCGACGTGATGCACGGACGCTGATGGAGGCGTGTCGCCTCGGCGCGTATCGACTGGCGTATCGACTGGCGTATCGACTGTCGGATGCGCGACGGCACGTGCGCGCGGAACTCGCGGTGCGCGAAGCCCTGGTGCGGACGCGCACGCGCTACATCGCGCTCGCGAAAGCGCTGGTGCGTCGCGATGGCCTGCGGGTGGCGAGCAGCGAGGCCCATCTCGTCCCGAAGCGAATCGCGGCCCTGGAGCTCTCGGAGAGCCTGAGCGCCGAGTTGTTGCCGCTCGTTCAGATCTTGGCGCCGATCAATGAACAGATCGCCGCGGCGGATCGGCGGATTGCCGCGGTGGCGCACGCCGACCCACCGATGGCGCTGCTCGCCACGGCCCCGAGTATCGGCCCGATCACGGCGAGCGCGATCGTGGCGACGGTGGACGACATCACGCGTTTTCGCTCGGCGCATCAGTTCGAAGCCTTCCTCGGCCTCGTGCCCGGCGAACGGAGCTCGGGCGAGAAGCGACGGCTCGGCCGCATTACGAAAGCCGGCAACTCACGCGTGCGGTACCTGCTGGTCGAGGCGGGGTGGCGCATTCTTCGCTCGAAGGGCGACGACACAGCCGCATTACGGGCGTGGGCCGTGAGCATTGCCGCGCGGCGGGGGAAACGCATCGCGGTCGTCGCGCTGGCGCGCCGCCTAGCGGGAATTGCCTATGCGATGTGGCGTGACAGCCGACCGTACGAGGCCGGTCACCTGCGAATGCCCCGACCGCGACCAATGCCGGAGAGTTGAGCGACGGACCGCGGCGAATCGAGATGCCTGACCGGTGAGTGGCGAGCGCGTTGCAGCTGATGGCCGCTGTCGAGAGCCGAGAGCTAGTTAGCGCCGTCCACTCCATCGCACCACCCAGATGCGCCGGGGCCCTATGCCTCATTCACGAGCGCGCACAGAAGGCTGAGCAGCACCTCGAGGACACGCGGACAATTCACAAGGTGATCACGGCGAGTGCATTTCGCACTTGACGCTGGGCACCGCTTCACAGAAACCTGCAAGTGAGTCCAATAAGAGCGCGGCGCGAAGCGCCGCGCAATCCTCAGATCACTTGTCAGGTTCAGCGTTCGTTAGCCAGTCCGGTTCGTGATCTTTCCTCACGGCCACGGCAGCCCCTGATGCGCCGCTGGCGGCGCCCCGCGCGGAACCACTTCGAGATCCAGCGTATCGGCGAGCCCGCCGAAGTACGCGATGAAGCGTCGGTGTCCGGGCGTTGCCAGATTCGCTCGCGTCGCGAGGTCGTACCGTTTGTCGCCCCAGGATTTGTTGTCTGGCCAGTCGTAAATCACCAGGAAGTTGATCGGGGCATCGGGCAGGATAGCGCCAAACTCGTCCAGAAGCTGGGCTTCGAGTTTGACAGACGAACCCGCGCGGATCGTGGTTGGCCGGGGCACGATTTGCAAGCGGGTCAAGCGATTGGTCACGACGACGTGACGCGTCAGTGCACGGACGCGCGTCGAACGTGGCAGATCATCTGATGGTCCGTGCAACCCTTCGACCGTTACCGTGCTCCGCCCAGGACGAAGTGCAGTGATGGTGGCCCGAGCGAGTCGTGGATTGTCGGTGACCGTGAGTTTGACGACGGACGAATCAGACGACGTCCAGACAGACGCTGCGAAGTCCGTGCGATCGTTGCAGCTGTCGATCGGCCGACACTGCAACTCGCCCACATACGCACTCACCTGCTGGCCGACCTGCATCCATACCGAATCAAGCCCGGCGAACGACGACGTCCACATCATTCGTGTCCACGGGCCCCAGCCCTCGCTGGCGGCAACGCTATCCTGTCGCGCGAGCGAATCCTTGGAGGGCGAGGCGAGCAGAGGATCGACGTAGCGAACGCCGAGGTATCCGGCACGGGCGCTGGCGAATGATGCGCGGACCCACACCGCGGTCGGGTGGTCCCTGAATAGCCACTCGATCATCTCAGCATGCCGGATTGTGATGACGATACGACCGTCTGCGATTTCAGCGCGCGTACTGTCGCCACAGATGTACTTCGCCGTCAGAGCGCGACAGTCCTTCGGCTGGATGGCGGTCGCAAATGTCGACGCAGACGAGGGCTGAGCGAACGACATCGCGAGGCGGGGCGATGATAATTGATCGTTATCGACGGCGAGCAGGATGTACGATCCCCGCAGCTCAATCCCGTGAGGGGCAGCGCGAGAACGGTCGATTGCAAATGACAGCGTCAGCCGCTCGCGCGAGACGACCACACTGTCGATCGCACTGGGCCAGCGTGCGACGTGCGCGCCTGCTGGTGGAAATGACAAGAATGCCAGAAGCCCCGCGACCGAAAGCATTTGCGTCTAGAACGATCCCGACAGGTGTTGAGTCACATCGCCTCCCGAGACATCAGGCAATGTGGCTGGTTAACGCCGGCGATAAGCTGCGAGCGGATCAAACAGTAGCGAGCGAAGCGAGGTTCCAAAGACCGTTCGGCAGCTTCATCGCATCGTTAGCTGGTCTGCGCGAATCACATGAACCGCCGTCGCTTGAACAGCTTTACGTCTTCCGCCGCGAGCGCGAACCATTCTCCGTTCAGTCTCTTTTCGGCGAAGCGGCGATGCGAATACGCCTCAACCCCATACGGATCATCGGTGCGGATGCGGTGAACCACCTCCGCCTTCTCGGGCAACTGAATGGCTAGTTGGCGGTGTCGCACGTCTACGGAGTTCGCCTTGCCGATCTTGTAGTGACGCCCGGCTTTGACGAGATACACGAAGCCTTCCGCAAGCGGTGATTCTTCCGCGGTCCGCGGCGTAGCCACTGGCTCGCCTGAGGCGGCGAGAATCCTGCTGAGTAAGGCGTCGCCGGTGCGTTCGGCGTAGCCGGCCAGTGCCGTTCGCAGGGCTGCGAGACCACCAAAGCGCCGAAAGGTGTTGTGGCTGGGGAGCTGGCTGTTTGCGCTCACCGCCAGTCTGATCTCGGCCGCCGTGGGGAAACGGCCCAGCTGGCAAGTGATGGCAGCCGCGGCGCGCAACACGACTTCATCATCCAAGCGCGGATTCAGCTGCTGTCCGGGTACGCCAGCTTCGCGGAGGGCATCGCCCCAGCGTGCCCAATAACGACCGCTCCAGTCTGACTCTGCGATTCCCGTAGCGTCCAAGAATCGCTTCTTCCCTAGCGCCACGCCGCCGTTCTCGGCAGCCGTCCGCCGAATCTCGGTGAGGATCTCTTCCTTCGTTACCATGGAGTCTCGTGATCCAGGCAACGCTCAAGCTCAGCTGCGGGCGAGCCAAACAAAAGCGAATGCGCAGCATTCGCAATCATTGAATCGCCCGTCTGCTGCAGAGTCGCGTTAGCAAGCATGGTCACAGATCCTCAGGCGTGAGGCCCGTGCGTTTCGCGACGCGGGCGAGCATGCGGGGACCGATCTCCTCGGCATCGTGGAAGGCGAAGACAAAATCTGGCCAACCGCTGCGCGCGAGCGTCTTATG
>DATISA010000011.1:0-8195 GCA_035469245.1 Gemmatimonadaceae bacterium
CGGTGGCCAGATGCGAATGGTCGACACGCGTCTGCGCGGTCTCGAGGACCGCATGATCCAGGAGCAGACCACCCTGCGCAACGACCTTGGCCGCAAGATCGCCGAGCTCGAGGAGGCGTCGAAGCGGGAGTTCGCGGCGCAAGCCGAGCGACTCTCCGCCGAACGCGCCAAGCGCGCCGATGACCTCAAGGCGCTGTCGGTCGAGCTCAAGGAAGCGCTCAAGAGCCTGGAACGCCGCCACCTCAAGTTCGAGGAAGCGACCGCGCAGGCAGACGCCGAGGTTCGCGATCAGCTCATGAAGCAGAGCGCGGCGTTCACGGCGGAGTTGTCGCATACGGCCGAGCGGCTCACGAGTGAGCTCGACCGCGCCGCCGCCTCGCTGCGCGCCGACAAGGTCGATACCACGACGCTCGCCGGCACGTTAACGGAGATGGCAGCTCGTCTGACTGGGGCCGGCGCTGGAGGCGGGGGCGGGGGCGGGGGCGGGGGCGGGGCCGGAGGCGGGCGCGCGACGGGTAAGGGCAGCAGCAGCAAGTCTTGATCATGTTCGAGGAGCGGCCGGAGGGCGCGACCGAGTTCGCGACGTTGCGCCAACTCCTCGTCGGACCGGAGCAGCAGCAGCTCGACGAGCTGGCGGACCGCGTTGAGCAGGTCGCCGTCACGCCCCAGACCCTCGCCGATCAACTGCCCGAAGCGATCGCGCTGCGCACGAGTCGCGATCGCCAGCTTGGTCGCGCGCTCGCTCCCACGGTCGAGACAGCACTCCGCGAATCGATCCGCCGAAATCCGCGCGAGATCGCGTCGGCGATCTTCCCCGTGCTGGGTCCGGCGATTCGCAAAGCGATCGCCGAGACGATGGCGGGGCTGGTGCGCTCGATCAACAGCGCCGTCGAGCACAGCCTGTCGATTCAGGGCATCAAGTGGCGGATCGAGGCGTGGCGCACCGGCGTGCCGTACGCGGAAGTCGTCATCAAGCACGCATTGATCTATCGCGTCGAGCAGGTCTTTCTGATCCACGCCGACACCGGGCTGCCGCTGGCGCACGTCACGGCACCGGACCTGGACGTTCCCGACGCCGATCTGATTTCCGGAATGCTCACGGCGATCCAGGATTTCGTTCGTGACTCGTTCCGGCCAGGCGAGGGCGGAACGCTCAGCGCATTCACGGTCGGCGAGCATACCGTTCACGTCGAAGCCGGTCCGCGCGCGTTGATCGCCGCCGTGATCCGCGGGCAGTGTCCCGACTCCGTGCCGCTGCGCCTCCAACGCACGGTCGAGCAGATTCATCTCGAGTACGCGACACCGCTCGGCGACTTCGAGGGAGACGCGGCGCCGTTCGCGTCGGCAGAGCCCCTGCTGGACGAGAACCTGGAGACGGTGCTGTCGACCGATCGCGCAACGGAGCGAACGGCGATGCCCTGGCTCCGTTGGGCCATTCCCCTCGCCGTCATCGCGCTGGTGGTCGCCGGTCTCGCCATGACGTCGTCGCTGCGTTGGCGGCGGGCCAAGCGCCTCATGGACGCGGAGCCCGGGTTCGTGGTGGTCGACGCCTCGCGTTCGTGGCGCCGCTGGACATTCCGCGGCTTGAAGGATCCGCTGGCGCGGGATCCACGCGCGGTGCTCGCCGCCGGCGGTCTCACACCGCCGGCGATCGCAGGAGAATGGAAGCCCTACCTCTCGCTCGACTCGTCGATGGTTCTCCTGCGCGCTCGCCAATCACTCGGCGCGCCGGCGACGGCGACGATGGTACTCGCGAGTGACACGTTGCGCCTCGGCGGAAGCGCGCCGATCGGCTGGCTGAACAAACTGCGGGACGGGCCGGCGATTGCCGGCGTGTCGCACGTCGACGCCTCGCGGGTGCAGCCGACCTTGTCCCCGGCGGTCGCCGCGATCAAGCACGACGTCGAGGCGACGCGCGTGCTGTTCGACCCGGGTTCGTCGGCAGTGGCTGATGCGGAGGCGGCGAAGCTGCGCGCGCTGTCGGAGACGATACGACGGTTGATGGACAGCGTGTCGGCGATCGGAGCTTCACTGCAGGCCGACCTGGTGGGCCGGACCGATCCGACGGGATCGGATGCGACGAATCACTCGCTCGCCCAGCTCCGCATCGACGCCGTGGTGCGTCGTCTCACCGCGCTGGGCGTTCCGGGCGCGATGCTTCACGCGCACCCCGTCGCGACGTCGCAGCCGCTGCGGGCCGCAAGCGCTGACGAGCAAACACGCATCAACCGAAGTGTATCATTCGAGGTCATTGTGGCAAACGGGTCGCGCGGACTCAGGGGGCCGTGATGCTTCAGAAAAAAATTTGCATGGTCGGGATGTTCGGGACGGGAAAGACCTGCCTCGTTCAGCGATACGTGCATTCGATCTTTTCCGTCAAATACCTCTCCACCGTCGGCGTCAAGATCGATCGCCGGGAGGTGCAGGCGCACGGTCAGACGATCCAGCTCATGTTGTGGGATCTCGAAGGACGCGACGAGACGCACAACATCAACCCCAGCTACGTGAAGGGGGCGCACGGCGTGCTGTACGTGGTGGATGGCACGCGTCGTGAGACATTCGACAAGCTGTTCGAGATTCACGATCTCGTCGTGAGCACGGTTGGCGAGGTGCCGAGTGTCGTGGCGCTCAACAAATCCGACCTCGTCGACCAGTGGAAGCTGAGCGGCGCCGACGAAAAGCGATTGGCGGCGGCGGGATTCTACTCGATGCTCACCAGCGCCAAGTCCGGCGCGGGCGTGGAAGTGGCCTTTCAGCGACTCGCCGACGCCACCGTCGCGCCCACCGGAGCACACCGATGATCGACACCGTCACCGCCGCCGCCGTGGACGCGTTCGGGCTCACCGATCGCGGTCTCCTTCGCCCGGGGAACGAGGATCATTTCCTGATCGCGCGCGTGAGCAAGGCGATCGACGTGCTGCAAACCAGTCTGTCCGCTGACCAGGTCGCGCATGGTCTGGGTGGTGCGGTCGGGTATGTGCTGGCCGTCGCGGACGGAGTCGGCGGCGGTCCCGAGGGAGAACTGGCGAGCGAGCGCACGCTGGCGACGATGCTGACGTACATCGGCAAGGCGGCGTCGTGCTTCCAGGGGCTCGACACGACCGCGGAACATGCGTTGCTCGAGATGCTCGAAGGGGCCGTCCACGACATTCACGCCGGCCTGGTGCGCGAGTACGAAGGCGTCGCGTCCAAACTTCCGGCGACGACGCTGACGCTGGTGCTGCTCGTGTGGCCGCGCGCGTACCATGTGCAAGTGGGCGACAGCCGCGCGTACGTTCGCCGCGGCGGGCGCCTGCAGCGGCTGACTCGCGACCAGACGCTCGGCGAATACATGGTCTCGCTCGGCGCGTGGACCGAGGAGAAAGCGCGCATGGCGTCGACCGCGGAGACGCTGTCGAGCGCGATCGGCGGCAGCGAAGTGGAGCCGGTCGTGGGGCTCATCGACCTCGCTCCGGGCGACAGCCTGCTTCTCTGCACTGACGGATTGACCAAGCACGTATCCGACGATCGAATCGCGCACGCGCTCGCCGAGTCCGAGTCAGCAGAGGCGACGAGCAGAAAGCTGGTGAGCGATGCGCTGGCGGGCGGTGGGACGGACAACGTCACGGTCGTCGTCGTGCGCACGACGCCCACCGCTTAACGATGGCGGCTTCGTTCGCACGAGTGCGCAAGCTCGGCGGCAAGCTGCCTGACGTCGAGGAAGGAACGACCTACGGCTACCCGGCGCTCAAGACGGGTGGGAAAGTTTTTGCGTGGATGCCGAAGAAAAAGGACGTCGAGCCGGAGACGCTCGCGGTGCGCATGAGCATCTTCGAGCGCGACATTCTGATCTCGTCGAAGCCCGACGTCTTCTACATCACACCGCACTACAAGGACTACTCGTCGGTGCTCGTCCGAACCAGGCTGCTCGCGGACGCAGAGCTGAAGATCCTCCTGGAGTCGGCCCACGAGTTCATGAGGTCGAGCAAGGGCAGCCGGTAGCTCGCCAGGTCGCCGGTTAGCGCTCTTGCTGCGGCACCACCTTCTGCGGCGCCAGCTTCGCCTTTCGCGCCGCCACGAGCGAGTCGAACTCGGCTTGCTCGAGATACGTGACGTCGATCCAGTTGTGCGCCATCTCGTCGACCGTGCGATCGCCCCACCCGACCCACTGATTCGGGTCTGGGTTGTTCCGGTTGGCCGCCGTGTTGTCGTGCCAGGCCGTGAATGCGAGTGTCGTCCCCTTTGGCAGCAGCGGCGCTGCGTCGTCGGCGTAGACGTAGTTGACGTGCCAGTTCCACTGAAAATTGCGCACGGCGCTCAGGATTTCCTTGCGGCCGTCGGGATAGATGGCCTCGAGCGACATGGCCGTGCCGCGCATGTGCATGTGCGGCTGGAAATTCTCGAGCCGCGCCGGCGCCTGCAGCACGTAGAAGTTCTGCGTTACGGTTTTCTCATTGGGCGGAATGTCGAGCTCGGAGCTGCGCGCCATGTTGAACATGGTGAGCACGGTCCGGTGCTTGGGGACGAAGCCCTTGGGATAGAACCAGACCGCGAGCTCCACCTGACTGTCCTTGAACTCCTGCCCGACGGCGTGCATGTGGACCTCCCACCGAATGCGCGAGCCGGGAAGCATCAATTTCCCCGCATCGTTGGCGTAGAGCTGCCCGGTCTTGCCGACTGCCCACTCCATGAACAGACCGGGATTGTTCTGATGCTCGTGCGCCGTGCTCGCGAGCCCCGTGATCTCGGGCTCGTCCTGCAGCAGATACGCGAGCACGTGATGCACGATCTTCCGGTCCCCAGGCCGCACCGGCTTGACCTCGATGGCGCGGACCCAGCGCGGCTCGGTCAGCCCCGTCTCCACGGTCGGCCGATACCATTTGTCCTGCGTATGCGCGGCGAGCGTGTACGGAGTCGAGCGCACGATCAGATCCGGCTGCGCAGCGAGCTTGTCGGCGAGCTGCCAGCGATTGGGATCCGGGAACTTCCTCGCCGGCGGCATGTCCGCCGTGTCGCCGAGGGGCGTACCGTCGTCGATCCAGTTCACGATCGTTTGGATCTGCTCGTCGGTGAGGCTGCGATCGTTCTTGAACTTCTGAATGCCGACCGTCTTGTCGATGTGCCATGGCGGCATGAGACGATCGGCGACTTTCTCCCTGATTTGCGGCGCGTTCTCCACGGCATCGCCGTACGTGAGGAGCGACATCGGCGCGATCGAGCCGGGCTGGTGGCACTCCTGGCATTTCTGCTGGAGGATGGGGGCGATGTCCTTGGCGTACGTGACGGCGCGATGCGGCTTGGCGGCCGCGGGGTGCGGCCGGTATACGGCCAGCGGCACGGTGAGTGACACGATCGCGGCAACAGCGAGACTCGACGTGTAGCTCTTCATGGCGTCACTCTCACTTTGACGAATGCGTTGGTCCAACAGCATTGCGAGTGCCCCGCGGCAACGACGTCCGAGTCGTTCGCGCGAACGCGAATCACGTAGTCGCCCGGCTTGCTGAACGTCACCGTCGTGCTCGACTTGCCTCCGGTCGGCGTGAGCTTTGCCGTCGGCGTGCCGAAGGCAGCCTCCGTCGGACCCTGGTGCGTGAACCAGGTGAGCGTCACGGGATAGCCGCCCCTCGTGAGACCGGCGCCGTCGTCCTTCGCGACGACGTCGATCGTGATCGGCTTTCCGATCATGGCCTCGCGTTCGACGATGACGCCAGCCGGGCCGCGACCCTCCGGGCCGCTCGAACCGACGCTGAGCACCGGCGGCGTGTTATTCGACCCAGCTTCGCCCTCGAGCGCGTCGATCTGCCACTCTTCTCGCAAGCTGCCGGGAATGGCGAACGTCTGGCCGCGAATCTTCACGGTCCAGACGACCTTCTTGTCGCCGAAGTCCGCCGGAACTTTTACGGCGAACACGCCCCAGTGCCGGCGCGGATAAAAGAACGTCGGCTGACCCTGATTCGCGTCGCCGGGGCTGACGAAGTTGTCGGGACCGGCCGGAATCGAAAGGACTTCCTTGGTGTTGCGGTTGAAGTAGCCGAACGAAATGCTGAACGTGCCGTCGGCGTTCCTGTACCAGCCCTCGAAGGCGGGCGTCACGGTCTGCCCGGTCGCGGCGGCCGGCGCGAGCGGCGTCTGCGCGATGGCCGCCTGGGGTGCAGCGGCGATCGCACACGAGATGAGCCCAGCCACCGCTACGAGTCGGACGCGGCTCATTCGGTCTCCGAACTTCGGGAGGAGGACGGATCACGGGCGGACGGACGCGAGAAATTGCCGCGGTCCAGCCGAATCGTGCAAGGGTGCGGCGGCCGGATTCTATTCCGGTTCACGCTGCCGTTCGCCATCATTGTCGGCTGAATTCACACCGGTCGAGGAGAGAGAGTGCCGAGTCCGTTGAGGCCGATTCGCACATTGCCGCTGTTGACGGTCGTCACGTTCGCTGCGGCAATCACGGCAACCACGGCAACCAGGGCCAGGGCGCAGCGCGCACCGGCCAAGTCTGCCGCGGTAAAGCCCACATCGTCGAAGAGCCTTTCGACCTTCACGACCAAGGGCGGCGAGTGGCCGAGCTATACGGGCGACACGCGCGGCTCGCGGTACTCGCCGCTCGACCAGATCTCCGGCGGCAACTTCAGCACGCTCGAGGTCGCGTGGCGGTTCAAGACGGACTCTCTCGGACCCCGACCCGAGTTCAAGCTCGAGGGCACACCGCTCATGGTCGGCGGAGTCCTCTACGCGACCGGTGGAACGGGCCGCGCCGTCGTCGCGCTCGACGCCGTCACCGGCGCGGTGCGCTGGGTGCATCGCGAGGACGAGGGCCCACGCGGAGCCGCCGCGCCGCGCCCGCTGTCGGGTCGCGGCCTCGCGTACTGGACCAACGGACGCGAGGAACGGATCCTCTACGTCACACCCGGATATCGACTGCTCGCACTCGATGCCAAAACTGGAATGCCGATTTCCAGTTTCGGCACCAATGGCGCCGTCGACCTCAAGACCGACATCGACCAGACGATCCTGCCCGATCTCGTGACCGGCGAGATCGGCTATCAGGGCGCGCCGGTCGTGGGACGCGACGTCGTAGTCATAGGCGCCGCGTTTCGCGAAGGCACGGCACCGAGGAGCTATAGAAACAACAAGGGCTACATCCGTGGCTTCGACGTTCGCACGGGCAAGCGTCTGTGGACGTTTCACACGATTCCAAAGAAGGGCGAGCCGGGATACGACACGTGGCTCAACGGCTCTGCCGAGTACACCGGCAACACCGGCGTATGGACGCAGATCACCGTCGACGAGGAGCTCGGGCTCGTGTATCTGCCGGTGGAGTCACCGACCGGCGACTACTACGGTGGCCATCGGCCGGGGAACAACCTCTACGGCGAGAGCCTCGTCTGCCTCGACCTGCGCACGGGTGCAAAGAAGTGGCATTACCAGATCGTGCATCATCCGATCTGGGACTTCGACCTCGCCGCGGCGCCCATTCTCGCCGATATCACCGTCGGCGGCAAGTCGATCAAGGCGGTCGCCGTTCCGACGAAACAAGGCATTCTCTACGTATTCGATCGGGTGACGGGTAAGCCCGTGTGGCCATTCGAGGAGAAACCGGTCGAGAAGGGCGATGTTCCCGGCGAGTGGTATTCGCCTACGCAGCCGATACCGACCAAACCGCCGGCCTACGCGAAGAACGGCACGTCGGTCGACGACCTGATCGACTTCACGCCCGAGCTCAGAGCGCAGGCGGTCGCCATCGCGTCGCGTTTCAAGCTCGGCCCGATCTTCACGCCGCCTGTCGTGAGCAAAGCCGACGGTCCAATCGGGACGCTGTCGCGCGGCCCGACGAACGGGGGGTCGAACTGGCCGGGCGGATCGTACGATCCCGAAACGCACATGGTCTACGTCGCGTCGTCGAACGCGGCGCCAGCGGTGCTCGGTCTCGTGCAGCCGAGCAAGGAACGGTCGGACATGGATTGGGTCGCGGGCAGCCTCGGCGGGGGCGGGGGCGGACGTGGCGGGGGTTTGTCCGTACAAGGTCTCTCTATCTTCAAGCCGCCGTACGGAACGATCAGCGCCATCGATCTCGACAAGGGGGAGATCGCGTGGCAGGTCCCGCACGGCGAGACGCCGGACGCGGTTCGCAATCACGAAGCACTCAAGGGAATGACGATTCCGCGCACGGGGCAGCCGGGATTCATCGTCGGCACGCTCGTCACGAAGACGCTCGTCAT
>DATISA010000012.1:0-28385 GCA_035469245.1 Gemmatimonadaceae bacterium
AATGCCGGGGATGTTCGCGGTGACGTTCGTCCACGCCTTGCCGCCGTCGCGCGTCAGCTGCACGAGCCCGTCGTTCGTGCCCACCCAGATCAATCCCTTGAGCGCTCTCGACTCGGCGATCGCGTACACCACGTCGGCGTACTCCACGCCGATGTTGTCCGGCGTGAGGCCGCCCGAGATGTTCTGCTTCGACTTGTCGTTCCGCGTGAGGTCGGGACTGATCACGTGCCAGGTGCGGCCGCCGTCGCTCGACATGTGGACGAACTGACTGCCCGTGTAGACCGTGTTGTGGTCGTGCGGCGAGATCGTGAACGGTGCATCCCAGATGAAGCGATACTGCACCTCGCCCGCGGGATACCCGCCCGTGCTGAGCGGCCACACTTCGACGTTCTGCCCGGTGCGTGTCCGCTCGTCGAAGCGAATCACGATGCCGCCGCGGCTGCCCGAGCCCGACGCCGTCGACCAGATGATGTTGGGATCGGTCGGATCGGGGGTGGCCCAGCCGCTCTCGCCGCCCTGTACACCGTGCCATTCGCTGCGCGGGATCTGTCCGCCCGACCGGCTGTTGCTCGGCCCGCGGTACGATGGCCCGTCCTGCTTGTTGCCGTAGACGTAGTACGGGATCTGGTTGTCGACCGTCACGTGGTAGATCTGCGCGATCGGCAGTTGCACGTGCAGCCAGCTCCGGCCGCGCGTCGTCGAGATGTGGACGCCACCATCGTTGCCGACGACCATCCGTTCCGGATTCGTCGGGTCGATCCACATGTCGTGATTGTCGCCGCCGGGCGAGGTAAACGCCGGTGCGCTGGCGCGGCCTCGGCCGCCTTCGGCGCCGGGCTGCGGACCGCCACGGCCGCGTCCACCGCCACCGCCTCGACCGGTCGGTGTGAGCGTGGTGCCACCATCCATCGAGTGATTGAACGTCGCGCACAGGAAGTAGGCCTCGTCCGGATTGTCCGGCGCGACCGCGACGCGTGTGTAATACGGTTGACGGCAGGCAAGGTCGCGATCGTAGCTCACGACGCGCCAGTTCGTGCCCCCATCGTCCGAGCGCCAGAGCTCTCCGTTGTCCGTCGGGCGTCCGTGCAGTGGATTGCCGTCGCCGGTCTCAATGAGCGCATAGACACGATTCGGGTTGGACTTGGCGACGGCGAGGCCGATCTTTCCGATCTCGTGCGTCGGCAGGCCGTTGCCCTGAAGCTTCGTCCACGTCGTGCCGCCATCGTGCGACACGTAAATCGCGCTCCCGGGACCGCCGCTCTCGCGTCCCCATGTGTGCAGCTCGAGCTGCCAGGTCGCGGCGAACAACGTCCGTGGATCGGTAGGATGCATCACGACGTCGATCGCGCCTGTGTTCTGGTCGACGAACAGCACCTTCTGCCAGGTGCGGCCGCCATCGGTCGTGCGATACAAGCCGCGTTCCTGCTGCGGCCCGTAGCTGTGTCCCTGCGCCGCGACGAAGACGATGTCGGGATTGGCCGGATCGATCACGATGCGGCCGATGCGCCCGGTCGAGTCGAGCCCCATATGCGTCCACGTGCGACCGGCATCAGTGGACTTGTACATGCCGTTGCCGATCGAGATGTGGCTTCGGATCCACGGCTCGCCCGTGCCCGCCCAGACGATGTTCGCGTTCGAAGGCGCCACGGCGAGCGCGCCGACGGACGACACGGTCTGATCGTCGAAGATCGGCGTCCAGTGAATCCCGGCGTCGACGGTTTTCCAGACGCCGCCCGACGCAGCGCCTGCGTAGTAGACGTTCGGGTCGCCGATCACGCCGGCGACGGAGGCGACGCGGTTACCGACGGGGCCGATGTAGCGGAAGCGCATTGCATTGGCCATCGCTACCTGGTCGACGACGACGGCTTGTTGGCTGATTTGTTGTGCGCCGATCGAGAATACCGCCGCATAGAGCGGGGCAATGGTCGCGACAAGCAACGTTCGCGTCTGCACGGCTGGCTCCTGTTCACGATTGGGTGGAAGTGCCACGAGCATACCGCGCGGTCGTGCGCGCGTCGAGGGTCACCCGCGCCAGGGCTCGATGAACCGCCGCTCGGCCCGCGGGTTGGCGAACTCCACGCGGCGGTAGGGTCGCGTCGCCTTGACGCGTACCTCGACCTGCACACCCACCCGGAACAGGATGTCGATCAAGGTCTCGCTATTGAATCGCTCGATCTGTCGCCCAAGCAACGTCGCGGCGCGTGGCCGCGACGTGCTGCACATGTACGCGATGTCGACCGCCGAGAGGTGGTCGCGCTCAGCGATCGCGAGAACGAGATCGAGAAGCGCGCGGCGGATGCACATGTGTTCTCGCGTCGGCCCACCGCGGCGCGAGTGGCGGACGCGAGGTCGCAGTGGCATGCGACTACAGTAGTACGCGCGCGCTCCGGCCCGGCATCGATTCGCGACACGCAGGCGCGAAATTCCGCTTGATCGTGCGAGCAATCGTTGGGCAGCGGACTGGACCTAGCTGTACTCGGCTGGCCACGATTGGTCTCCATTCAGCGCTCGTACCAATATTGATACGAGCGCTGCGCGAGAAGGCTATCGATACGAGCGACGTTGTGCGGGCTCGGCCGGCGCACGACATCGCGAACGCGCGGCGATCTAGTTGCGGCGCGGAATGGTCAGAACAGCCCGACCTTCCCGCGCACCGACTCGATCAACTTGGCCGGGTCGTAGCCGACGCCGTTCTTGAACACGAGATCGACCTTGCGGATGTCGCCGACACTTGCCGAAGGGTCTCCGTTCAGCACGACGAGGTCTGCCTGCTTGCCGACAGCCACCGAGCCCACGCGATCGGCTCGGCCGAGGTACGCGGCGCCATTGAGCGTCGCGACCTTGATGGCCTCGAGCGGTGTGAGGCCGCCCTCGACGAGCAGCTCGACGGCTCGCTGGTCGGAGTAGCCTGGAATCACACCGCCGCCGCCGGTTGGGTCGGTGCCGGCGAGCAGCAAACCGCCCGCGCGAAAGAACTCGACCTCGAGCCGGCGGAGCTTGGGAAAGACCGCCGTGTACGGCGAGTTGGCGTTCCGCTGCGTGGCCTGGTAACGCTGATCGAACTGCTCGCGGAGCTCCGGCACGAGCACGTCGAGACCGGGTGGTTTGGGCTGACCCGGCGTGAACGTCTCGAACACCGTCAGTGTGGACGTAAGCGCGACGTGGCGGTCGATGAGATGTCGAATCAGCGACTTCACCGCGGCGCTGTTGGGGTCGAGCGCGACGAGTGACGTCGGGACGCGACCACCGCCTGGGCAATCATCAGGGTTCTTTTCGCTGACGAAATCACTCGAGGCAAAGAATCCGTGCTCCAGATCGTCGATGCCGAGATCGGCCGCCTCGCGGTACGTGACTGAACAGAGGTGGCCTGTGATCTTCATCCCGCGTTTGTGACCTTCGTCGATCGCCGCCTTGAGCTCGTCGCGAGTGATGTGCATGTACGCCTTGAGCGACGTCGCGCCGTTGTCCGCCCAGAAGTCCACGAGCCGCCGGGCATCGGCCGCATCGGTGAGTTCGTGCACCTGGAGCAGCCCCAGACCAGGCCCTTCGAGATAGGGCGCCGTGGCATCGATCCATGGTCCGGCACGCTCACCGCGATCGATCGCGCGCTTCATGTTCAGCTCACTGTAGCCGTTCATGTTCCCGCCGGTGCGCATCGAGGTGACGCCGCCCGCGAGATACAATCGAACGAAGCTCTCGGTGAGATTCGCGTACGTCCCGGGACCCGTTGGGTAGTACAAGTGCTCGTGCACCATCACGAGTCCAGGGATCACGGACTTTCCGGTGAGATCGAGCACCTGGGCGCCGGACGGGATCCGCGCACCGGCGGCCGGGGCGATCGATTCGATGCGGCCGTCGCGAATCACTACAGTCTGGTCGGCGCGCGGCGGGGCGCCTGTTCCGTCGATCACACGGACGTGCGTCAGCGCGACGATCGACGTGTCGATGCGGACGAACTGGCGGACGGCAGGGGAGAGGGCTGGACGCGGCGCAGGCGGCCGGGCGGTCTGGGCCGCGAGCGGACCGGCGATGATCAGCGAGAGGAGGAGTCGTGAGTGCATGCGACGAGGATATCGCGCGCCGATGCCCGCGTCGAGGGCGGAGGATGGCCTCCCGGGGCGGACTTGCCTCAGGCATACCATTGATGTAATATATATGCCATGCGGCGAACCAGTCTCTTCCTCGATGAACAGCTCATCAAGCGGATGCAAAAGCTCGCTCGGTCCCGCGGAGTGAGCTTCGCAACGCTGGTGCGTGAAGCGCTGGCGCAGTACGCCATCGGTGCGCAGCCGTCGTCCGGCGTTCCTTCCATCGCCGGGCGCTTCGAGAGCGGCACGACCGATACCTCGGAACGCGTCGACGAGCTGCTCTGGCGCAAGCCGCACGAGTGATCGTCGTCGCCGACACGGGCGCGGTCTACGCGTTGATCGATGCGAGCGACGCGTGGCACCAGCGAGTGATCGCCTGGTGGCGTCGCGCCGGACGAGCCACGACTATCCTGCTCCCGGTCACGATTCTGCCGGAAGTCGCATACCTCCTGGGCTCACGCGTCGGTGCCGCGGCCGAGGCGGCGTTCGCGCGAGGCATTGCCGACGGAGAATTCGCGATCGAGTCGCTGGACGACGAAGACCTGCCACGGATCGCCGATCTCATGAACGCCTATCACGATCTCCCGCTCGGATTCGTCGACGCGTCAGTGCTCGCCGTCGCCGAGCGATTGGAGGCGCGTGACATCTTGACCACCGACCGGCGACATTTCGGCGTCGTTCGACCCCGGCACGCGCGCACGCTCGCGCTGCATCCATAGGCGCGCTTCGTGACGCGCGGGTGTCGCCGTCACCGGACCGCGTAGCCGAGCCGGGCGCTGGCACGGAACGTTCCGCTGTCCGATCGGTACACACCGGCACTACCCGAAACGGTGAACGTTCCCATGGCCGGTTTTTTCCGTCGCCTGCGCCCGCGCGATCTGTTCGCGTCATGGGCGGTCTATTGGCTGTTGCTGTCGCTGCAACTCGTTCCGGCGGTGAGCGCGATTTGGCGAGCCACGCATGCCGAAGAGAAAGGTGCCGTGACCGCCAGTATCGGTGACTGGGTCGTCACGCTGACGGTGAACCTGGGCGGACAAACGATCTGGACTGGAGCACGACACATGCTCTCGCTCGCGCTTCTGATCGCCGGGCCGCCGCTCGCACTCTGGCTACTCTGGGTCTCGCAACGGCCGAGGCCCAAGCCCGTCGAGATGCGCGAGCCCGCCTAGGTCGTGCTCAGCGCTGGCGATCCGTTCGCGTTCCTCGTTCCGCGCGCGCCTTCGCGACCATCTGCTTCACGTCGCGCAGGAGCGCCGGCCCGTTGTACGGAATGCCGTCCTTGATCGTCCACTCCACGCCGCCGGTGTGCACGGGCTTGCCGTCCTTGATGTCGTCGACGCCGGTCGGATAGAGAACCTTCAGGTTCTCCAGTGGATTACCGTTCACCACGATCAGGTCGGCTTTGTACCCCGGGCGCACGCGTCCCAGCTCGCTTTCCTTGCCGAGGATGCGCGCGTTGTTACCCGTGGCGTGCTGGATGACCTTGATCGGGCTGAAACCCGCCTCCTGGTGCAGCTCGAGCTCGCGGATCAGCCCGAAGCCGTACATCTGATAGATGAACCCCGCGTCGTCACCCGCGCCCACGAGGCCGCCTTTTCGCTCGAAGTCGCGCACGGCGTTCATCCAGATTCTGTAATTCTCCTTCCAGAACGTCTCGTCGGTCGACGTCCAGCCGAAGAAGTACGAGCCGTGATTCGCCGGATCGGGGCGGAAGTAGTCCTCGAGCGTCGGATGCAGATACTCGGTGAACCAGGGCTGCGTCCTGGCGCGTTGCAGGTCGCGCGACGCTTCATATATATCGAAGGTCGGCACCCACGCCACATGGTGCGCGACCATCGAGTCGAGCACCATCTCCAGCCGCGCCGGATCGGCCTCGCGCCACAGGTGGCCTGCCCAGCGAAAGCGGTCGGTCTCGTTGTTGTAATTGTAGTACGACGGAAAGTTCTGCACGCCATCGACGATCGCGGCGTCGGGAACGCCGTACCAGTGTTCGATGCTCGTCGTGCCGAAGTGGATGTCGTCCCAGGCGTTGGTCTCCTCGACGCCCACGTGGTGCGCGACGCGCAGGCCTTCTTTGTGCGCCTCCTCCTCCATCACCTGCATGATGTCGCGGTCGATGCCGAGGAGCTTGATGCCGTCGGCGCCCATGGCCTTGAGCGCGCGCACGCGGGCGCGCGCCGAGTCGGCGTTGGTGGGGCGGCCGAATTGTGGATAGACGAAGATGCGAGGAGCCGCCAACGTGCCGTTGGCACTGGCCTGTCGCCAGGCGATTGCCTTGCGCGTGTCACTCCCGACGTCGCGCACCGCCGTAATCCCGCAGGCGAGCCAGATCTTGAGCTCGTAATCGATCGGCTGCGCTTCGCCAGCGCGCTCGTCCTGCAAGTGCGCGTGCGCATCGATGAGGCCGGGGAGCACGTACTTCCCGCTCGCGTCGATCTCGGCGGTTCGCGCGTCGGCTGCTGGGCGGCGCGCGTTGCCGCCGCGAACGGCGACTGGGTCGAGCGCCACGAGTTGCGTGATCGTGTTGCCTTCGACGACGATGTCGAACGGGCCGCGCGCCGGCGTGCCATTGCCGTCGACGACGATCGCGTTGCGGACGATCAAGCGTGCCGGGCGCGTGCCGCTGACGACGGTGGTCTGGGCGCCCGCCGCCGTGGTCGCGAATGCGAAGAGGACGAGCAGAGTGCGCATGGCGCGTCTCACATCTTGCCCGCGAGCATGATGTGCGCCTTGGGTGTGCCCGGGTACATGATCCATGGCCCGGTCTCCTGAGGCTTGGCCGTGAGGCCCGTGGACTGCGCAGTCGCGCCAGGCATGTACATGACGAACAGTGGGTGGGAATCGCTGACGGTGCCCGTCGCCGGATCGAACGTACCGCCAAAGAGTTGGTACATCGACGCCTGCTTCGGCATCGGGAGCTTGCCCGACTTCACTTCAGCGAATCGCACGGTGTCGACGTGGTCGTCCTTCACACCTTGCGCGCGCAACGCGCGGCCGCGTGCCATGAACGGCTCCATCGACTGATGGTAGCATGCCACGTGAAAGTCCTTGCCCGCGGGATTGTTCGCGAGGCAGGTGAACACCGTGCCCTCGCGGAGCGTCACGAGCGACGTACTCCCGGTGTGGTAGCCGAGGACCTTGGCCGTCGCGCGGTACTCGGCAGGCAGCGCTTGCACTGCCGCGGCGATCTGTATCGCGTCCGATGGCGGCGCGGCCGGCGCGCCGGCTTGTGTCTGGGCGAGCGCGACCCCCGGGAGGAGGCAAGCGGCACTGACGAACTGAATTGTCCGCATTGGGCGGATCTCCGCGAAAGCTTTGAAAGGTCGAACCACGGGCGTCGCAGAATCTGGCGAGCGGCATCAGCGTGCGCCATGGGCCCAATGCGCGCGAACGGGCCGCGTCAGTAGCTCCGGCCCGCACCTCCGCCCCCGGCCGAGCCACCGCCGAAGCTGGAACTGTCGCCACCGCCACCGCCGCCACTCGATCCCCCGAACGATCCGCCACTGGAGTATCCGCTCGAGTCCCCGACCGTCGCGGTCGGCGCAGGCAATCGTGGAATCGTGCGCCGACTGACCTCGTTGAGGCCGCAGTTGTGACAATGGGTGGTCACCTTCACCATCCCTTCGTTCTCCGTCGTGGCGGCGATCAGAGTCTCGGACCGCGTCCTGCTCGTGCGTCGTCCGCAGCGCGCGCAGCGATGATAGGAGCTGAGCCATGCCGCATGGGGCACGACGATCGTCTCGGCACACTTTCGGCATGCCCACACATCGTAGTTGACGCTGTGGAGTTGTTCCTCGAGGCGTTGTGCCTCGGAGAGCTTCGCGTCATCCGCGGCTTCGTCGAGCCGCATCATCCGGCCGTGACCGTTCGGGCAGCGACGCGGCCGGAATCTCTGCCACGCGCCGAGTCCAACGCCGAGTAACGCCGCCAGTCCCAGAAAGCCGCCCCAATCCACGGGCGAGCGACGATGCTCACCCGAGGCGCTCCGGACCGGCGCCGCGGGTTCGGCCTCCGGCGGGTGATACGCCGGCACCGCCGCATGATTGACCGCGGCGCTATCGGCTGTCGCGGCCGCCGCGAGCGCGGCCACTCCGGACAGCACTCCCGCGTCGAAATTGCCGGCGCTGAACTGAGGCAGAATTACCTCGTCCTCGATTCGTCCGACACGCGCGTCCGGCAGGATTCCTTCGAGACGATAGCCGACGCTGACGTACATCTTCCGGAGCGCCGGCGACCACAGGAACACGATGCCGTTGTTGCGATCACGCGTGCCCACACCCCAACGCCGATGCAGGAGCAGCGCTGCTTCCGACGGCTCGAGTCCGTCGAGCGAGTCGATGACGACGACCGCCATCTCGTCGGAGGTGGCGCGCTCGAGCGCGAAGATCGTGCTGTCGATCCGGCGGGTCGTTTCGGGTGACAGGTGGTGCGCCGGATCGGAGACCCAGCCGTGTGTCGTCTGCGTCGGATTCGGCACCCACAGAAGCCGTTCGCCGTTCCGCGGGGCCGACTGCTGCGGAGCAGCCGCGAGCACGGCCGCGAGGAGCGGCAGAAGGGTCGACGCCATGTGGAGTGCCGCTGACCGCGCTCGACCCCGTCTCGCTACCGCCTCGGCCAAACGACTCCCTGAATCGAATCCACCGCTGCCATTCCTTTATATACGAATTTCTGAATCCGCTTCCCCTCGTACGTTTCCGTCGTGTAGATGTTGCCCCTGGAATCCGTCGCGATGCTGTGCACGGCGAAGAACTCGCCCGGCTGGCGTCCGCCGTCGCCGAACTCGGTGAGCAGGTCGAGCGACTGCCGGTCGAGCACGTACACGCGCTCGTTCTTGCCGTCAGCCATGAAGATGTACTTCTGCTGCGGGTCGCGCGAAAACGCGATGTCCCACACCGAGCCGTCGCCAAGCGTGAGCGGCTTGATGATCTTCTCTTTCACGAACTCGCCATTCTTGCGAAAGACCTGCAGCCGGTCGTTCGGGCGGTCGCACACGTACACGAGCCCATCGGGCGTGGGCTCGGCGCAGTGGACCGGATTGCGGAACTGCTGCGCGAGCGGCGCACTCGGGTTGTAGGGGCCAAGGTTCGAGTCCGACGGCACGTGGCCATACGCACCCCAGAAGCGCTTGATCTTGCCGTTGTCCATGTCGATCACGGCGACGCGTTTGTTGCCATAACCGTCAGCGAGGAATGCCTCGTTCGCCTTGACGTCGAACGAGATCTTGGCCACACGGCCGAAGTGCGTCGTGCTGTTGCTGTTCACCGTCTCGTGCGGCGTGCCTATCTCCATCAGAAACTTGCCGTCGTGCGTGAACTTGAGGATGAACGAGTCGATCGTTCCCGCCGGGCACGCGCTCGAGCCGGGGGGTGGGCAGGTACCGTTGCCGCCGATCCACACGTTGTCCTTGTCGTCGATCGAGATGCCGTGGTTGGACGAGGGCCAGTCGTAGCCGTGTGCCGGGCCGCCCCATGCCTTCACGACATTGCCGGCCTGATCGAACTCGATCACCGGCGGGGCGGGGACACAGCACTCACTCAGCGGCGGTTTTGCCGCGGCGCCGATCTCGGTGCGAGCATCGAACGTGTCGTTGCGATGAACGATGAAGACGTGGTCCCTGGAGTCGACGCCGACGCCGATGACGTTGCCGAGTACCCAGTGGTTGGGCAGGGGCTTGGGCCATACGGGATCGACCTCGAATCGCGGCGCCTGCACGGTATGCGTGCGCGCGGCGGCGTCGAGCACGGCTTGACCGATGCCAAGGCTGACGATCGCCGCCGCGAGCGCGACGCCAAGCGTGATTCTGCGTGCGTGCGTCATGGCTTCGTCCTCGCCGTGGTCGGCCACAACACTCCCTGATCTCGTTTCGCGACGGTGCCGACACCTCTGTAATTGAACTTTTGCACGCGCTTGCCCTCGTAGGTCTCGACCGTGTACAGGTTGCCCTTCGAGTCGGTCGCCACACTGTGCACGGCGTAGAACTGCCCCGGCTGTCGCCCGCCGTCGCCAAAGCTCGTGAGCTCGTCGAGCGACTGCCGGTCGAGCACGTGCACCTTCATGTTCATTCCGTCGGCCACGTACAGGTATCTCTGCTGCGGGTCGCGCGAGAAGGCGATGTCCCACACAGACCCGGTGCCGCGCGTCGCCGGAGCGACGGTTTTCTCCTTCACGAAGGATCCGTCTTTCCTGAAGACTTGGATGCGATCGTTCTGGGTGTCGCATACATAGAGCAATCCATCGCTCGCCAGCTTGGCGCACATGACCGGCGCGCCGAACTGTTTGGGAAGCGCTGATCCAGGCTGGTACTTCGCGGTGTCGGCATCGTTCGGCTTGGTGCCGTACGCGCCCCAATAGCGCTTGATCGCGCCCGTGGTCATGTCGACCACCGCGACGCGGTGATTGCGATAGCCATCGGCCACGTACGCCTCGTTGGCCTTGGCGTCGAACGAGAAGCCCGCGGGACCGCCAAAGGTGTCCATGCTGTTGCTGTTCGCGGGAAGTGCCGGCGTGGATGCGCGGCCACGTCCTCGGCCGCCGCGCCCGCGTCCGGGCGATACGCCGGCGTACGCGGTGTCTTCCCCGCGGCCGCCCGACCCGCGTGCCGCAGCCACCGCCGGCTTGCCGAACTCGGCGATGAACTTGCCGTCGTGTGAGAACTTGAGAATTCTGGAATCCGCGCCCCCGCTCCCGCCGATCCACACGTTGCCCGCGTCGTCGACGGCGAGTCCGGCGTTCATCTCCGGCCAATCGTAGCCCGTTCCGGGCCCGCCCCAGTGTCCCACGAGCGCGCCTGCTGGATCGAACTCGAGCACGTTGGGCGCCGGAGCGCAGCATTCCCCGGTGACGGGACTCGTCGCCAAGCCGATTTCAGTCCGGGGCGTGAAGCTGTCGGTGAGGTGGACGACGAAGACGTGGTCCCGAGCATCCACCGCGACACCGGTCGTCGAGCCGAGGATCCATCGGTTTGGCATCGGCGCCGGCCAGAGGAGGTCGACCTCGAAGCGCGGCGCGGCACGAGCCGCGGCTGCGCGTGTCGGTCGCTGGGCGCCGCCGACCGCGGAGAGGAAAGTCAGAAGGGTGCCGCCGAGCAGGATACTACGCCGATTCATGAGCGCTCCTTGGGCCGAGCATCAGGTCGATCTGCCACCGCCGCGCCGTTCCACCGCTCGCGCACCGGATGTATACTCGTGCTTCCCGGGAGCGAGTGCGTGATTCTAAGCCGCCACAGTCTGGTCCGTCCAGGTGCTGTCGCCGCGATTGCGGCGGTGCTCCTGCTCGCGCTGCCGGGTCGCCAGTTCGCGCACGATATCCCGAGCACCGTCACGGTATTGGCATTCGTGAAGCCGGCCGGCGATCGACTGCGCGTCGTGATGCGCGTGCCGCTCGAGGCAATGCGCGACGTCAACTTCCCGGTTTCCGGGCCTGGCTATCTCGACATCGCGCGATCGGCGACACTCCTGCCCGATGCCGCCAAGGTCTGGCTGGTAGACGAGATGGAGCTGTACGAGGACGACGCCCGACTCGCGCCGCCGACCATCGTCGCCACGCTTGCCTCGCTGCCGTCGAATCGTTCGTTCGGCAGCTACGAGAGCGCGCTGGCGCACGCGACCGGCGCGCCGCTCGCGCCGGGCACGCAGATCATGTGGAAGCAGGCGATGCTCGACGTGGTGCTCGAGTATCGCATCCACTCGGATCGTGCGCGATTCTCGATTCAGCCGGCGCTGGCCAGACTCGGCGTGCGCACGACGACCGTGCTGCGCTTTCTGCCCGCGACGGGTGGCGAACGCGACTTCGAGTATCTGGGCGACCCTGGCCTGGTGCGGCTCGACCCGCAGTGGTATCAGGCGGCGCGCCGGTTCGTCGACCTCGGATTCTCGCACATCCTCGACGGCATCGATCACCTGCTGTTCATCCTGTGCCTGGTGATTCCTTTTCGCCGCATCCGGCCGCTCGTCGCGATCGTCACGTCGTTCACCGTGGCGCACTCGATCACGCTGATTGCATCGGCGGCGGGACTCGCGCCCGACGGGCTCTGGTTCCCGCCGCTGATCGAGACGCTGATCGCGCTTTCGATCGTGTACATGGCGCTCGAGAACATCGTGGGCGCCAAGCTCGAGCGTCGCTGGCTCATCGCCTTCGGGTTTGGGCTCGTGCACGGCTTCGGCTTTTCGTTCGCGCTGCGACAGTCGATGCAGTTCGCGGGCGCGCACATGGCACTCTCACTGGTCTCATTCAACGTCGGCGTGGAGCTTGGGCAGCTGCTCGTGCTCGCGCTAGCCGTCCCGGTGTTGAACTGGTTGTTCTCACGCGTGGTCGCCGAGCGAATGGGGACGATCATCCTGTCGGCATTCGTCGCGCACACGGCGTGGCATTGGATGGTCGACCGCTGGGGCGTGTTCGAGCAGTACCACATCGAGCTTCCGTCGCCGAGCGTAGCGCTCGCGGCCAGCGCGATGCGCGGACTGATTCTCGTGTTGATCGTTGTCGCCGCGGCGTGGGGAATGTTCGAGCTCGTCGGCCGACTGGGTCGGGGGGCGAGTGCGCGGACGTCGTCTCTGGCCGGAGGCAGCGAGGGCAGGTGATGCCGCGGCCGATGAGCGAACGTCTGCTAGGGAGCGCCCGAAGAAGCTGGTCGCTGCTCGGATTGGGCCTGCTGATCGCCGTCGCCCAGCGTGCCGGCGCACAGGGGACCGCGGCGCCAAAGGTGCACGCGTCGCCGCCCTCCGGCCCGTCCACTCTGAGCGGCGTCTATACGGACGAGCAGGCGAGCCGCGGCAAGGACGTCTACGCGGGATCCTGCCGCTCCTGCCACACGCCGGCGTCGCACACGGGAGCCACGTTCAACAAATGGTGGCGCGGAAAGCAACTGTCTGATCTATTTGGGTTCATCAGCACCTTGATGCCCAAGAACGATCCCGGCTCCCTCGCGCCCGAGGACGTCGCGGACGTCACGGCCTACCTGCTCAAGATGAACGCGATGCCTACTGGACCGGCGGAGCTGCCACCGGACCTCGACTCGCTGAAGAAGTTCCGGATCGAGACCAAGCCAAGCCGTCCTTCACCCGCAAAGAGGAAGAAGCCATGACGCGACGTTGGTCGCCCACGCGGCGCGGACTCGGTGTGATGATCGCCGTGGTCCTTGGGGCCGGTGCGTTGTTCGCATACGCCTCGCAGTCGAGCGCGCGACAGGGAGCGCAACTCTTGCGCGGCAACAAACCCGGCGAGTGGCGCTACTGGGGCGCCGACGCGTGGAGCACGCGCTACTCGGCGCTCGACCAGATCAATTCGCAGAACTTCGATTCGCTGCAGGTCGCCTGGCAGTGGAATGCAGGCCAGTACGGGGAGGACGAGTACTACCGCACGACGCCGCTCTATGCAAATGGCCGCCTGTTCACGGTGGCGACGAACCGGCGCGACGCGTTCGCCATCGACCCGACCACCGGCAAAACGCTCTGGCAGTGGGGCCTCAAGGAGGGCATCCGCTGGCAAAAGGCGCCGCGGCAATTCGCCGGTCGCGGCCTGTCGTACTGGAGCGACGGCACGAACGAGCGCGTGATCGTCGTGACGCCGGGCTACCATCTCGCGATCATCGACGCCAAGACGGGCAAGGGCGATCCGAACGTCGGCCCGAAGCACGACGGTGTCGTCGACCTGATGACCGGACTCGGCTACCCGCTCGTGCCGCTCGCGGTGGACGACACGCTGCCGCTCGAGATCAGTGAAGCGTGGCCGGCGCGCCGCGCCAGGCCGGGCGAAAAGTGGAATGCGAAGACGAAAACCGGCGCCGACGGCACAATCGGCATCGACCCGGCGAACGGGCAGATCGCCAACAGCTCGCCGGCGATCGTCGTGGGAGACGTGATCGTGGTCGGCAACTCATCGATCCACGGATACTTTCCGCTCCACACGCACAACATTCCGGGATTCATTCGCGGCTTCGACGTTCATACGGGCAAGCAGCTCTGGAAGTTCAACCTCGTGCCGCAGCCGGGAGAGTACGGCGCCGACACGTGGAAGAACGGATCGAAGATCGGCACCGACGGCGTCGGCAAGGTCGACGCCTGGGCCACCTACTCGGCTGATCCGGAGCTTGGCCTGGTCTACATCCCCGTCGGCATGCCGATCGCCGACGAGTATGGCGGCCATCGCCCGGGCAACAACCTGTTCAGCAGCAGCGTCGTGGCGATCGACGTGAAGACTGGCCAGCGCAAGTGGCATTACCAGTTCGTGCATCATGACATCTGGGATTACGACACGCCCATGGCGCCCAACGTCATCGACGTGACGGTCAGTGGTCAGCGTCGCAAAGCGATCGCGGCTACGACGAAGCAAGGCTGGGTGTACGTGCTCGATCGCGTGACCGGTGAGCCGATCTGGCCGATCGTCGAGACGCCGGTGCTGCAGACAGAAGTACCGGGCGAACAGTCGTCGCCCACGCAGCCGATTCCCTCGCGGCCGGCGCCGTACTCGCAGCAGGGACTCGTCGAGGCGGACCTCATCGACTACACGCCGGCGATCAAGGACTCGGCGCTCAAGCTGGCCCAGAAGTGCCGCATGGGACCGTACTTCATTCCGGGCTCGCCGCGCGATGGAAAGGGCAAGAATGGCGCGGCGCAGTACTCGTGCTCCTGGTACGCGCCCGGCGCGAGCGGCGGCGTGAACATCGACGGCGGCACCGCGGCCGATCCGGAAACGGGAATGATTTACGTGGGCGGCCAGAGCGGGTTGAGCACGATCGCCGTCGCAAAGGACCCGTGCTCGGAGCTCAACTACACATCGCCGCACAACAGCTGCGGCAAGGGCGGCGCGGTCAAACCGCCGGCGGGCTACGTCGCGCCACAGGACGAGGCAGCAGGTCGCGGTGGATTCTCACGCGTTGCCGCCGCGACGACGATTGGTGGCATCTCGATCCTCAAGCCGAAAGAGCTGGGCGGCATCACCGCGTATGATTTGAACACGGGCGACAAGAAGTGGTGGGTGCCAAACGGCAATCAGTGGCGCGAGCAGTCTACAAGCGATTCGCTCTTCGCCGGCGTCACTCTGCCGCGCGTACCCGCGCTCGGTGGTCAGCCCGAGGTGATCACGACCAAGACGCTCGTGATCCACGGTACTGGTCGGAGCGGTGGAGGCCGCGGCGCGCGGGGTGGCGGAGGTGGTGGGCGTGGCGGCGGCCCGGGCGTTGGTCCGCGGCTCTACGCCTTCGACAAAGCGACGGGCAAGCAGGTCGGCGCCGTGCCGATTCCGACCGTCAATACCGCGGTGCCGATGACGTTCTTGCACGACGGCAAGCAATACATCGTGTTCGCGACGGGGCAGGGAGAGCACACCGGACTGGTTGCACTCACACTGCCACGCCCGACGCCGCACTGATCGCGCTGAGGCGTGCCAAAAAGTGCAAAAAGGGTCAGACCCTATTTAGAGAAATAGGGTCTGACCCTTTTTAGCAGGCGGCGCTGGGTACGGCCGCTCGGGATGTCATAACAATTTTGATACGGACACAAACGAATCTGACGGACACAGACGGATCGCTCCGAGCGGCAGTAGGACGCCGCTTGCAACGGGCCGGGATTCTTTGTGAAAGCCGCTCGGGACGCCATCACGAAGGGTCCCGAGCGGCGGTTTCAAAGAATATTTCGTACGGGTCGTCGCTCGCGGAGCCCTCGCGCCGCGCGGGGCAATCCGTTTGTGTCCGTCCAATCCGCTTGTGTCCGTTTACCAAATTGTTATGACGTCCCGAGCGGCAGTCCAAAGGCCACCATCCGCACAGGGAGCGATCCGCGGCACAGCCCGCGTACAGTCACGACCACGCGATCAGGGTTTGACGTATTTCTTGAGATGGGCCGTCGCGTCCGGGCCGTACACCGAGGGTCCAACCTCCGCACCGTACACGTTCCCGCGCGCGTCCACGGCGACGCCTTCGGCGGAGCTCGTACTCGGCGGGTCCACCGCGGGGTCGGGAATGAAGTACTTCACCGAGCCGTCGCGGGCACTGCCGACGCGGATGCCACGCTTCCAGTCGGTGCGCATTCGAGCGACGGAGCCCGACTCGGAATCGGCGACGTAGATGTCGTCGTGTGCGTCGATGTAGATGCCGCTCGGGCGACTGAACTGGTACCACGTGTCGAGCAGCTTGCCGTCCTGGTCGAGGATCTTGATCCGGTTGTTGCCGCGGTCGCCCACGAAGAGCCGGCCGCGTGAGTCCATCGCCAGTGCGTGCGGCTGATCGAAGTCGTCCGGCCCGTGACCGAGTGTCCCCCACATCTTGATCAACTTTCCATCTTTCGAGAACTTAAATAAGCGCGCTACGCTGCCGGCGGCCGACGAATGTCCCTCCGAGACGAAGATGTCCCCGTTGGGCGCCACGAGCACGTCGTTCGGCTGAAAGAACGCGCTGTCGCGATTTCCGCCCGGCACGCCGAGCGTCATGAGCAGCTTGCCTGCAGGACTGAACTTGAAGATCTGATGGCCCTTGTTCGCCGCGGGCGGAGGCGGCGCGGCCGCTCGCCCGGCGGCGGATGTGTCGGCGCCGCGGCCCCCACCCCTCCGGCCACCCCCGCCTCCGGTGCAGGCGCAGTCGGTCACCCACACATTGCCGTCGCGATCGACGTGGATTCCGTGCGGGGAGAGCAGAAGTCCGGCGCCGAAGTGCGCTATCACCGTCCCGCTCGAGTCGAACTTGATCACGGGATCGAGGTTCGACGTCGCGCAGCTGTTGGTGCTGCACCGCTCGGCCATCCAGATGCTCGTGCCGTCCTTGTCGATGTCGACCGCACTCGTCGACCCCCACGTCCGTTCCGCGGGCAGCTTGGCCCACGTCTGAACGGTGGTGTACGGATTGGGGAGATCGTTCGTCGGCCGTGGCGCAGCCACCTGCGCGCTGGCGGCGCCCGCCAGCGCGAGCGCGGCCGTCGCTGCAAGCGCCATTTGACGGTCGAGTCGTCGAAACATTGGCGTCGAGGTGAGAGGGGCTACGGCTGCACGGCGATTCTGCGGCCGCGGAGCAATGTGGTATCCGTGCTCAGCGACTCCGGCGCTGCCGGCGCTGGTGAGTGATTGATCTTGAGGAGATATGCTGTGACGTCCAGGTAGTCCTGATCCTTCAGGCCCCCGGGGTTGTCGACCGGCATCGTGCTGCGGACGAGCGAGTAGAAGTCGCCGACGCGCCGGTCGCCCCAGTTCTCGACGAACTGCTGGCCGATGAAGCGCTCACCCGTATGGCAGGCGCTGCAGGTCTGGCTGAAGACCTGTTGGCCGCGTGTGGCCTGCGCCGCGCTATACGGCGCGGGCGGAAGGTTGGCAACGCGCGCGATGACGACTTTCGCGTTGGGATCGAAGCGCAACGGCACCGGCGCGCCTGTCTTGGCACCGGGCAGCAGATAAGCCCCGATTGGCGGACGGGCGCTCATCGACTGCCGCGCTGCGACGCAGCCGGCAACGGCGACCCATCCAAGAATCATCACACGCGATCGTCTCATCCATGCTCCTGAGGCGGGTGGGAACGCCCATATTAGACCGGGGTCCGACGTGCCGCCAGCCTCTATCCGGGCGCGTTGCGTTCGTCTGTGTGGGGCGACAAGTTGGTCGAGACGACCCTCTCCAATTGTCACATCCATGGCGAACGATTCTCAGCCCACCCTGCCGAATCCCACCGTCGATACGAGCCACGCCGACGCGGCCGCGTTGCCGCGTCGTGATTTCCTCAAGGTCGCCGGGTCCGGCGCAAGCGCGATTCTCCTCGGAGGAGCCGGCGGCGCTGAGGCGAATACGCCGAGGACGAAAGCCACACGATTCGTGCGCTCGGCGAGCGCATCCCCAGAAATCGTGGTGATCGGAGCTGGGCTCTGGGGAAGCTTCACGGCGTACCACCTGCGCCGCATGGGCGCGAACGTCACCGTCGTGGACGCATACGGGCCCGGCAACGCGCGATCGACTTCCGGCGACGAGACGCGCGGCGTGCGCTCGTCGTACGGCGACCGGCCAGGTCAGATGGGCGAGTTGTGGATGCTGTGGGCGCGCGACTCGATGACGCGGTGGAAACAGTTCGACGACGAGTGGGGTCGCGAGTTGCGCCTCAATCTCTTCCACGTCACGGGCGACATCATCTACCGCACCGAGTGGGACAACTTCCAGCTCAAATGCAAGGTGTGGTGGGACAAGAACAAGATCCCCTACCAGGTCCTGAATCCGGACGACGTTCGCAAGGCGTTTCCCGTCGTCAACATGGACGACATCACGGCGTGCCTCTACGAGCCGGACGCCGGCATCCTGCGCGCGCGCCGCGCCGCGCAGGCGGCTTCCGCGGCGTTCGAGCGTCTCGGCGGAAAGGTCGTCGTCGGCCGCGCGTCGCCGTCGAAGATTTCGAACGGCAAGCTGGAAGAGATCGCGCTCGACACCGGAAGTACGCTGCGCGCCGAAAAGTTCGTCTACTGCGTCGGTCCGTGGCTCGGCAAAACGTTTCCGGACGTCTTCGCGAAGAAGACGCGTGTGCCAATGGGCTACGTCGCCTACTACGGCACGCCGGTCGGGGATTACCGCTTCACATACCCCAATCTGCCGAGCTACAACTTCCCCGGCGTCACAGGGTGGGCGGCGCTGCCAGTCGACAACCGCGGCTTTCGTGTGCGCGGTGGAGAGCGGGCCCCGAATCCGCAGGTTGCGAATGCAGCGGACAGCACTGCCGGCGCGCCCGGCCAGCCCGCGCAGCAGGGTCGCGGTGCGCGCGCGAATGCCAGCGCTCCGGCGACCGACGTCGGATCGAACCTCGCAAATGCGAGCGGCGGCTCCGCGCCGGCGGAAGGACGCGGTGGTCGCGGCGGTCGCGGCGGGGCTGGCGGCGGCCGAGGAGGGGGAGGGCGTGGTCAGCAGCAGGACGTTCCGCCGGCGCAGGAGGACCCGGACACGAGCGATCGCTGGGCCAGCGCGGAGCAGCTCGCGAACATGCGGAGGTTCGTCGCGCACCGGTTCCCGCTGCTCAAAGATGCGCCGATTGCTCAAACGCATGCCTGCCATTACGAGTCCACGTCGAGCGGCAACTTCATCGTCGATTGGCACCCGCAATGGTCGAACGCGCTGATTGGCGCTGGCGGCAATGCGGAGGGCGCCAAGTTCGCGCCGAAGATGGGCGAGTACATCGCGCAGCGCGCGCTCGGCATTCTCGGCGAGAAATGGATCGCCGACGCGTTCAAGATTCCTGAAAAGGAGTTCGAGCCACCGCCGCAAACGCCGGCCGACTCCGCGGCGGCGCGAGGACGCGGCGGCAGGCCGCCGGTGTAGAGGCCGCCGCGGGGAGCGCCGGTTATGGTTTGCTGGGGACGATCTTGATGTCCTTGAGCCGCTCCGGGTCCGCCGTGAGCGGCTTCGTCCCCGCCGGGAACTGATTCCGCTCCAGTACGAGCCCTACGAGGTCCGCCACCGCTGAGGGCGGGATCGTGTTTGGCGTGTCCGGTGGCATCGTCGTGCGGATCTTGTCTTGGAGATCCGCGAGCGTCAGCCCTTGCCAGTTCGTCATGAAGATCGGACCGGTGAGCGGACCGCCGTCCTGCGCGCCCTCGAGTGCGGCGCCGTGGCATTTGGCGCAACCCTGCTTGTACGTCGACTCGGCGGCCGTGGCTTGCGAGTCGGTGTAGACGCTGTCCAGCACCGTGTGCCCTGGTTCGACTTGGACGCGAGCTCTATTCGAGCGCGCGGAGTCGACGGTTCGGTGCACCGCGGCGGCGACGCAGACGATCGTCGCCGCGACTGCCAAGGGTCGAAGCATTCGAAAAAACTAGTCTGGCGCGCCCGTGTTGGGGACCTCGACCAGCTTCGGGTCGACGTCCGCCGGCTGCACGTTCGTGATCTGTGTCTGCTGAACGACGGTCAGCTTGTCGACCGTTGGATCATTGCCAGCGAATCCTTGAAAGCCGACGATGCCCTGCACGCCACTGAGCGTCGTCGTGGTCACGACCTTGATCGGCGTGCCCTCGATCTGCGCTCGCACGGCGCGGAGCTTGAGCGCGTACTCGATCAGCGGTCCGTCCGTCGACTGGTCGGCGACGATGAACGGCTCGAACGGATTGGGAACGTTCACCGGGAGTTGCGCCGTCCAGATCTCGGTCACCGCGTGTGCCGGGATCACCTGGTCGCCCCAGACGATCCGGTAGTCCGTGGTCACGCGATAATGCTGCGTCGGCCGAGTGTCCATTGCGTCCCCCGCACCGAGCTTCTCGAGCTTGAAGTCGACGTTGAGGAGCTGAATCTGGTTGAGGAAACCCTGGCCAAGCCCGCCGCGCCCGCGGCCGGCCCTGCCACCCGGCGGACCACCACCGCCACCACGGCCCGCGCCACCACCGCGAGCACCGCGATTGCCCCCGCCCCCGCCCCCACCCCCGCCGGCGGCATCGCCGCCCCGGCCAAAGCCGCGACCACCGCCGCCCATGACGCGGGCGAGTGCGACGACGGCCGGTCCGTTGAACATGTCGTTGGCCGGCGTGAAGGTCTGATCCTTGGCGTGCTGGATGAAGACTTTTCCGGAGTCGACCGCGACGAGGAAGTCGTCGGTCGTCAGGCCCTGCGGGGCCGGCGTGTAGGCCAGAAACTCGATCCGCGAGTGGTTGTTGGCGGCAATACCCCGCCCACGCATCACTTCGTCATCCTGGCCCCGCGGTGTATCACCCGGATAGATGCGCGTCACCGCGGCGATCCTGAAAGAGACGCCCGGCACCACTCGCGCCGCGGAGACGAATCCACTCGTCGACGCAACGATGACAGCGGCAATGGCAGCGCCGCTCGCAGCGTCAATCGCGGCGCGCCGGTGTCTGGGTGCGAGGGAACGAACTCGAGAAATCACGAGCACTCCGGATGCTGAGCCGATTCAACCCTATTACGCGCCCGGCGCGACGGATGTTCACGCGACAGCTCGCCAGCACGTCGGGGAACCCAGCCTCGCGGCGTCCGGAAATCACCTCCGAGAGCGTCCAGAGGTCCCGATAGCTCCGCGCCGGGTGACGAGCAATCGTGGGGCAGAAGTTTCGGGAGAGGGAAGGATGCGCAGACTCACCTTGGCCGCTCTGCTTCTGTTGCACGGCTTCGCGCACGCCAGTGTCGGCGTCTGGGCCGCGGCCGAAGGGCCGCTCTGGCTCGTGACGCTCCTGTGGGCCACGGCGATGCTCGGGTACTTCGCGGCCTCACTGGGTCTGTTTCGCGTACCCGTGCTCCGGCGCTACTGGAAGCCGCTGCTGACGGCGGCCACCGCAGCCTCGATCCTGATGCTCACCGTCTACTCGCAGCTCGTGGGCCTGGTTGGCGCGTTCGTGGACGTGGCGCTCTATGTATTCGCGGTGGAAGGCGTGGATGACCGTGCCGAGGCCGACATCGAGGTGGTGGAATCGGCGGGCGTCGACGCACTGAACCATCCTCTCGTACACCAGATCGGGTGGACGCTCGGAATCGTGTGGCTGTGTTACGCGGTTGCCATCGTGCTCTCGCGTCCGATGTACCTGCGGTGGGGCACAACGCCATCGGAACGCACCGCTCGCCTGCTCGGCGACGAACGAGCGCCGAATGCCACGTACCGCGTCGATCACGCAATTACGATTCGCGCGCCGGCGGATTCGGTCTGGCCGTGGCTCGTCCAGCTCGGGCAGGACCGCGCGGGGTTCTACAGCTACTCGTGGCTGGAGCGGCTCGTCGGCGACGAGGTTCACAACGCGGACCGCATCCATCCTGAATGGCAGCATCTGGAGCGGGGCGACACGATCTTCGCCACGCAGCGCGACTACCTGGGCGGACGCCTCGGGCAGATGGGTTGGCGCGTTTCGGAGCTCGAACCCGGCCGCGGGATGTACCTCGACAACTGGGGCGCATTTGTCCTCCAGCCGGTCGATTCGGCGACGACGCGGTTCATCATCCGCACGCGCGGCGCGCATCGACCCGACCTCGCGTCGGTGCTGCTGGCGCCATTCAACGTCTTCGTGTTCGAGCCGGCGCACTTCATCATGCAGCGCGGTATGATGCGCGGCGTGCGTCGGTTGGCAGAGTTGAGATCGTAGAGTACGCAGCGCATTTTGCGATGCGCTCGCGCGGCGACGCCGCCGCGGATCCCGCTTCGATCTCTCCCGGCAGCCTCACTGAATGACCGACCCCACCGACCCGCGCGGCGAGCCGACGGACGGGCGCAGCCTTCGACCCGCGCGTCCTCGATCGAACCGTCGTCGCCCCTCCACTTCTCGAACACATGCGATCGTCAGTGCGATAGCGTCGGTGTCGTAGCCGCGCCATCGCCGGCGAGCGTGCCGAAGGTTCGCATTCGAGCTCTACCGGCGGCATATTTCACGTGCGCTAGAACAAGGCGCACCCACCATTCTGAGGCACGCATGGCCAAACTCACCGAGACCGACTGGATCTGGCATGACGGCGAGTTCGTTCGCTGGCAGGATGCCACGGTCCACGTGCTCTGCCATTCTCTGCAGTTCGGTTCGTCTGCGTTCGAAGGTATTCGCTGCTACGGCACCCCCCGCGGCCCGGCCATTTTCCGGCTCGAGGATCACCTGCAGCGCCTGCTCGATACGTGCAAGATCTACCGGATGGATGTGAAGTACTCACTGGATGAGCTGGTTGCCGCCTGCTGCGAGCTCGTCGAGCGCAACAACATGAATGCCTGCTATCTGCGCCCCATGGTCCTTCGCGGGTATGGCGCCAGCGGCATGGTCCCGTTCGACAGCCCGGTCGAGGTCTATCTCCCTTGCTGGCCGTGGGGCGCCTACCTCGGCGAAGGCGCGCTCGAGAACGGCGTGGATGCCGGAGTGGCGTCGTGGAATCGCATCGCGCCGAACACCATTCCGGGACAGGCCAAGATGGCCGGCAACTACCTGGGAAGTCAGCTCATCAAGATGGAAGCGCTGCGAAACGGCTTCGCCGAGGGGATCGCGCTCGATCCGAGCGGCGTGGTGAGCGAAGGCTCGGGACAGAATCTCTTCGTGGTCCACCGCGGGATTCTCTACACACCGACGCTCAACGGCACGCTGCTGCACGGCATCACGCGCTACAGCATCATCACCCTGGCGCGCGACATGGGCTTCACGGTTCGTGAGCAGGTGATGCCGCGCGAGATGCTGTACACCGCCGACGAGATTTTCCTCACGGGCACGGCGTCGGAAGTGACGCCGGTTCGAAGCGTCGACCGGATCACGATCGGCAACGGAAAGCGCGGTCCGATCACGACGCAGATCCAGCAGCGGTTCCTCGATCTGGTGAAGGGCGTCGATGACGATCCGTACGGGTGGCTCACGCACGTACAAGCCGAGCGAGCGAGTGTGAAAGGCTAGCGTTTGCGGCATGGTTCACGCATGACCTTGCTGAGTCCCGCGTTCCGTGGGTCCTTCCGATGGCAACCGATCGACCTGAATTCACGCCCGACCTGAGCAAGCTCGACGATCGATATCGGATTCTGACCGAGTTGAACCGGGCGGGTGATTCGCGCGCATACCTGGCTCGCCACCTCGAGCTGAATCGCGACGTCACGATCCAGGTTGTTCGGTTGCCAGAGGGAGCGGACGAGGCGGGTGCCGAGCACCTCGCCTCTGACGCGCGCACACTCGCGTCGTCGCGGCATCCACACATCGTTCCCGTACTCGAGGAGCTTCCGCTCGGCGACGGCACGTACGCGGTCGTGCGGCCACGCGTGCGTGGCACTACGCTCGAACAGTTGATCAGCACCGTCGGGACGATCCCGAACGTGCGCGTCGCCGACACCCTCGAGCAAGTGAGTGGTGCGCTCGATTGGGCGCGTGCGCAAGGCATCGTCCACCGCCATGTCTCGGCGAGCGGCGTGGTGTTTCAGCAGGGCAGCGGCAAAGTGCTGTTGGCATTCGAGCCCGCTCCGATGCTTGGCACCGCACTGCCCAATGCCTGCGACGACGCGCAGCTGCTCGGCGGGCACGCCTGGCGTATGCTCGCCGGGCAGCGCGCGGCAGCCGCGCGTCTCAGCTCGCTCGCGACCGTGCGGCCCGAGCTGTCGCGAACCGTGATCAAGGAAGTCGACGCGTTGATCCAGTGCGACCGTACCGGTGAAGCACCCGGCATCGCGTCGCTCATCTCGGCGCTCGATCCGGGGGGGGGGCGCGTCGTCGCACTGACGCCGACAGTTCGCGCAGCCGAGGCTGCGCCGTCGGAGACTGTCGTCGCCGCCACGTCGCCCGCGGTCGTCGCGGCGCCGGGGCCGAGTATCTCGCGAACGTACTTGACGCCCGTGGGCTCGAGCGATCGCGATGCCGTCGTCGTCGTGCACCACGGGTTGAGCTTTGGAGCGCGGCTGGCGATGGCTGTGGGAATAGCGGCGGTGATCGTCGCCGTCGCAATGCTGTTGCTTAACCACCGCCGCGGACCCGCCGGCCGAACCGCCGCCGGTGTCACGACGCCCGATACCGGCTCGATGGCGACCGGCGACGTGTCGCTGCGGCGTCCCGACGCTGCGGCGATGAACTACGACACGACGGCGATCCGCCGCGTGGCGCCTGGGGCCCTGGCGCCGACGCCCGCGATGCCCGGCACGACGACCGTCGTTCCGGGACGCACGGGGATGATCGCGCCGCCGCTCACGCGGCGATCGGAACCCGCCGTTCCATATCCGCCGGTCGTGACGATGCCGCGCTCCAATCCGACGGACAGTGCGCGGCGAGCCGATAGCGCCCGCGCCGACAGCGCGCGACCAACGCGCGACACGGCGAGGTCGCAGTCTACGGGAGATGTGTGTGACTCGCCGGCGGCGGCCGACCAACGCACGTGCCTGGCGAATTCGATTCGCGACAACGACGTCGCGTTGAACGAGGCGTACCGGCGCGTCGTTGCCGCGTTGCGCCGCCAGGCGAACGTCGGCGACGACGCGCCGGATCCGCCCGCCGTGGAACAGCTGCGCAGAACGGAGCAGAGCTGGCTCGAGTGGCGCGACTCGGTGTGCCGTGGAGTGGGCGGCGCGCCACTGTACGCACGCGCTCGCGCGCAGTGCTTTGCCCAAGAGTCCGCGAGGCGGGCTCGCGTGCTCCAGCAAAAGCTCGAATCTCTGGCCCCGCAGTAGGGCGCACTTCGGCCAATCGACAATCGTCGGGATGGTTCTTGCACGCCGCCTGACCGAGCATCAGGAGCGTGCCGTGACACCGGACAATCAGAGTACGACGCACCAGGATTTCAGCGCCTCGCCCGCGGCCTTTGCGGGGAGCACCGCGCTCGGCGGCGATCTCATCGTCAATCGGATGGGCTTTGGCGCCATGCGCATCACCGGGCCGGGCATCTTCGGACCGCCGTCGGACAAGGACGAAGCGATCCGCGTGCTTCGGCGCGCCGTCGAGCTCGGAGTGGATTTCATCGACACGGCCGACTCGTACGGACCAAACGTGTCCGAAGAGCTCATCGCCGAGGCGCTGCATCCGTATCCGCAGGGGCTGGTGATCGCGACGAAAGGTGGGCTCGAGCGGCCCGGACCGAATCAGTGGACGCCGAACGGACATCGCGCGCACCTGCGTAAGGCGCTCGAGGGAAGTCTCAAGCGCCTCAAGGTCGAGCGCATCGATCTGTGGCAGCTACACCGGATCGATCCCGCCGTGCCGGACGACGAGCAGTTCGCGACGCTCGCCGAGTTCGTGCGACAGGGCAAGGTGCGCTACGTGGGGCTTTCCGAGGTCGACATCGACGAGATCCAGCGCGCGCGCCGGTTCGTCGACATAGTCTCGGTGCAAAATCGCTACAACGTGTTCGATCGCCGGTGGGAGAGCCTGATCGAGTTCTGCGAGCGTGAGCGGCTGGCGTTCATCCCGTGGTTCCCGCTGGGCGCGGGCAAGCTGCGGAGCGAGGTGCACGAGGACCGCGCGCACGAGCGGCTCGAGCGCGTCGCGCGCCGACACGAGGCGAGCGTGATGCAGGTGGGCCTGGCCTGGCTGCTGGCGCGATCGCCGTCGATGCTCGTGATCCCGGGCACGTCCAAGGTGCGGCACCTCGAGGAGAATGTCGCCGCCGCCGAGCTGGAGCTCGACGACGAGGACATTCACATTCTCGAAACAGCGATCGCCTGAGCGGAGCTACGGCGTCTTGACGGCGACGCCGGCGTCCTTGAGCGCCTGGATGAGCGCCGGCAGATCGTCGCCGGAGAGCTTCTTCACGCGCGCGCCCTGCTTCGCCAGCTCCGCGGGGAGCACTTGCACCGTCCGCTTCTGCTCCGGATTCGGATTGAATGTGACGTTGAGCATCTCGGCGGTGGTGCCAAGCTTGGCCTGGATGGTTTCGGCCGCGGTGGGCCCCACGGGATTCTGGTCCTGATCGCCGCCCGCTGCACCGGCGCCTGAAGTACCGCTCGTCGCCGGTCCTTCGCCGGTCGGAACACCCGACTGCGCCACGGTCGGCGCACCACCGCGCCCTCCGCGTCCGCCACCCGGAGCGCCGCCTCCAGCAAAGAGACCGGCCCCGCCGCCAAATCCGCCCCCGCCCCCGCCCCCGCCGCGTCCACCGCGGCCGCCGCCTGGCGCTCCCAGCTCGCGTGTGACGTCAGCGAGTTGCTTTTCCACCGCCGCGATGCGCGCCTTGAGCTCCGGCGTGACCTTGGCGCCCGATGAATCCGCGGCGCGTTTGGCAGCGGAGAGCACACGCTGCGCGGTGTCGAGCTGCGCCTGCTTCTCGCGCAAGTCGCGCTGCAGCTTCACGACGCTCAGTCGGAATGCGTAGAGCTGCTTGAGTTCCGCATCCGCCAACGTCACCATCGGATCCTTGGTCAGCGCGAACGACTGCTGGAGCACCGTTGGCGTGCCTTGGGGCGGAGCCACAGTGAGTCGCGCGATGTAGCGTCCAGGCAGCGCCGGGAACGTCGTGTCACCCGCGCCGCCGCGGCCGCCGCCCGGTCCTCCGCCAAAGCCTCCACGGCCCCCCCCCGTTGTGTCGGCGATCGCGCCGCCCTGCACCGCGCCGCCGAATCCGCCACGCCCGCCGCGTCCACCCCGTCCACCATTCGCCAGCGCGAGCGTGTCTACTGGGCCGGTGAGCGGCGGACCCACGCGCATGTCCCAGGTGATGCGATAGAGTCCCGCGTCCTTCTGCACTGGAAGCGCTCGCACGACCGTTCCCGACGCGTCGAGCACCGAGAGCGAGACCTTGGAGCTCGTGGGAACATCGTTCAGCGTGTAGGCGATGTGCGGGCCCGGCTCCGGATTCTGGCCCGTGAACCCGCGCGTACCCATCCCGGAATTTCTGCTGTTGTTCGGCTGGAACAGCAGCGCGTCCCGAACGGGGAAGAGATATGCGACGGACGACTGCCTGGCTTTGGCCAACTGCTCGAGCGGCGTGATGTCGTCGAGGATGTAGATGCCACGTCCATGCGTGCCGAGCACCAGGTCATTGGCGCGCGCCTGGATCTGGATGTCGTGCACCGGGACGCCGGGCAGACCGCTGCGCAGCTGCGTCCACTGCCCGCCGCCGTCGATCGAGAAGTACACGCCGAACTCGGTGCCGGCGAAGAGCAGATTCGACTGGCGCGGGTGCTCGCGGATGACCTGGGCCGATCCGCCGTCCGGCAGGTTGCCGGCGATCGACGTCCACGTCTTGCCATAATCAGTACTCTTGAATACGTACGGCTTGAAGTCGTTGCTGCGATGGCCGTCGAGCGTGGCGTAGATCGTCCCTTCGTTGGCGCGCGACCAGACGACGCGGCTCACGTACGTCGTGTCCGGAACGCCGGCGAAGGAGTCGGTCTTCGTCCAGGTCTTGCCACCGTCGCGCGTGACCTGGATCAAGCCGTCGTCGGTGCCGACGGCGAGCAGTCCGGCGCGCAGCGGCGATTCGTCCACCGTCGTGATGTTGCTGAACTCCGCCGTACCCTCGTTCCGGCCGAGCGTCGATGAATCGGGAACGGCGCCGCGCAGCGGAAGCTTGTTGCGATCGATGTTGCGCGTGAGGTCGGGACTGATCTTTTCCCAGCTGTCGCCGCGGTCGGTGCTCCTGAACAGGAAGTTCGCCGCCATGTACACCGTGCGCGCGTCATGTTTGGACGGCACGATCGGCGCGCTCCAGTTGAAGTGGAACCGTTCGCCGGGCTTTGGCGTGGGACGAATATTCTTCGTCTGACCGGTGCGCGCGTCGTAGCGAACCACGCCGCCCGTCTGCGATTCCGCGTAGACGAGATCGTGATCGAGCGGATCGGGCACGGCGTAGAAGCCGTCGCCGCCGGCCATGCGGAACCAGTCGGCATTGGTGGGGCCAAAGCTGTTGCGCGTTCGGCTCGGCCCACCCCACGTCTGGTTGTCCTGCAACCCGCCGTACACGTTGTAGAAGGGCAGCGCGTCG
>DATISA010000013.1:0-2378 GCA_035469245.1 Gemmatimonadaceae bacterium
GACGCTGACGGGCGTGATGACGTCGGCGACCTGAATGGGGTTGAGGCGGGTGACGTCGTTCACGATCGTGGGCGCCGGCGGGTGCTCGACCGGCGTCTCCCAGATTCCCCACGCGGCCATTCCGTACGCGAGCAGCAGAACCGCGCCGACGAGGATTCCGACGCGCTTTCCAATTCTCCTAAGTGGCCGGCCGAGTGCCGCCACCCGCCGGCCGATCGTCCTCAGGCGTGCCGGTTTCGAGGGCGCGCCGTCACCCTGCCCGTCCCCCTTCTGGAGGTCCGACGATGGTGAGAAAGCTGGCGTTCGGGTTCGCGATTCTGTTTGGCTTGGTGGTCGCATCAGGTTGGATGCCGCAGACGATGACGTCGATGCACATGACCGCCGACGGCCCCGAGCGGATGATGTGGGGACTGTTCGCGATGAGCAAGCTCGATGACGTGACGCACGGCGTGACGGCAATCTGCCTGCTGATCGGCGCCCTGCACTCGCGCCGCGCGGCCGTGCTCGCGTTCACGGCGTTCGGCTGGTACTACGCGTGCGACGCGGTGTTCTACCTGATTGACGGATTTCTGAATCACAAGGCTGTGATGTCGAATATCCTGCTGAATCTGCCGCATGTGGTGATATCGAGTGTGATGCTCTCGGCGGTATACATACTCGCGCCGAGAGAGACGGCGTAAGGCAAAAGGCGGTTGCTAAAGGCGAAGGTGCCAAACGGCGGAGATGCCAAACAGCGGGAATGCCAAAGGGCGAGAGTGCCAAAGTGCGTGAAGAGCGAAAGCGCCAAAGGGCGGGAAAGAGCGGGTTGCGCGGTATCCGTTTTTTGGCATGTCCGCTCTTCACGCCGTTAGGCACCTTCGCAGTTTGTCATTTTCGCCCTTAGGCACCTCCGCCTTTCGGCACCCCCGCCGTTAGCGCCCGCCGTTTGCAGTTCGCCGTCAGCTTTTCGCTTACCCCGCCCCTCAAGTTCCCCGACTGAATCCAGCGTCCTCGCGTAACAGGTTTCCGCTGTTTGGGACCGCGAGGAATCTGATGCGTCGCCATAGCTGGGCCGAACCCTGGAAGATCAAAGTCGTCGAGCCGATCCGGATGCTCGGGCGCGTCGAGCGTGAGTGCGCGATGACGGAGGCGGGATACAACACCTTCCTGCTCCGCTCCGAGGACGTGTACATCGACCTGCTGACCGATTCCGGCAACAGCGCGATGTCCGACCGGCAATGGGCCGGGATGATGCTGGGCGACGAGGCCTACGCCGGGTCGCGCAACTACTATCATCTCGAGACGGCGGTTCAGCAGTACTACGGCTACCCTGAGCTCGTCCCGACGCATCAGGGACGCGGCGCCGAGCACATATTGGCAAAGGTGCTCATCAAGCCCGGTGACCACGTCCCGGGCAACATGTACTTCACGACGACGCGCGTGCACCAGGAGCTGGCGGGTGGGACGTTCCACGACGTCATCATCGACGACGCGCACGACCCGGCATCGGAGCACCCGTTCAAGGGGAACGTCGACCTCGACAAGCTCGATGCCATCGTGCGGGAGTTCGGCGCCGAGCGCGTGCCCTACGTCTCGGTCGCGGCGACCGTCAATCTCGCGGGTGGCCAGCCGATCAGCCTCGCCAACTTACGCGCCGTTCGCGAGTACACGCGGCAGCGCGGGATCCGCGTGATCCTCGACGCCACGCGCGCCGTCGAGAACGCCTACTTCATCCAGCAGCGCGAGCCAGGCAACCGCGATCGCACGATCGCCGAGCTGCTGCTCGAGATGTGTTCGCTCACCGACGGCGCCACGATGTCGGCCAAGAAGGACAGCCTGGTGAACATCGGCGGCTGGCTCGGACTGCGGGATTCACAGCTCGCGGCTCGAGCGCGGAATCTCGTCGTCGTGTACGAAGGTCTGCACACGTACGGCGGGCTCGCCGGGCGCGATATGGAAGCGATGGCGATCGGCATCGAGGAGTCGGTGCAGGAGGACCACGTCCGGTCGCGCATCGGCCAGGTGATTTACCTCGGCCGCAGGCTCATCGACGCGCGCATTCCGATCGTGCGGCCGATCGGCGGCCACGCGGTGTTCCTGGATGCGGCCGCGATCCTGCCGCACGTCCCGCGCGACGAGTTTCCCGCGCAGGCGCTCGCCGCCGCGCTCTACGTGCAGAGCGGCGTGCGCGCCATGGAGCGCGGCGTCGTGTCGGCCGGGCGTGATCCAGTCACGGGAAAGAATCGCGCGACCAAGCTCGAGCTGGTGCGGCTCACGATCCCGCGGCGTGTGTACACGCAGGCGCACATGGACGTCGTCGCCGAGAGCGTCGTGGACGTGTACGAGCGCCGCGCTGGCGTCCACGGACTCACGTTCACCTACGAGCCCGAGTACCTGCG
>DATISA010000014.1:0-32584 GCA_035469245.1 Gemmatimonadaceae bacterium
CATTCGCCAGCGGATCGAGCAGGAAACGCCGTGGTGGCTGCCGGCCGCGGTGGACGACAAGATCTTCAAGCGGGTGCTCGGCGCGATTCAGCGGCTGCTCGCCGAGCTGAGCGCCGACCGCTACCATCCGCTTCGCTCGCGCTTCGACCAGTCGCTGCACGCGTTCATCGACCGTCTCAATACGTCGCCCGAGTTCGCGGCGCGTGTCGACGCGTGGAAAGAGGATTTTCTCGACAACGAGGCCGCGCGAAAGTTCTCGGCATCGCTGTGGGAGGAAGGCAAGGCCGCGCTCGCCCGCTACGCCTCGAACCCGGGCAATACCGCGCCGAGCGCGATCGAGCACGCGCTGACCACGTTCGGCCGCAAAGCGCTCGACGATACCGAGCTGCTCGCGAAAATGGACGAATTCGTCGTGGACATCGCGGCGTTCCTCGTGGCGCGGTACCAGGACGAGGTCGGTGAGCTGATCGCATCGACCGTTGCCGCGTGGGATCCCGAGCTCACGTCGCGGCGCGTGGAGCTGGCGATCGGGCGCGACCTGCAATTCATCCGCATCAACGGAACAATCGTCGGCGGATTGGCGGGGACGGTCATCTACCTGATCTCCAAGCTCGTGCCCTGAGGCACACAGGGCGCTTTTTGAAGGCGCCCTGTGTGCCCACAAGACTGTAGGGCATTTCCCGTACAGCGTCTTGGGTCGCGCCTGACTGCGATCCGATTTCGCGGGGCGTAGGCTACGGCCATCGCACTCCTCCCACGGGAGCGTTCTGCAATGGCCCTTCCGACCGTCGCGCCATCTGAAATCGATACCGGCGCACAGATCACGGTACGCACCTTCGATGAGCACACGCTGGAGATCGTTTCCGACTCCGGTGAAGGCGCGCAAAAATGCGGGCAGATCTTCGGTGCCGTCTCCGCCAAAATGGGAAATGGCGTGTGGACGGTCGAGATCATTCCGGCCGAGATCCAGCCTCCCCCACGCACGCCCGAGGGGGCGAGCGGCTACCGGATTCGCATTGGCTCACACGCCGTGACGAACTGGGGCGACCAGGTGCAGCTCGTCCTCGCCTTCAACGAGCAGGTGCTGCTGTCGCGGCACCGGATCGGCGCGCTCGCCGACAACGCGACGATTCTCGTCGAGAGTCTCTGGGCGACGCACCCCAATCCGGACATCCGGGCCGCGTGGGCGGCGGCGATGACGGAGCTCTCCTCGCGCAATTACCGGATCATCGAAGTGCCGATGGAGGAGCAGTGTCTCACCATCGACGAGAATCCACGCAAAGGCAAGAACATGTTCGCGCTGGGGCTGCTGGCGTACATCTACGACCGCGAGCTGCAGCGCATCGAAGATCAGATCGCGTACGCGTTCCGGAAGAAGTCGGAGGAGGTATACCAGCGGAACGTCGCGCTGCTCCGTCTTGGCTACGAGTGGGCCAGGACGAACATCGATTTCCGCGTCGATGTACCGGTCGCGGTGTCCGATCGCCCGCTCGTCGTCATGAACGGGAACGAGGCGCTCGCGCTCGGCGCGCTGGCGTCGGGGATGGAGCTTTGCGCCATGTACCCGATCACGCCGGCGACGTCGGTATCGCACTTCCTCGCCGACGTATTCGAGAAGTTCGGCGGCATCCTGCACCAGGCCGAAGACGAGATCGCCGCGGCGGGGGTTGCCATCGGCGCTTCGTACGCCGGCAAGGTCGCCTTCACGGTGACCTCGGGCCCCGGGCTCGCGCTCAAGACCGAGTTCATCGGGCTCGCCGTGATGACAGAGACGCCGCTCGTCGTGATCGACGTGCAGCGGGGCGGACCGAGCACCGGCCTTCCCACCAAGGTCGAGCAGTCCGATCTGCTCGCCGCGCTCTATGCGCAGCCGGGGGACGCGCCGCGCATCGTGCTCGCGCCATCGACGATCGAGGAATGCTTCCACGCGGTGATCACGGCGCGCCGGCTCGCCGAGGCATTCCGGGCGGTGGTCATCGTGCTGAGCGACGCCAACCTCGCGACGGGCGTGCAGCCGTTCCCGCGTCCGGCGCCGCTGGCCGAATGGCAGGCAGCGGAACCGGATCTCGCGCCCGTTCCACGGGGCCTTCGGCCCTATGACTGGGACGAGCGCACGGGCCTGTCGCGTCGGTTCATTCCCGGCCAGCCGGACGGCATGTATACCGTCACCGGTCTCGCGCACGACGAGCGAAGCAAGGTCGCGTACGACTCGAGCGTACATCAGCGCTCGTCGACGATGCGCAGCCGCAAGCTCGCGGTGCTTCAGCAAATGCTCGTCCCGCCAACGCTCAAGGGCGACGGCGAAGGCGGTGACCTGCTGATCGTCGGCTGGGGAAGCACGCGTGGCGCGATCGAGGAAGCGGTCGACCGCGCGCGGGCCGAGGGACTGTCCGTGTCGTCGCTCCATCTCACGTTCCTCTCGCCGCTCGAGCCGGGACTGGCGGACATCTTCAGCCGCTTCAAGAAAGTGGCGACGGTCGAGATCAACTACAGCGACGCGCTCGGCGATCCGTTCATCACGGCCGAAAACCGGCGCCGCGGCCAGCTCGCCTGGCTGCTGCGCGCGCATACGCTCGTCGACGTCGACTGCTGGACGCGCGTACCGGGCGAGCCGTTGCGGCCCGGAGCGATTCTCGAGGCAATCAAGGAAATGTTGAAACTCGAAGCGGAGGCAGTGTCATGAGCGACTTCGCTTGCTCGCTGCCCGGATGCGGCGTCGGGGCGTCGGACGAGGATCGCGAATACGCGCTCGGCGACTATGAAGGTCCGGTGGCGCGCTGGTGTCCCGGCTGCGGCGATCACTCAGTTCTCACCGCTGTCGAACGACTACTCGTTGCCGAACAGCTCAAGCCGGAGCAGACGATGTTCGTGTCGGGGATCGGCTGCTCGAGCCGCTTTCCACACTACCTCAAGACGTACGGCTTCCACGGCATTCACGGACGCGCGCTTCCCGTGGCGACCGGGATCAAGCTGCACCGGCCGGATCTCGCCGTGTTCGTGGTGATGGGCGACGGCGACTGCTGCTCGATTGGCGCCGCACACTGGGTGCACGCCATCCGCTACAACACGAACATGGTCGCGATGCTGCTCGACAACAGCATCTATGGATTGACCAAAAAGCAGACCTCGCCGACCACGCCGCAGGGCTTCAAGACCAACACCCAGCCGGCGGGCAGCTGGCTGCCGCAGCTCAATCCACTCACGACGATGCTGGGCACCACCAACGTGTCGTTCGTCGCGCAGACCGCCGAGTGGATTCCCGCGCACCTGTACGCCACGCTGCGCGCCGCCTACCAGCATCATGGCCTGGCGTTCGTTCGCATCCTGCAGCGCTGTCCCATGTACACGTCGTCGATCTACGAGCGCGCCGTGAAGGATCCGAGCCTCGTCGAGCTGCTCGTGCACGACGACGGCGTCACGGTGCCGGAGCTCGAATCCGTCTACAAGGGCCGCCGCGCGCACGATCCGCACGACATCGACACGGCCCGTCAACTCGCCGACGATAGCGGCTCGATTCGCCTCGGCGTGTTCTTCCGCGACGAGAATCGGCCGTGCTACGACGAGATCCGCCGCGTGCGAAAGGTGTCGGCCAACGAGCGCCTTGCGCTCATCGAAAAGGAGCTCGATCGCTATGCCGTCTGACGATCGCGTTCGGAGCGCGCTATCGGCCGTCGCGCCGCAGCTGACCGCATTTCGCTCGGTGGCCATCGGCGCGCTCGAGCATGCGCGCGCCGTACTGGCGCCGTCAGGCGGTGTCGACCGTCTCCGCCTGGAGTTGGGCGCGCTCGGTGCTCGCATCGACGCCGCGCGCCTGGCCACCGTGTCGAACGGCGGCCCGGCGCTCGACGCGACGACGCGCGCGCGCATCGAGCGGGCCGAACAGGTGCTCGACTCGCTCGTGAACGCGTCGGACGAGGCGTTCGTGGTCGACGTGCCTCCGGGCGCGTCGCTCTCGGTGAGTGTGCGAGAAGGACTGGCGCACTTTGGCCGCGTGTTCGGCCTCGCCGCGGTCATCGATCTCGCGCGCAGCGGACGGTACGTGCCCGAGCTGCACGATCGCGCGGCGGATGCCTGGCCGTTCGAATTGTGGACGGCGAGCCAGCGCCGCGTTGCCCCGCCGCTCGTGGTTCGCATGGACGGCGCCGACCTGAGTCCCGGCAATCTCGCGAACGTGCTCGACGGCTGGCTGCACCTGGCGCTCGTCGTTTCGGGCGAAGCAGCGCCGGCGCGTCTCGTTCGGCTGATCACGCCGAGCACGTACGTCGTCCAGACCAGAGATCCGGCGGCGCTCTCACGGTACACGACGTACAAGGGTCCGGCCGTCGCCGGACTGTTCGAGAGCGACGTCGCCTGCTTCACGCACGATCCGACGCGCGGCGCCGCGCTCTGGCAGCGAATCACGATCGAAGCCCAGCCGTCGGCCCAGGCACGCAAACGACTCAGCGCCCTCAGTCCGTCGCAGCAGGTCGACGAGCTCCGGCACCTCGCCGAACTCGCCAACCGGCCCACGCTTTCGACGACTTCGATCGACGCGCTCGTTCCAGGCGGCGACGGCGACCCCGCCCAGCGGCTCGCGACATGGCTGCTCGGCGAGAACAACTCCACTTCCGCATGAGCAGACTCGAATGTTGAGCGCGGTGCTGCATTCGGTCGCGATCCTCGCCGGCGTAGGATTGGTCTTCGCCGTGTTCATCGCGCTCGCGTACTGGAAGCTTCGCGTGTGGGAGGATCCGCGCATCGATGTGGTGGCCTCGATGCTTCCGGGAGCGAACTGCGGCGCATGCGGATTGCCGGGCTGCCGAGGATTCGCCGAGCACGCGGTTGCGGGAAAGATCCAGCCGGCTGCGTGCAACGTGATCGATGGCGGAGGCGCGGCGCTCATCGCGAGTTATCTCGGGGTCGACGCGGGACAGGCGAACAAGCGAGTCGCGCGTCTCCTCTGCGCCGGCGGGTCGAACGTCGCCGTGCAACTCGCCGACTACCGCGGGCTGCCAACGTGCGGAGCCGCCACGGCTGTTGCCGGTGGCGGCAAGGGCTGCGCGTGGGGCTGCCTCGGATTCGGCGACTGCGCCGTATCGTGCACCTTCGGCGCGATCACGATGAACCGGTTTGGGCTGCCCGTGGTCGACGTGAACGCCTGTACGGCGTGCGGCGACTGCGTCACGGCGTGTCCCAAGAATCTGTTCGAGATCATTCCGCTCGATCAAAAACTCTTCGTGCAATGCCGCAGCATGATCGAAGGGGACGAAGCGCTCGAGAGCTGCGCCGTGGCGTGCACGGCATGCGGCAAGTGCGTGATCGACGCCGCGCCGGGACTGGTGACGATCGAGCGGGGCTCCGCCCGCGTTCACTACGAGCTCAACGCGCTCGCCGACATCTCGGCAACGAGCCGATGTCCGACCGGGGCAATCACGTGGGTTGAAGGGCGACAGTTCTCGTCGCCCGCGTCGCGCGCGAAAGCGCCGGCGCTCAGCGGGAGTACACGCGCATGAAATTCTGGAGCAAGCCGCAGGCGCCCGAAGCCCAGACGCCGAGATTCCCCGGTGTGCGCCGCGCGCTCGATGGCAGCGCGGCCACGGTCGCCATGGAAACGGCGGCGAGCGAGGCCGCGGGCGCATACCCGATCACGCCGTCGACCCAAATGGGCGAAGGGTGGGCCGCCGCGGTCGGCGAAGGCCAGCGCAACGTGAACGGCCGCCGGCTGCTGTTCTTCGAGCCGGAGGGCGAGCACGCCGCCGCCGCGGTTACCGCCGGCATGAGCATGATGGGCCTCCGCGCGGCGAATTTCTCGAGCGGGCAGGGCATTGCCTACATGCACGAGTCGTTGTACGCGGCGGTGGGCAAGCGACTCACCTACGTGCTGAACGTCGCCGCGCGCGCCATGACCAAGCACGCGCTCAACGTGCACGCCGGCCACGACGACTATCACGCCGTCGACGACACTGGCTTCTTCCAGCTCTTCGCGAAAGACGTGCAGGGTGCCGCGGATCTGAACTTGATCGCGCACCGCATCGCGGAGCTGTCGCTCAACCCGGGCATCTGCGCCCAGGATGGCTTTCTCACCAGCCACGTGATCGAGTCGCTGCTGTTGCCTGAGCGCGAGCTCGTGCAGGTATATCTCGGCGACCCCGCCGACGTGATCGCCGCCCCCACACCGGCCCAGCGGCTGGTGTTCGGCGAAGAGCGTCGGCGGATCCCCGAGCTCTTCGACTTCGACTATCCGGCAATGCTCGGCGTCGTGCAGAATCAGGACAGCTACGCGCAGGGTGTCGCGGCGCAGCGTCCATTCTACTTCGACCACGTCGCATCGCTCGCCGATCAGGCGTTCGACGAATTTGCCGCGCTCACGGGCCGTCGCTACGCGCGTGCCCAGGGCTACCGGATCGACGACGCCGAGTACGTCATCGTGGGGCAGGGCTCCGTCGTGAGCAACGCCGAAGCGGTCGCGGACTATCTGCGCGAGACCAAGCAGCTCCGAGCCGGCGTGCTGAACGTGACGATGTTCCGTCCGTTCCCCGCCGATCTCATCTCGCGCATGCTGCGAGGCAAGCGAGGCGTGGCGGTGCTCGAGCGTGTCGACCAGCCGCTCGCCGTGGATCCGCCGCTCCTCCGTGAGATTCGGGCGACGATGACGAAAGGCCTGGAGAATGGCCGCGTCACGAAATCCGCGCGTCTCCCGTACGAGGGCATCGAGCGAATGGCGGCGGCCGAGCTGCCCGAGTTCTACTCCGGCTGCTTCGGGCTTGGCAGCCGCGACCTCCAGCCGGGCGACATCGTGGCCGCGGTGGAGAATATGATCCCCGGCACCGCACAGCGACGCCAGTTCTACCTCGGCATCGACTTCATCAGGCCGAACACGCAACTGCCGAAATTACAGATCTGGCAACAGGAGCTCGAGCAGGCCTACCCCGGCATCGGCGATCTCTCGCTCAAGAGCGCGGGAGACTTGAACCTGATGCCGCCCGACGCCGTCTCGGTGCGCATCCATTCCGTCGGCGGATGGGGCGCGATCACGATGGGGAAGAATCTCTCCGCCACCGTGTTCGATCTGCTCGGCTTGCACATCAAGGCCAATCCCAAGTACGGCTCCGAGAAGAAGGGGCAGCCCACCACCTTCTACGCATCGTTCGCGTCGCAGGCGATCCGCCTCAACTGCGAGCTGCGGCACGTCAACGTGGTGCTGTCGCCCGACCCCAACGTCTTCCGCCACTCGAATCCGCTCGCCGGGCTCGCCGACGGCGGCGCGTTCGTGATCCAGAGCGACCGCACACCCGAAGACTGCTGGTCCTCGTTCCCCGCATGGGCGCAGCGCGACATCAAGGAACGAAAGCTCCGCGTCTACGTGCTCGACGGTTTCGGCATCGCCGGCGACGAGGCGTCGGACGTCGAGCTGCGCTATCGCATGCAGGGCGCGGCGTTCATGAGCGCATTCTTCGCCGTGTCGGGGCTCGCCGAGCGAAAGGGACTGGATCAAGCGCGGCTGCTCGCCGGAATCCGGCAGCAGGTCACGAAGAAGTTCGCGAAGTATGGCGAGCGCGTGATCGCCGACAACCTCCGCGTCATCGAGCGGGGCTTCCAGGAGCTCCGGCCGATTCCCGCGGGCGACATTCGCACCGACGACCAGACGAGTATTCCGGAAATTCCGGATCTGCTCAACACTCCGGACGCGCGGGAAGGTGTCGCCAATCGCGGCCGGTTCTGGGAGCAGGTGTGCTTCCTCAACAAGACCGGCAGCGACGGCATCGTCGATCCGTTCGCCGCGTTCAGTGCGATCCCGGCCGTCACGGGTGCCGCGCGCGACATGACCGACGTGCGCCTCGAGGTGCCGGATTTCATCGCCGCCAACTGTACGGGCTGCGCGCAGTGCTGGACGCAATGTCCCGACTCGGCGATTCCGGGCCTCGTGACGGACGTCGATCAGCTCATCGAGATCGGCGTTGCCACAGCCGCGAACGGGGGGGGGCGTCCGCTCGATCGCATTCGGCAGATCTCGAAGAACCTCGCGAAGGAAACGCGCCGCGTGCTCCAGGCCGAGCCGTTCGTGGACTTCACCACGTCGCTCGACTCGGCGTTCGGCGCCGTCGCGGCGAAGCTCGGCTGGCAGGGCGAAAGGCGCGCCGAGCTCGAGACGGACTATGTGCATCTCCGCGAGCGGCTCGCGGGATTCCCGATTGCCAAAACGGCGCCGTTCTTCAGCGGAGCAGAAGCGAAGAATCCGGGCACCGGCGGCCTGCTTTCGGTGACGATCAATCCGGAAGCGTGCAAGGGCTGCAACCTTTGCGTCGCGGTGTGCCCCGATGGCGCGCTCGTCACGGTGAAGCAGGAACCAACCGTCGTCGCGAAGCTCCGTCGCAACTGGGAGTTGTGGAACAAACTCCCCGATACGCCCGATCGCTTCGTGAACGTCAGCGACATCGACGAGGGCATCGGCGTGCTGTCCACGCTGCTGCTCAAGAAGGAGAGCTATCGGTCGATGGTCGGTGGCGACGGCGCGTGCATGGGCTGTGGCGAGAAGACCGCGGTGCACCTCGTCATCTCGACGATTCATGCACTGATGCGACCGCGCGTCGCCAAGCTCGTCACCAGGCTGGATTCTCTGATCTCGACGCTCGACACGAAGGCGCGTGGACTGGTCGCCTCGGGCGCCAATCTCGATAGCGCCGCGGTCGCCACGAGCGGAACCGTCGCGATTCCGATCGACGACGCGAAGCGCGCACAGGTCGAGTTGCTCACCAAGAGCCTGCACGTGATCCAGGACCTGCGCTGGCGGTACGTGGAGGGCCCGAGCGGCGAAGGCCGCGCGATGATGGGCATGGCCAACAGCACCGGATGTTCGTCGGTGTGGGCCAGCACGTATCCGTACAACCCCTATCCATTCCCCTGGACGAACCATCTCTTCCAGGACTCGCCGTCGCTCGCCATCGGCCTGTTCGAAGGCCACATGCGCAAGATGGCCGACGCGTTCGCCGCGATTCGCCGCGCCGAGCTGCTCGCCTCGGACTCGTACGACGCCGCGCGCGACGAGAAGCTGCTGTCGAGCTTCGACTGGCAGCAGTTCAGCGACGAGGAGTTCGATCTGTGCCCGCCGATCGTCGCCATGGGCGGAGACGGCGCGATGCTCGATATCGGATTTCAGAACCTCTCACGGCTGCTCGCGTCGGGGAAGCCGATTCGGGTGATCGTGCTCGACACGCAGGTCTACTCGAACACCGGTGGCCAGGCGTGCACGAGTGGCTTTACCGGCCAGATCTCGGACATGGCGACCTACGGCGCGGCGCAGCACGGCAAGACCGAGGTGCGAAAGGAACTCGCGCTCGTCGCCATGGCGCACCGCGGCGCGTACGTGCTGCAGTCGTCGCAGGCGTCGGCATCGCACCTCGTCGCCGGCGTTCTGCGTGGGCTGCAGAAGCGGCGCCCCGCCGTGTTCAACATCTACACGCCGTGTCCGGTGGAGCACGGGCTCGCCGACGACTGGTCGCTGCGTGCCGCGCGTCTCGCGCTCGAGTCGCGCGCGTTCCCGTTCCTCACCTTCGACCCCGACAACGGGCCGCTCTTCGCCGACGCGCTTTCGCTCGACGGCAACCCGTCAGTCGAAACGAGCTGGCCGGAGTACACGATCGAGTATCTCGATGACGCCGGCACTGCTCAGCACATCACGCTTCCACTCACGATTGCCGACTGGGCCGCCACGGAAGGGCGATTCCGAAAGCACTTCAAGGCCGTCGATCCGTCGACGTGGAACGAGGACATGGTGCCGTTCCACGAATTCCTCGATCTCTCGAGCGAGGATCGTGATGGCAAGACCGCATACATCGTCACCACGGACCGTGAGAAGCACCTCTCGCGGCTCGCTGTATCCAACGAGATCGTTCGCCTGGCGGAAGAGCGCCAGCAATTGTGGGCGCAGCTCCGCGAGCTCGCCGGCCTCGTGCCGGCGGCCAGCGTCCGCGACCGGCTCGTCGCCGAAGTCGAAGCGGAGTTCGACAAGAAACTCCAGGCCGTCCGCACCGAGTACGAGGCAAAACTCGCCGCGATGCCGAAGGCCGTCGCGCAACGGATGGCCGAGTCGCTGCTGCGCACCGGCTCCGGCAAGTCGATCGCCGATCTCCTCACGAGCATCACGGTCAGCACGCCGTCGAGCAATGGCAAATCGCCAGTGCTTTCCGCTGCAGTAGCAGCCCCGGCTCCTGCACCGGTACCGGCACCAACGCCGAGCCTCCAGCCGGCAGCCGCCGTACAACCGGCAGCCGTTGGCAGTCAGCCGGCAGCCGGGGCAACCGCGGTTGAAATCGATCCCTACATCGAGTCCAGCCGCTGCACGTCGTGCAACGAGTGCATCAACCTGAATGGACGGCTCTTCGGCTACAACGCGTCCAAGCAGGCGGAGGTCAAGGATGCCGACGCCGGCACGTTCCAGCATCTCGTGACCGCTGCCGAGCGCTGCCCGGTCGGTATCATCCACCCCGGGACGCCGCGCAACCCGAAGGAGAAGGACGTCGCGAAATGGCTCAAGCGCGCGGAACCGTTCAACTGAGCCGACGATGAGCGTTTTCAAACTCCGCCCATCGAACTTCCGGCACGGCGTTCATCCGCCGGAGCACAAGGAGCTCACGGCGTCGCGGGCAATCCGCCGGATGCATTTCCCGTCGGAAGTCGTGATCCCGCTTCGCCAGCATGCTGGCAAGCCGGCCAAGCTCGTCGTGCGCGAAGGCGACCACGTGCTGCGCGGCGACGTCCTCGGCGAAGCGGACGGCTTCATGTCGGCGCCGGTGCACGCGTCGGCGTCGGGCAAGGTCGTGGAGATCGGACTCTGGCCGCATCCGGACGGCACACGGGACACCGCCATTCGAATCGCGGTCGAGCCATTCTCGCCGCAGGTGCCGCGTCCGCGATTGGTGCCGTATTGGGAAAGCCTCACGCCCGAGGAAATCGTGCGTGCGGTGCAGCAGGGCGGAGTGGTGGGACTCGGCGGGGCCGCGTTTCCCACCCACGTCAAGCTCGCACCGCCGCGCGACCTCAGCGTGGAGACGATCATCCTCAACGGCGCCGAATGCGAGCCGTATCTCACGACCGACCATCGGATCATGGTCGAATACCCGGAGCGCGTGCACCTCGGTGCGCGCATCATGATGCGCACGCTCGGGGCGAAACGCGTCGTGATCGGCGTCGAGCGCAACAAGCCGGACGCGATCGCCGCGCTGGAGCGCACACGGCCGACCGATATCGACGTCACCGTGCTGCCGCTCACCGTCAAGTATCCGCAAGGCGCGGAGAAGATGCTCATCAAGACGGTGGTCGGTCGGGAAGTGCCGTCGGGCAAGCTGCCGGTATCGCTCGGTGTGGTCGTGCAGAACGTCGGATCGGCCGCGTCGATCGCCGAGATCTTCGAGACCGGACTGCCGCTGCTCGAGCGGATCGTGACGGTAACCGGACCGGGCGTGCGCGAGCCGGCGAACCTGATCGTGCCAGTCGGTACGAAGGTTCGCGACGTGCTCGCCGAATGCGGCGGCCTCACCGACGACGCCGGCGAGATCGTGTTCGGCGGTCCGATGATGGGGAACGCCATCGCCAGCCTCGACACGCCGATCGTCAAGGGCACCACGGGCGTCGTGGTTCTGGCGCGGGCGCAGACGAGGCACGAGGCGACGTACCCGTGCATCCACTGCGGCCGCTGCCTCGAGGCGTGCCCGGTCTTCCTCAATCCGTCGATGCTCGGCGACTACGCGCGCGTCCAGCGGTACGAGGAGATGGAAGCGCTGCATCTCGGCGACTGCATGTTGTGCGGTTCGTGCTCGTACGTGTGTCCGTCGAACATTCCGCTCGCCCAGATGTTCAGCGCCAGCAAGTCTGCACTGCGTCGCATCAAGGCCGCGAAACCGGCGGGCGCCGCATGACCGCGACTCGACTCGTCATCACGGCGTCGCCGCACGTGCACGCCAAGGCGGACACGCCGACGATCATGTGGAACGTGGTCGGGAGCCTCGTACCACTGGTGGCGATCGCGACGTACTTCTTCGGGCCGAGCGCGTTGCTCGTCGTCGGCACCGCCGTCGCTGGCGCGGTCGTCGCCGAGCGGCTGCTCGGGAATCGCGGCTCGTTGGGTGACGGATCGGCGGCGATCACCGGGATCCTGCTCGGGCTCACACTGCCTGCGGGAATGCCGATGTGGATGGCGTTCATTGGCGGCGCGTTCGGCATCGGGTTCGGCAAGCTGTTGTTTGGCGGCCTGGGTTACAACGTGTTCAACCCGGCACTGTTCGGGCGAGCGTTCCTCCAGGCCGCGTTTCCCGTGGCAATCACCACCTGGCCGGCGGTCGGCGTTCAGGGGAAGTGGTGGTCATTGCGGGGCGACAACTTCGCGCTGCCGTTCATGAGCCCGCGCCCCGAGGCCATCACTGCCGCCACGCCGCTCGGCCTCATGAAGTTCGAGGCCAAGGGCACGTCCCTCTTCAATCTCTTCATTGGCAACACCGGCGGCTCACTCGGTGAGACGTCGGCGCTGCTGATTCTGCTTTGCGGCGGCTACCTCGCCTGGCGGCAGTTCCTCAACTGGCGGACTCCCGTGAGCATCTTTGCCACGGTCGCCGTGTTCTCGGCAATCCTGCATGTAGCGAACGCGAAATACCCGACGCCGTTCTTCATGCTGTTCTCGGGCGGCCTGATGCTCGGCGCGGTGTTCATGGCGACGGACATGGTCACGAGCCCCGTGACGAACGCCGGCAAATGGCTGTTCGGGCTCGGCATCGGCGTGCTCGTCGTCGCCATTCGCGTGTGGGGTGGCCTGCCTGAGGGCGTGATGTACGCGATCCTGATCATGAACGCCGTCGTGCCGTTCATAAACAAGGCGACGCAACCGCGCGTGTTCGGAACACGGGTCGCGAAGGAGGTGACGCCGTGAGCATGGGCATGACGAAGGCGGCGCCTGTCGTCGCCAAGGACGTGCGCTCATGGAAGCTGCTGGCGATGATGACTGGCGCCGGCGCGATCGCCGGTCTGCTCATCGTGAGCGCGTACACCGCGACGCTGCCTCGGATCGAGCAGCATCAGGGCGAAGTGATGCAGGCGGCAATCACCGAAGTGCTGAAAGCGCCGGCGAGCTACGACACGCTCTATCTGTACAACGGCGCGCTCGCGAAATCCGTCCCCGCCGGAACCGACACCAAGAAGCTCGAGAAGGTCTACCTGGGCCATGACGCGTCGGGAAAGCGCATCGGGTTCGCCGTGAGCGCGGCGGAGAACGGCTTTCAGGATCTCGTGACGCTGATGTTCGGCTATGACGCGTCGGCCCACAAGCTGATCGCCATGAAAGTCATCGGCAACAAGGAGACGCCGGGCCTTGGCAACAAGATCGAAACGGACAGCGAGTTCGTGAACGGATTCGTGAATGCCGTCGCGCCAATCAACGGCGTCAAGAAAGACAGGGGCAAGAGCGGGCCGAGCGACGTCGTGATGATCACCGGCGCCACCATCTCGTCGCGGGCCGTCATTCGTATCATCGACAACGCGATCGCGCGCTGGCAGCCGTTGATGGACGCCTATCACGAGGAGACAAAGCCATGATCACGACGATCATCGGCGTGGTTGGCGCGGCGGTGCTGTTCGGATTGTTCTCGATGCTGCGCCCCAGAGACAAAGCTGGCTGCACCGGACACTGCGCCGGCTGCACCGGCGACAGCGCGTGCGAATCAGACGGAGTGAAACGATGAGTACCACACCCGAAGGCATCCGGCACGAGATCGGGCGCCGCGAATTCGTTGGCCTTGGGCTCGGCGCGTTCGTCGTCGCGGCCATCCCGCTCGCCAAGCGTCGCCCGGTTGGCGTCGTGCGGCGCTCGGCGCCGGTGATGGGCACGATCGCACAGTTCGCGGTGGTCCACCGCGATCCGCATCGGGCGCACGCGGCGATCGACGCCGCAATCGCCGAGCTGCTCTGGGTCGAACGCACGATGACACGCTTCACCGATACGTCGGATATCGGCCGCGCGAACTTGTCGGCAGCGCACGAAGGCGTGGCGGTCACACCCGAGACGGCGCACGTGACGAGAGATGCGCTCCGGTGGGCCGCCGCGCTCGACGGCAGGTACGATCCGGCCATCGGTGCGGTGTGCAAGCTCTGGGACGTGAAGCATCGCCACGAGCCGCCGCCGGCGGAGCGTGTCGCCGAGCTCGCGGGCCGGAGCTTCCATAAGAGCGTGGAAGTGGGAGCGAGCCGCGGCCAGCCAGTGCTTCGCTACCACGACGACGCTGCGCGGCTCGACCTCGGCAGCATCGCCAAAGGCTACGGCGTCGACCGGGCCGTCGCGGCGCTGCGCCAGTCCGGCATCGAACAGGCCGTCGTGGTGGCCGGCGGCGATCTATATGCGCTCGGGCTGGCGCCCGGTGGAGAGCCGTGGTCGATCGGCATCCAGTCGCCGATGGACGAGCGCGCGATCGTTGGGACGCTCGAGCTCTCCGACCGCGCTGTGGCGACTTCGGGCACGTACCGGCAGTTCTTCCGGTATCGCGGGCACAAGTACCACCACATCATGGACCCGGCTACAGCGCAGCCGCGCGAAACCGCGATGCAGAGCCTGACGGTGATCGCCGATTCGGTGATGCACGCCGACGCGTCGACGACGGCGCTCTTCGGCATGAGCGAGCCCGAAATCGAGAGCGCCCTCGCCCGCAACCTCCCCGGCGCGCGGCTCGCGCGGATCATCCGATCATGAGGACTCTCGCATGAGTATGATCAAGGCATCGTCGGGGCCGGCGCCCACGACGGCCGGCGCGGTGTTCTCCCGTGGCCTCTGGTACGAGAACCCTGTCCTGGTGCAGACGCTGGGCCTGTGCTCGGCGCTCGCCGTCACCAACGCCGTCGCCAACAGCATCGCGATGGGCCTGGCCACGACCTTCGTGGTCGTGGGCTCGGCGATCATCGTCTCGCTGCTGCGAAAGATCATCCCGCACCAGATCCGCATCACGACCTACATCCTGATCATCGCGACGTTCCTCGCCATCGCCGACATGTCGCTCGAGGCGATCGTGCCCGACGTGCACAAGGCGATGGGGCCGTACATCGCGCTGATCATCACCAACTGCATCGTACTCGGCCGGCAGGAGGCCTTCGCGTCGCGCCAGCCGGTGCGGCTCGCGGCGCTCGACGCGCTCGGCAACGGCTTCGGTTTCACGATCGCGCTGCTGTTGATGGGCATTCCGCGTGAGGTGCTCGGCAATGGCACCTTCCTCGGCGTTCACGTCATGCCACACTCGTTCGAGCCCTGGGTGGTGATGATGCTACCGCCGGGCGGCTTCTTCATGATCGGTCTCTTGCTCCTCGCCGCGAACTGGCGTGATCTCCGCAAGCAGACGCGCACGCGCATCGAGCACGCGATCGCCGCCGAAGCCGTCACGCCCGCTCCCGAATCGAAGGAACCGGAGGTGGCACTGGTATGAGCGATCTCTTCTGGATCTTCATCTCCGCCGCGATCGTCACGAACTTCGTCCTGGTCTACTTCCTGGGACTGTGTCCGGTCATCGGCGTGACGAACCAGAGCGCGACCGGACTACGGCTCGGGCTTGCGACGACGTTCGTGATGGTGCTGGCGAGCCTCGCGGCTTGGGTGCTCAACGCGTTCGTCCTCGCCGCCGCCCCGTTTCTCCGGGTGATCGCCTTCGTGGTGGCGATCGCGTCGATCGTCCAGATCGTCGAATTGTTCGTGAAAAAGACGAGCCCGTCGCTCTATCGGGAGCTCGGCATCTTCCTCCCGCTGATTGCGAGCAACAGCCAGGTGCTGGGGATGACGATCTTCCAGACGAATCGCGGCTACACGCTGCTCGAGGGCCTGATGTTCGCGGTCGGCGGTGGGCTCGGGATCACGGCCGTGCTCTCGCTCGTGGGCGGCATTCGCGAGCGCACGGAGCTCGCGCCCATTCCGCGCATTGCCCGCGGTCCGGCGCTGGTGTTCATGATCGCCGCCGCGCTGTCGCTCGCGTTCATGGGGTTCGCGGGCATGGGTGCAGCCTGACCGCGCAACGTTCATCGCATGACTCGATCGAGAAAGCTTCGGATGCTCACACCGCAGTACTCGCTGAAGCCGGGCGCCCCGGCGCGCTCACGAGGAGGTCTGACATGAAAACGCAACTCGCGTATTGCTCGGCGTGCGACAAGGACGTGCACATCGTGATCACGGACGAGCCGTCGAGCGACGGCCAGGCGAACCTGCATGAATCGGAGGTCGTCTGCCTGGAGATCGGCGAGGCGTGCACGGGAAGCCTCTGCCCGATCGGCGCCACCGCGCCGGCGGTCATGGCCGCGCGCCTGGTTCACAACGGCTTGCAGACGATCATGCAGCCAGTGATCACCGCGAAGTGCGACGGTTGCGGCCGCGTCACGACGCACCTGATCGTCGAACCGACTCGCGCGCGCTGCACCGAATGCGAGACGGTCTCGAGCCGTGCGACGCTCGTTGTCGTCACGCCGATGTGAATCGGGGGTCCTGCTCGGGGGTCGCGGTGCGGATCGCGTGCGTGGCGTCGCTGGGATGAACCACTGCCGCTCGGGACGTCATAACATTTTGGAAACGGACACAAACGGATCTGACGGACACAAACGGATCGTTCTGCGTGGCGCGAAGGCGTTGCTCGCAACGGGCCGGGATTGTTGTGTGAGAGCCGCTCGGGAAGCCACGAAGAAACGTCCCGAGCGGCAGTCCCCAAAAAATCGTCCGGGCTCGTCGCTCGCGGAGACGTCCCGCCACACGGCGCAATTCGTTATCGTCCGTCCAATCCGTTCGTGTCCGTTTCCGAAATTGTTATGACATCCCGAGCGGCAGTTCCCTCATTCGGGCGCTATGGCCCGTGCGCCACCTACCGAACCACCGGCTCCTCGATCTGATCCGCGGGCGTTGACGCCGCATGACCCGCGGTGATCTCCGGCGTCGCCTCGGTGAGAGGCTCGTCGGCCAGCGACTCGGACACCGGCGGCAGCAACGCGAGGTGCAGCACCTCGTCCATGCGCTCGACGAAGGTGAAGACCATGTTCTTCCGCACCTCGTCGGGCACTTCGCGCAGGTCCTTCTCGTTCGCCTTGGGCATGATGACCTGGCGCAGGCCGGCGCGGTACGCGGACAGCACCTTCTCCTTCACGCCGCCGATCTCCAGGACCTTGCCACGCAGCGTGACCTCGCCCGTCATCGCCACATCGCGGCGGACCGGGCGCGCGCTCAGCGCGCTCGCGATCGCGAGCGTGATCGTGATGCCCGCGCTCGGCCCGTCCTTCGGGATCGCGCCCGCCGGCAGGTGGATGTGCAGGTCGTTCTCGCGGAACACCGAATCGTCGATCCCGAGTTGCTCGGCGCGCGAGCGGACGTACGAGTACGCCGCGTCCACCGATTCGCGCATCACGTCGCCGAGCTGACCCGTGACTGTCATCCGTCCCGTGCCCGGCATGCGCAGCGCTTCGATCAGCATGATGTCGCCGCCCGTCGACGTCCACGCGAGACCGGTGACCACGCCGACCTCCGGCACTTTCTCGGCTTCTTCGACGGCGTAGCGCGGGATGCCGAGGACCTCCTCGACCTTCTCGACATCGATCACCCAGGCACCCTCTTCACCTTCGGCCTTTGCGCGCGCGCGCTTGCGCATGATCGCCGCCAGGTTGCGCTCGAAGTTGCGCAATCCGGCTTCGCGCGAGTAGCGGTTGGAGATGAACGACAGCGACTCGTCGGTGAACTGAATGTCCTTGTCGGTGATGCCGTGCTCCTCGAGCAGACGCGGGAGCAGGTAGCGCCACGCGATCTCGACTTTCTCCTCGACCGTGTAGCCGGCGATCTTGATGATCTCCATGCGGTCGCGGAGCGGCGCGGGGATGTCGTAGAGATTGTTCGCCGTGCAGATGAAGAGGCAGGTCGACAGATCGAACGGCAGGTTGAGGTAGTGGTCGACGAACGCGTTGTTCTGCGCGGGGTCGAGCACCTCGAGCATCGCCGCTGTCGGGTCACCACTCGGCCCACCGCCCGACATCTTGTCGATTTCGTCGATCATCAAGACCGGATCCTTCACCGCCACGCGCCGTAGCGCCTGGATGATGAGACCCGGCATCGCGCCCACATACGTGCGCCGGTGGCCGCGGATCTCCGCTTCGTCGCGCACGCCGCCGACCGAGATGCGGTAGAACTCGCGTCCGATCGCCTTGCCGATCGCGGCCCCCAACGATGTTTTGCCGGTGCCTGGCGGCCCGACGAAACACAGAATGGGCCCGTGCGGATCGCCGCCGCGCAGCTTGCGCACGGCAAGAAACTCGACGATGCGCTCCTTGGCTTCATCGAGGCCATAGTGGCCGTTGTCGAGCGCTTCCTCGACTTTCTTGAGGTCGATCTGCTCTTCGCCCGACCTCTTGTTCCACGGCAGCGAGAGCACCCAGTCGAGATACGTCCGCACCACCTGGTACTCGCTCGACGCCGGCGACAGCATGCGCATGCGCTCCGTCTCGCGCCGCGCTTCCTGGCCGACTTTCTCCGGAAGCTGTGCCTCGTCGATCTTCTTCAGCAGCTCGATTGCTTCCTTTTCGCCCGGATCGGCTTCGCCCAGCTCGGCCTGGATCGCGCGGAGCTGTTGTCGGAGATAGAACTCGCGCTGGTGCTGCTCGATCTTGATCTCGGTCTGCTTCTTGACGTCCTCCATGACGCGCGCGCGCGCCACCTCGCGCTCGAGCCGCGACAGCACGAACCGCAGGCGTTGTCCGACGTCGAGCCGCTGCAGCACCTCGTCCTTGTCGGAGATGCGGAGGTTCATATTCGTCGCCGCGAGGTCGGCGAACCGGCCCGGATCGGAGACGTTCATCTTCAGGATCGCCGGCACTTCGTCCGGAATGCGATCCACCAGCTCGGCCAGCGTTTCGGCGGCGGAGACCACGCGCGCCACGAGGTCATCGACTTCCCCCGGATCCGCCGGCGTCTCGCGCGCGGCGCGCACGTTGGCGACCGGGTACGGCTCGAGCTGCACCATCTCGTCGACGACGATGCGCCGGAGTCCCTGGAGCGTGATCTGCACCGTGTCGCCCGGCAGATTGATCCGCTCGTGCACGCGCGCGGCCACACCGACGCGGCCGCGGAAGCGCTGCGAATCGATCGGCTCATCATGGTCGCCGCTCGCCACCACCAGGGCGACGATCAGGCCCGAGTGCTCGTTCGCCCGCAGCAGTGCCAGATTCTCCGGGGCGCCCATCTGTACGGCGATCGTCCCCAGCGGATACACGATCGTCGACCGCAGAGCCATGAGCGGCAGCGTCGGGGGCAGCTCCGATTTGAGGATTTCGTCCTTTCGCTGAGCTTTGGCCATGAATGGGCTGGGGGCTGGGTCGCAGTACAGCGCGCCGAGGCCGGCAGGCCTCCGCGCGAGGGCCGTGCAGTGCGGTGCGTAAGTATAACAACGAAAAGCTAATAGCGCACCATCGTTCGCTTGAAACGGACGCCTCGGTCGGCTACCTTTCTCAGTCTATGTTCGACGAGCTTTCCGAAAAACTCGAGGCCACCTTTGCCCGCCTTCGCGGCCGGGGGGTGCTCACCGAGGCCGACATCAAAGAGGGGCTGCGCGAGGTCCGCCGCGTCCTGCTCGAGGCCGATGTCAACTTCCAACTCACCCGCGAGTTCCTCGAACGGGTCGAGAAGAAGGCAGTCGGCGTCACCCAGCTCCGCACCATCTCGCCGGGCCAGCAGCTCGTCAAGATCGTGTATGACGAGCTCACGGCCATGCTCGGCGAGCAGCGCGAGGGGCTCAAGCTGAGCTCCGTTCCCCCCACGGTCGTGATGATGGTCGGCTTGCAGGGCTCGGGTAAGACCACCACGGCCGCCAAGCTCGCGCGAAAGCTCAAGGGAGAGAATCGCCCGACGCGCCTCGTGGCCGCCGACGTGTACCGGCCGGCGGCCATCGATCAGCTCGAGACGCTCGGCACGCAGCTCGACGTTCCGGTATATGCCGAGCGCGGCACGCAGGACGTAATTCGGATCGCCAAAGCGGGCATCGAGCAGGCCAAGCGCGCGCGCGACCGAGTCGTCATCGTCGATACCGCGGGTCGGCTGCAAATCGACGACGAGATGATGCGGGAGCTCGAGCGCCTGAAGGCGGCAATCCACCCCGACGAAATCCTGCTCGTCGCCGACGGCATGACGGGCCAGGACGCGGTCAAGATCGCTCAGGGCTTCGACCAACGGCTGCACGTGACGGGCGTGATCCTCACGAAGATGGACGGCGACGCCCGCGGCGGCGCGGCGCTGTCGATCTACGGCGTCACGAAGAAGCCGATCAAGTACATCGGCGTCGGCGAAAAAGTGGATGCGCTCGAAGAGTTCTACCCCGAGCGCATGGCCGGGCGCATCCTGCAGCAGGGCGACATCGTCACGCTGGTCGAGAAGGCCCAGACGGCGTTCGACCAGGACGAGGCCAAGCGGCTGGAGAAGAAGGTCCGTAAAGAGGGCATGGACTTGTCGGACTTCCTTGCCGCCATGAAGCAGATCGAGCGGCTCGGTCCGCTCGAAGGGCTGCTCAAGATGCTGCCGGGCGTCAATACCAAGATGCTCAAGCAGGTGAAGGCGGCTGATCCAAAGCGCCTGCGGCACCTCGAGGCGATCGTGCTCTCGATGACGTTGGAAGAGCGAAAGAAGCCCGAGATCATGAACGGCTCGCGCCGGGCACGCGTCGCGAAGGGGGCGGGCCGGCCGATCAGCGAAGTGAATCGGCTGCTGGAGCAGTTCCGTGAGATGCAGAAGATGATGAAGCGCGCCGGCGGAGCACCGGGCGGGGCGCGGAAGTTTGGTCCAAACATGTTCGGTGCTCGGTAGTGACTTGGCTTTCGGCTAACGGCGCTCGGCTTCGCGCTCGGCTGACCGCTAACGGCTCGAGTTGGCGGCTGACGGCTGACAGCCCAAGCCGTCGGCTGACAGCCTGGCTGACGGCAGACCGCCCGGCCGTTAGCCGAGAGCCCAGCCGGAAGCAGTCAGCGGTCAGCTTCAGCAGTCAGCCATCAGCGGTGAGCCCAGCCGATCGCTGATAGCCGAACGCCGAGCCGGTAGTTGGTAGTACCGGGTGCGCGTGGGAACGACCCGCGTCGCGAGGAGCCCGGAGCAGTACCAGAACCCTTATGAGGAGTCTACAATGTCCGTGAAAATCCGTCTCCGTCGGACCGGCCGCAAGAAGCAGCCGAGCTACCGGATCGTCGTTGCCGACTCGCGCAGTCCGCGCGATGGCAAGTTCATCGAGGTCGTGGGCCAGTACGCTCCTCGGCAGGGCGAGCAGGCGCTCAACCTCGAGCGGGAGCGCGTGAACTACTGGCTCGACAACGGCGCGCAGCCCACCGACACGGTGCGATCGCTGCTTCGTAAGGCGGGCGTGCTCAAGGCTCGCCACGAGCAGCGGCTTGGCCGCAAGCTCACCGCCACTGCCGTTCCGCTCGCCGAGAACGCCGCGGGCGGCGAGTCCGAGACCGCCTGACGTCGTCGGCGCTGATCATCGTCGGCCGTGTGCGTAAGGCGCACGGCGTGCGGGGTGATCTCGTCGTTGAGCCAATCACCGACGACCCCGACGCCGTGTTCGCACCCGGCCGGCGCTTCATTGCCGGCACCACGAGCGGCGATCCGCTGCCCGACCGGCGTGAGCTCCACGTCGTCTCGGCGTCGCCGTTCAAGGGCGGCTACATCGTACACTTCGCGGAGATCGGCGACCGGGCGATCGCCGACACCTGGCGCGACCGCTTCATCCTCGCGCCCTCCGACGAGCTGGAACCGCTCGGCGAGCAAGAGGTGTACGTGCACGATCTCATCGGCATGAGCGTGGAGCTGTCTTCAGGCGATCGTATCGGGTCCGTCGTCGACACCTACGAGCTGCCGCAGGGTCTCACTCTCGAGGTGCAGCGGGCTCGCGGCACGGTGCTGGTGCCGTACGACCGCGTCGTGACGGAGGTCGATCGCGAGGCGCGCGTGATTCGAATCGATCCTCCGGTCGGGTTGCTCGATGACTGAATCGGAGCCTGAGGAAGCGAGCGAGGCGCCAGCGTCGCCGCCGCTTCGGATCAACGTCGTCACGATCTTCCCGGAATTCTTCACGGGTCCGCTCGGCTTGAGCATTCCCTCGCGCGCGCGCGAGGCGGGCGCCGTCGCGTACAGGATCGTGGACCTGCGAGACTTCACGCACGACCGCCATCGCACGGTCGATGACTATCCGTATGGCGGCGGGGCGGGAATGGTCATGAAGCCGGAGCCATTCTTCGAGGCGATCGACGCGCTGCAGGCGCAGCCGCCGATCGTGCTGATGTCCGCCCGCGGTCGGCCGTTCACGCACCAGGACGCGGTTCGTTTTGCTGCAGGGAGCGAACTGACGCTGCTCTGCGGCCACTACAAAGATGTGGACCAGCGCGTCGCCGATTTTCTGGCGACGGAAGAGATCTCGCTCGGCAGTTTCGTGCTGAGCGGCGGCGAGCCGGCCGCGCTGGCGGTGATCGATGCAACCGTGCGCCTGCTGCCAGGGGCGATGACGGATCTCGAGAGCGCGCGCACTGACTCGTTCTTCGATCGTGAGTTGAGCGCGCCGAGCTACACGCGGCCGCCGGTGTTTCGCGGCCACGCGGTTCCTGAAATCCTGCTGTCCGGCGATCACAAGAAGATCGCCGAGTGGCGCGAGCGCGCGGCGGACGCGGCGACACGGCGACAGAAGCCGACCTGAGGTAGCTGTCCTTCGGCGCGATCCACCGAACCTGCTCGGTCGTTCACGAGCAGCGTCGCAGCCGAAACCACCACAGAAGCACCAAGACGCCGGTCGAGCCAATGGTTCCCGACGATGGCAGACGCGCGGGATGAGCCTGAGCGAGAATCTACCCGCTCGTCACCGCCGCGGGCCGAGTTAAAACTTTTCTAAAAAATGGATGTGACGGCCGGTTTCCCTCGCCTGGTTCAGGTGTCGCACGGCCGGCACGCGCTGTCGCGCGTTTGCCATACACCGCAACACTTCATTCGAGGTTCTCAATGCACCACCGCGGGTCTCGAGGGGCGCGCATCAGCGCGGGTCTGGCGCTCGTGGCAACGCTGGTCGCCGGGTTGCCGGCGGCAGCGAGCGCGCAGCAGGCCACGATTTCGGGCCAGGTAACGGCCGCCGGCGGCCAGCCGCTCGCCGACGCGCGAGTGTTCCTCGTCGGCACGGCGCTCGGCGTGGCCACGAACCAGGAAGGACGGTATACGCTGCGAAACGTTCCAGCCGGTGTCGGAACGCTGCGCGTCATCCGCGTCGGCTATCAGGAGCAGAAGAAATCGGTCGACGTGACCAGCGCCACCCTCACGGTGGATTTCAGCATGACGCCGGCGGTCGTGCAACTTCAGGAAATCGTCACCACCGCCACGGGCGAGCAGCGCAAGGTCGAGCTGGGCAACAGCATCCAGACCCTGGGCGATGTCGCCGCGCGAGTCGAGACGTCGCCGATTACCGATGTGCAGGGGCTGCTCGTCGCGAAAGCGCCCGGCGTCAACATCCTGCCCGGGAACATGACCGGCAGCGCCGGACAGATCCACATCCGCGGCGTCAACTCGCTTTCGCTGAACAACAACCCGATCTGGGTGGTCGACGGCGTTCGCTTCAACGCCGGTTCGGTGAACGTACAGATCGGTGGAACACAGACGTCGTTCCTCAACGGACTCAATCCCGACGAGATCGAGGATATCGAGATCGTGAAGGGGCCGTCGGCCGCGACGTTGTACGGCACCGATGCGGCGAACGGCGTCATCGTCGTCACGACCAAGAAGGGCCGCGCCGGCGCGCCACGCTGGACCTGGTACGGCGAGGGCGGTCTCGTGCAGGACAAGAATGCCTATCCCACCGCGTACGCCGAGTGGGGCCACGACAACGCGGGCAAGACGGTCCGCTGCCTCAACAACACGATCGGCAATGGATGCTCGTTCGACAGCCTCACGTCGCTCAACGTGTTGCGCACGCCCGGACTGACTCCCCTCGCCAACGGGCATCGTGACGCCTACGGCATGCAAGTGAGCGGGGGCAACGAGCAGGTGCGCTACTTCGTGAGCGGTGATCTCGAGAACGAGATCGGCCCGATCAAGATGCCCGGCCACGACGTCGAGACGTTCCGGTCGCAGCAGACCCCGGTGCGCGACGAGTGGCTCTACCCCGAAGCGCTGCAGCGCCAGAGCATCCGCGGCAACATGAGCATGTCCCTCAGCCCCACCTTCGACCTCTCGTTCAACGCAGGGTTCACGAAGACCAACCAGCGGCTGCCGGAAGTCGACAACAACTTCTTCAGCATCTATTACCAATCGATGATGAGTCCCGGGTTCCAGGGCGCGGGACTCGGTGTGACCGGTGTGGGCACGCGCGGCGAGAACCTGTACGGCAACAACGGTTACAACTACGGCGACATCTTTCAGGTCTACACGGAGGAAGACATCCAGCGTACGCTGGGAAGCGCCACGGCCAACTGGCGGCCCTTCAGCTGGATGCAGAACGAAGGCACGGTCGGTGTCGACCTGGCCGACCGCCAGGACCCGAACATCTGCCGGCTGAATGAATGTCCGGACCAGGGCACGCTGCGGCAGGGAAGCGTCAGCGATCAGAGCTCCGACAACCGGAATTTCTCCGCCAAGCTCGTGAGCAACTCGAGCTGGCAGGCGCGCACGTGGGTGAACGTCAAGACCACGCTCGGCGCCGACTACATCAACACGGAGAACGACTTCACGGCGTCGAGCGGCACGAACCTGCCGCCGGGCGCGCAGACCGTCGGTTCCGCGGCCGTCCGGCTCGGCTCGAATGCGCTGGCCACGGCAACGAAGACGCTCGGGCTCTACGCGCAGGAACAGTTCGGCCTTCGCGACAAACTGTTCATCACCGCGGCGGTGCGCACCGATCAGAACAGCGCGTTCGGCACGAACTTCCAGCGCGTGTTCTATCCCAAGTTGAGCGCGTCCTGGATCACGTCCGACGAAAGCTTCTTCCCGCGCGTGAGCTGGCTCAACCAACTGCGCCTGCGCGGCGCCTACGGCGCCTCTGGCGTGCAGCCGGGCGCGACGTCGTCGTTCCAGACCTTCTCGACGACCACGATCAACGTGGCGAGCGTCGATCGTCCCGGCTTGCGTGCCAACGCGCTCGGCAACGCCGACCTGAAACCAGAGACCTCGGCCGAGCTCGAGACGGGATTCGATGCCCGCGTGCTCAACAACCGCGTCAACGTCGAATTCACGTACTACAACAAGAAGACGCGGGACGCGCTCATCAATCAGCCGATCGCGCCGTCGGCGGCGTCGTCGGCGGCCAGTGTGCTCAAGAACCTCGGCTCGGTGCAGAACAGCGGTGTCGAACTGACCGTCAACTCGACGATCCTCGATCGCCGCTCGTTCGGCTGGGATCTCACGGTCGCGGCGTCGCACAACAGCAACAAGGTCGTGTCGCTCGGCCGCGACGCGAATGGACAGGCGAATCCGACCATCGGCACCGGCGGCACGCGCGATTCCGTCGGCCTACCGGTCAACGGCTACTTCTACCAGCCGTACACCTGGTCCGATGCCAACGGCGACGGATACCTCACAGCGAACGAAGTCATCGTCTCGCCGGACGTCGTGTACCGCGGCTACTCGCTGCCGCGCGATCTCGTGTCGTTCCAGAACGGCTTCGATCTCTTCAACCGGCACCTGCGTCTGACGGCGCTCCTCGACTACAAGGGCGGCTCGAGCGTTCTCAACGCGTCGCTCCAGTTCCAGTGCCAGCAGAGCCCCAACCCCTGCTACGACATCTCGAACCCGCACGCGGCGCTCTGGCGCCAGGCGCGCGCCGTCGCCGAGACGCAGGGCACGGTCGTCAACGGCACCAAAGTCACGACGGTCGGCGGCTACCTGGAGAACTCGCAGTTCTGGCGTCTCCGCGAAGCCGCGGCCACGCTCACGCTGCCGCAGCGGTTCGCGGCGCGCGTGCGCGCCAAGGACATCAGCCTCACCCTGTCCGCGCGCAACCTGCACCTGTGGACGAACTATACGGGTACGGATCCCGAGTCCAACTATGGCGTCGGCGACACGCAGCAGGACTTCGCGACGACCGCGCCGCGCCGGTACTTCATCACTCGCCTGAATCTCCACTACTGAGCCTTTAGAGGATCCGCATTCAACATGAAGAATCATCGAAGAACACCAGGCTCCGGCTGGGGGCGCGGCGGCCGCTTCGCGGCGGCGGCGCTGCTCGCCTGCGCGCCGATGGTGGCGAGCTGCGACGTGAAGCAGGAGCTCCTGGCGCCACAGCAGCCGGGCACGCTGCTGCCGGGCGACATCGCGGCCTCCGGGGCCGCGGGAGCGCAGGCGCTCCGCATCGGCGCCATTGGCGGCCTCCAGGCGTTCGTCGGCGGCGGCAATGGCAATCAGGAGAATCTGTGGATGCTGTCGGATCTCCTCACCGACGTCTGGAAATCCGGCGACACGTTCCTCCAACGCAATGAGACCGACCAGCGCGCGATCCAGTCGAACAACGGCGTGTGGGGCTCGGCGTACCAGACCGCGCAGCGCGCGCGCGGCTTCGCCCGCGACGCGGCGGCGGCGCTCGCCGCCTCGTTGACGGACCAGCCGGGCGAGCAGGGCGAGATGTGGTTCATCATCGGGCTCACCGAAAAGGAGATCTCGCAGGACTTCTGCAGCGGGATCCCCTTCGGTCTGACGGTCGGCGGCGTTCCGCAGTACCAGGCGCCGATCACCAACGATGCCGGCTTTCAGCTCGCGATCACACACCTCGACAGCGCCATCGCGCTGTCGGGCGGCACCGATTCGGTTGCTCCACGTACGAAGCAGGCGGCTCTCGTGGCCAAGGCCGAAGCGCTGGTCGACCTCGGCAAGTTCGCCGAGGCCGCGGCCCTCGTGCCGGAGAGCGCCGTGCCGACCGACTTTCAGTACTCGATGACGTTCTCGCAGCCCACCGTGAGCAACGAGATCTGGACGCTGAACGCCAAACAGAGCTCGGCGCGCTACGTCGTGGGCGACAGCTTCGATTTGAGCGGCAGGATCAACAATGCGCTGCCGTTCGCGTCGGCCAAGGACCCACGTGTGCCGATCAGCGGCGGGAGCTCGAGCAACGCGAGCAAACCGGCGATCGACAAGTCGACGCCGTGGGTTGGGGCGTTCTGGACCGATCGCGGCCAGGCTCTGATCGTCGTCTCCGGCCTCGACGCGCGTCTGATCGAAGCCGAAGCAAAGCTCAACGCGAACGACATTGCGGGGATGATGACGATCCTCAACGCGCTGCGCGCCTCGCCGCCGAACCTCGGGCCGTTCACTCCCAAAGCCATGGACGCGCTGCCCGCGCCGGCCGCGCAGGCGGACGCCGTCACGCTCTTCTTCCGGGAAAAGGCGTTCTGGCAGTTCGGCCGCGGCCAGCGTCTGAGCGACTTGCGGCGGCTCATTCGCCAGTATGGCCGTTCGGCGGATGAGGTCTTTCCGACCGGCACGTTCCACAAGGGCGGCACGTACTCGAGCGACGTGAACGCGCCCGTGCCGGACCTCGAAAAGAGCAATCCGCAGTTCACCGGCTGTATCGATCGGAAAGCGTAGGCGCCCGGTTCACACCGCACGCAATGGCAAACGAGGGTGGCCAGAAACCTGGCCACCCTCGTTTGTATATGTGTATGATTCAACTTGTATGACTCTCGAGCACTCGCCATGCGTGCGACGACTCTAGCCCGAACGATTGCGTTGTCCCTTTCCGGTGCGGCGAGCCTTGCCTCGGCGCAGGTTCCGGCTGCGGTGCCTCGAGTTCGGCCCGGACGCCTGATCGGCGTATACGACGCCCAGTCGGGTGCCCCACTCGACGACGTTACGGTGACCAACGCGGCCAACGGCCTGTCGGCCAGGACGACATCCACCGGCACATTATCCCTGTTCTTCGTCGATACCGCGGGCGGTCTGCTGCGGTTGACCAGGATCGGCTATCAGCCGCTCACACTGCTCGTCGCCAATTCGGACGCCGACACGATTCCTGAGACGATCCTCATGGAACCGGCGGCGACCCGGCTCGCTCCGGTGGTCACGAACGCCAGGGCCATCCGAGGCCCGGCGGACACCGTTCGCAGCCTCGAGCTGAACGGGTTCTACGACCGCCGACAGACGGGCGGCGCACCGTCCTCGGCGTTTCAGACGTCGGAGAAGATCGAGCGCCTCACGCTGTTGAGCGAAGTGGTTCGGCTCTCCGGCCGACAGGTGTGCATGAGCAATCTGTACGTCAACGGGGCCAGGGTGTCTGGGGCGGGCGTCGGGACATTCGCTGGCCGTCGCACCGGCGCATTCCGCGGTAGCTTCGTCCCGAACAATTTGCGCAAGGAGCCGGTCGACCAGCTCCTCACGTCCCAGGACGTGCTCGCCATCGAGATGTACCGATCCTCCGAGGTGCCACCGCAATACAACGTGACCCGTCCGCCGGGGCAGCTCGATTGCGGCGCGACGCTCATCTGGACCAAGTAAGGGCTAAGGCGAGGCCTGCACTAGACTTCGGTCGCGTGCGTCGGTAGTATTCCAGGTCTCCCCCTGAGCAGTTCTACCGGGCCCATTTGCCCCGAGCGTCATATGCATCCCTTCATCGAAACGCAAAAAGAGTGGCTCCGAAACGTCCCGCCATTTCGTGCTGGCGATACCCTCCGCGTGAACGTGCGCGTTCGCGAGGGCGAAAAGGAGCGGATTCAGGCGTTCGAGGGCGTGTGCATCGCCCGCCGCGGCAGCGGCGTCAGCGAGACCTTCACAGTCCGTAAGATTTCGAACGGTGTAGGCGTCGAGCGCATCTTCCCGGTGCACAGCCCAATGCTCGCCGAAGTCAGCGTCGTGCGCCGCGGTCGCGTGCGCCGCGCCAAGCTCTACTATCTCCGCAACCTCACCGGCAAGGCGACGCGCATTCGCGAAAAGAAGACCCGCGTCGCCGTTCCCGAGACCGGCACCGCCGCGACCGAATAGGGCGCGCCGCCCGTGTCTGATCGGTGGAAGCCGATCGAGCGCGACCTTCGCAAATCCGTCGGGCCACTGATCGCCGGTGTGGACGAAGTCGGACGGGGCCCCCTGGCGGGCCCCGTTGTTGCATGCGCCGTCGTCATGCCGCCCGAGCTGCGCGCGATCCCGGGCGTCGACGACTCCAAGAAGCTCACGCCTGACGCACGCCTCCGGCTCGCGACCAAGATCCGCCAACGTGCCATCGGCATCGGGATCGGCGCGGCCTCCGTTCGCGAGATCGATCGCGTAAACATCTATCAGGCGACGGTCCTCGCCATGCGCCGCGCGCTCGCCAGACTGCCCGTGCGTCCGGACCGCGTGCTCGTCGACGGCAAGCCATTCCGCACCCTCGACGTTCCGCATACCGCGATCGTCGGCGGGGACGACGTCTGCTATTCCATCGCCTGCGCATCGATCATCGCCAAGGTTACGCGCGATAGGATCATGCAGGCGCTCGCCGGTCGGTATCCCAACTATAGATGGGAGCGGAACGTTGGGTACTCCACTGCCGCCCATCTCGAGGGACTGGTCGCGCACGGCGTCACGCCCCATCACCGTCGCTCCTTCGTTCCCGTGAGCCAACTGTCGCTGGATCTCGGCGGCTCGCTCGGCCCGGTGGACGTTGCGACGCTCGCCACCCTCATCGAGGCGCAGAGCGCCGGCGATCCCGACGCACAGTTCGCGGGAGACTAAATCCGCGACGCGGCAGGGCCGCAAATTTTAATGAGCCGGCCTTTTTCGGCTTGTGGGGCGGTCGAACGCGCGATAACGTCGGTGCCGTCGCAGATACGCTTGCCGGCCAACCATGCAACGGTCTCACGAACTTAGTGTGACCAGACAGCCTCGTTCCGATGTTCTAGGTCACAGGATGACGCGTTTCGCAGCGCTCCGGATCATTCCAGTACAATCGCGCGGTTGACGACTCGCGGCTCGCCATCGGGCCGGCTGCCAGAACACCACCACATCGAAAACACCAGGGATCCAGCCGGCGGACGTCGCGTCGTGGCCGCGCACCCCGCGCGCCGAAATCCGACGGGTGTACCGCCAGTGATCGCTTCAGTCCAGCAGCGTTCTCTCTTCCAGTCACAGGAGCCATCGATGCGAGGTGTTTGCAGAAGCCTTCTCGTCTCCCTCACCGGCGCCGCGATCATCGCCGCCGGTGCCGGGGCGCAGGAGCGGCGACCGGCGATCGTCGGTCGCGTCACGGAGCGCGGCACTGACGCTCCGATCACGGACGCGAACGTCGTCGTCGTCGGCACACAACGCGGCGCGAGAACCGATCGAACCGGCGCCTACCGGGTTGCCGACGTCACGCCCGGATCCTACACCCTCCGGGTGATGCGACTGGGTTACGCTGCGTCGAGCCGCATCATCAACGTGACGGGCACGAACGACGTTACCGCCGATTTCGTGCTGCAAACATCAGCCGTTGAAATCGATCAGGTCGTCGTCACCGCGACGGGCGCCACCGAACGCAAGCGCGAAAACGGCAACGACGTCGGCATCATCAAGCCGGGCGAAACGGTGAGTCTCGCCGCCGAGCCGAACCTGACGTCGACGCTCGCGGCCAAGACGCCGGGTTTGACGATCACGCAAAGCATGGGAACGGCGGGCTCCAGCGCCCGGATCCGCATTCGCGGCGCGAACTCCGTGTCGTTGTCCAACGAACCGCTCCTGATCGTCGACGGCGTCAAGATGGACAACTCGACCTCGAGCCTCGGCGGCCAGATCTTCACCGGCGGCTCTCAGATCAGTCGATTCGACGACATCAATCCGGACGACGTCGAGACGATCGAGGTGTTGAAGGGCCCCGCCGCCTCGGCGCTCTACGGCACCGCCGCCGCGAACGGCGTCATCCAGGTCACTACCAAGCGTGGCCGCGTCGGGCGAACGCAATGGCGTGTGTTCTCACAGTACGGAACACAGATCGACCCGACGGACTATCCGTCGAACTACTACAACATCGGTACCCGCCCCAACGGCACCACCGCGACATTCTCGTGCACGATGGATCGCGCGTTCCAGGGTCTCTGCAAACAGGGCGAGTTGAAGAGCTTCAACCCCGAGAAATTCTACGACGTCTTCCAGACCGGAAACATCAAGAGCGGTGGCCTGAGCATCTACGGCGGCGGAGACGCGGCACAGTATTTCGTCAGCGGAGACCTCGATCGCCAACTCGGTGCCGTACCGGTCAATCGCACGCACAACTACAGCCTGCGCGCCAACCTGACCACGCGATTGTCGCAGAAGCTGAACGCCACGTTCACGACCAACTACGTGGATCGCGATGTCCGTCTTCCCGACAACGACAACGACATCTACGGACCACTCGGCAACATTCTGCTTGGACGGGCGTTCAATTGCTCCGCGGATGCGTTCCACGCCGGCACGCTCCCCGCGCAGTGCGGGACCGACACGCTCAGCCGAGGCTTCTATAGCGCGCTGCCGAGTACGTTCTATATCCGCCAGCAGCGGCAGTACGCCAAGCGCTTCGTCGGCGGCGCCACTGCCACGTGGCAGCCGACCTCCTGGCTCACCGGCGTCGGACAGGCCGGCATGGACGTCAACAACGTCTTCGACGTGGGGTTCTGGCCGTCGAACGTCGTGACGTGGGTGAACGCAACCCTGCGCGACGGGAACATCACGGAATATCGGCGTCAAACGCCGGGTTACTCGACCCAAGGCAGCTTCACGGCGACGCACACCTTCCTCTCCAACCTGGGGACGCAGACGGTCGTGGGAGCCGCATACCAGAACGAGCAGACCCACTACACGTTCGCCAGCGCGACGCAGCTGATCAGCAACACGCAGTCGCTGTCGGCGGCCACCGCGAACAAAGTCGTTGGCGAAGACAACCAGACCATCATCACGGTCGGCGGGTATGGGCGTGAGCAGCTCGCATGGAAGGATCGCGCCTTCCTGACGGCGTCACTCCGCGCCGACGAGAACAGCGCGTTCGGGAAGAACTTCAAGCTTGCGTATTACCCCGCCGTCAGCGCCTCCTGGGTCATGAGCGAGGAGCCGTTCATGCAGCGGCTGTCGGCAGTCGGCAACGGCCACATCAGCCAGGTGCGACTGCGCGCATCGTACGGCCAGTCGGGCCAGCGCCCCAGCTTCCGACAGGCCGATACGTACCTCTCCGCGGCGGCCATCGTGCAAGGCGCCAGTGAGCTTGCCGCGGCAGTCATCGGTGGAACCGGCAATCCCGACCTCAAGCCCGAGATCTCGACGGAATACGAGGTGGGCTTCGATGCCAGCTTCCTGCAGAACCGGATCGGCGTGAATTACACGCATTTCAGCAAAACGACCAAGGACGCCCTCATCGCCCGCGTGCTCGCGCCTTCGCTCGGCGTGAGTACCACACAGTACGTGAACCTCGGGCGGGTGTTCAATGGCGGCAACGAATACTCGATCAATGCCACCGCGCTCGACAATCGAAACGTGAAATTCGAGCTGACGCTGGCGGGATCCACACTCGACAACAAGCTCGAGCAGTTGGGGAAGGACATCGCGCCGATCGTGTTCGGTACGCAGCAGCATCGTGAGGGGTATCCGCTTGGCGGTTACTGGACGCAGCAGATCGTGTCGTACAACGACGCGAACAACGACCAC
>DATISA010000015.1:0-10283 GCA_035469245.1 Gemmatimonadaceae bacterium
TCGCGACGCGTACCCACGCTCACGTACGTCACCGGTGTCTCGATCAACTCCTGCATGCGATCGAGATATCGCCGCGCCTCTGGCGGCAGATCCTCGAGCCGGCGCGCGTCGGCGGTGGATCGCTGCCAACCCCCGAGCCACTCGTAGCGCGGGGTGATCCTGTCGAGCGTCGCGACATCGCCCGGGAACTCGGTGTGCAGATCGCCCTCGTACTCGTAACCGGTGCAGATTGCGATTCGGTCGAGCGTGTCGAGCACGTCGAGCTTGGTCACGGCAACGTCGGTGAGTCCGTTGATACGCGCCGCGTAGCGCACCACGATCGCGTCGAACCAGCCGCACCGGCGCGGGCGGCCGGTCGTCGCGCCGAACTCATTGCCGAGCGAGCGCACACGCTCCTCCATTGCCTCGTCCATCTCGGTGGGCAGCGGGCCCGCGCCGACGCGTGTCGTGTACGCCTTCACCACGCCGAGCACCGCGTCGATGGCGGTGGGTGCGAGTCCGGCGCCGATCGCCGCGCCACCGGACGTCGTGCTGCTCGACGTCACGAACGGATACGTGCCGTGATCGACGTCGAGCAGCGAGCCCTGCGCGCCCTCGAGCAGGATCGCGGCGCCGCTTTTCACGGCGCGGTACACCATCACGCCCACGTCTTCGGCAAGCGGGAGCAATCGCTCGGCGAGTCTGGTGAGCAGGTCGATCGTCTGCTGCACGTCGGCTCGTTTGGCGCTTCCGAATTTCGCGAGTTGCGCGTTTGCGTGCTCGACGCCCAGCTCCACCTGCCCGCGCAGTCGATCCATGTGGCGAAGGTCGAGCACGCGGATGCCGCGTCGCGCCACCTTGTCTTCGTAGGCCGGACCGATCCCGCGCCCCGTCGTGCCGATCGACTGGGAGTGGGTGCTCTCCGAGTCGAGCAGCTTATGGTATGGCAGAACGAGGTGCGCGCGGTCGCTCACGTAGAGCCGCCCCTCGACGTCGATCCCGTCAGCGACGAGCCCGTCGATCTCGGTGAACAGCGTATCGGGATCCAGCACGACGCCGTTCCCGATCACACAGCGCACGCCCTCGTGCAGAATCCCGCTCGGGATCTGGTGCAGCACGAACGAGTGCTTGCCCAGGTCGACGGTATGGCCCGCGTTGGCGCCGCCCTGATACCGCACCACCCAGTCCGCGCGTTCCGCGAGCACGTCCACGAGCTTGCCCTTGCCTTCGTCGCCCCACTGCGCGCCTACCACGACGACGGTGCGATTCTGCTGGGTGAACATGGATGCGGGATGTGGGAAGGGGGCGGGCAAAAAAATACGCCCCGACGAGACGCGGGGCGTTGATTGAATCTACGGGCGGCCGAGGCAGAGTCAACGTGACGGCTCGGGTCACGGATCACGGCAAGGCAACTGCTAGGGCAAGGGCAACTGCAACCGCTTGACGCAGTGGTCGCGGAGGAAACAGAGAAACGCAGAGGTACTCCGCGTGGCCGGAGGCCTCCGAGCACGACGAGCCGTCCTAGCCGTGGACGTCGATTTACCTCAGGACTGCCATCCCGATCATCCACACCGCCATCGCAAAGCCGATCGCGACCTTCACGGCAGCGGCAGTCACTCGGCCGAGCAGCGCACCCCATGCTACGCGCGTGGCCACGCCGGTGCCACTGCCACGCGTCCATTCTCCCACGAACGCGCCGACGAAAGCGCCGACGAACGCACCCACGATCGATCCCACGATCGGCACCGGCACGCCCACGAACGCACCGATCATCGCGCCAATGATCGCGCCCCAGCCGGCGCGCCTGGACCCGCCGAATCGTCGCGTGAAGCGACCGGTGAGAAGCCACTCCAGTCCCTCGGCGACGATCATCAGCGCGCCGATCCCGATCACCGTGAACAGGCCGATTCCGCCGCCCGGCACGAGCAGGTAGTAGCAGAGCGCGGCGGCGAACATCACGAGCGTTCCCGGGAACCCGAACGGGATCATGACGAGCCCGAGGACGATCGCGGCGATCAGAAGCAGGACTTCCATTCAGCTCAACTCCGTTCGGCTCAACTCCGTGGCCGCCCCAGCCAACACCCGCGCGGCGCCGGCGATTCCGGTGCCGCGCATGCCGCCAAGCGTGTCACGCGCGGTGTGGATCCTCTGCAGCGTACGGATCGTGCCACGGCTGAGTGTCACCGACTGCCAACCGGCGTCGGCCAGGGCCACGCTGTCGGTGAGGATCCCGGGGATCAGGCGGAGCGTGCGCAGCGGCTCACTGGCCTTCACAGCTGCACCTTCCAGCGCTTGCGTGAGCCGCGCCGGCTTCGTGCGGGTGTACATGACGACAAGCGGCCCATCGTCGTCCACGCTGTCGCAGTTGAGCGCGATCGCCGGACTTCGAGAGCGAGCCCAGGCGCGGGCACCGGCCAAGGCGAGTTCCTCGGCGTCGGCGACCAATACGCCGAGCGGGTAGTCCAACGGCAGCAGCGTCGCAGCCTCGAGCACTGCCGCCACGCCACTCGCGTTGTCGAGCGTGCCGTCATTCCCGTCGCCGACCACCGACAGGACCAGCGGAATCGCGCCAAGCCCGATCAGCCCGAGCGCGATCGGCGCGACGGTTGGCCGGACGACGACCGCGAACGCCAGTGCGACCAGTCCGACGCCGAGGGCCAGCACCCCGGCCACGCGGACGATCATCGAGACCGGCTGCCATTTGGAATCGAGGTGCGCCACCAGCCAGACGTTCGGCATCTCGGTCCCGCGGACGGCCTGGAGATTCACGCCTGCCCGCCGCATGAGCGGCCCATCGAGCACGGCCCGCGGTCCAGTGAAGCGAATCAGCAGCCAGATCACGACGATCGCGACCGCGACCGCGACCGACGCGAACGCCGTGTGCCGCGTGGCGAACGCCAGCGTGGCGAGTGTCGGGATGGCCAGCCCGAAGGCGGGCGCGGCGTAGGCGCCCGGAAATGCCGAGTACTGAAATGAGTGTTCGCTAATTCCGAAGCCGAGTGCACGCAGTGTGTCGGCGCAGTACGCTCGGGCGTCGGCGACGGCGGCCCCGCCGGTCGGCCGCGAGCGCGCGCCGAGTCGGGCGAGGTGCGCCGACGCCGTGTCCACTATGCGGCGACGAGCTCCGCCGCTGACATGAGCTCGCCGACCACGCCGCGCTGGGCGTCGTCGAGCGGCATGAGCGGCGAGCGGACGGGGCCGCCGGCAAGTCCGACGAGATCCATCGCCGCTTTCACGCCGGCCACTCCCATCTCGCCAACGACCCTGGCGCCAAGTGGCGTGAGGCGCGCCTGCGCCGCGGCCGCGCCGTCGTGATCACCACGTCGTTCGGCCTCGTAGATCTCCATCGCGAGCCCCGCGGCGAACAGCGCGACCGCCAGAATTCCCCCGCGCGATCCGACGGTGAGCGCGTGGTGCCACATCTGCGCGTTGCCGTTGAGCACGGAGAACGTCGGAGACTGCGCCGGCATGTACGTGGCGAACAGCTCGCGATTGCCCGAGCTGTCCTTGATGCCGATCACGTTCTCGTGCTGTGCGAGCTCGGCGACGAGCGAAGCGGGAACGGCGAAGTGCATGTACTTGGGGATGCTGTACAGCATCACCGGGATCGGGCTTCCGTCGGCGACGGCGTGATAGTGGTTCGACAGCGCCGCCCCAGTCATCGCCGCGCCGTAGTAGTGCGGCGCCACGACCAGCACCGCATCGGCACCGCGGGCCGCGGCGTCTCGCGTGAGCTTGAGGCAGGCGCGTGTGGACTCGGCGCCGGTGCCCACGATGAGCCGCCGGTCCGGCGGCACCATCTCGCGCGCGGTGTCGACGAGGGCGGCGCGCTCGTCCAGGTCGAGCAGCGCCGCTTCGCCGGTCGAGCCGGTGACGACGACGCCGTGCATGCCGGCGGCGAGATGCGCACGAATGTTCGCGGCGAACGACGCCAGGTCGACGTCGCCGCTCTCGGAATAGAAGGTTGTGACGACTGGGGCAAAGACCCCGCTCGGTGGCTTCATCATCAGATGAAATCGAGCGTGCCGGTCTGCAGCCCGTCAAGCTCCCCCTCGCCCACCCCCGCGGCTGGCGTGGACGTGGCCGCCGCCTCCTCGTCCGTGACCGTCTGCGAGAACATCCGCAGCTGCAGCTCGAAGTCCGACGGATTGGTCGCCGCGGCCTTGGCCGTGTCGAAGGTGACTTCGCCGGACTTCACGAGATCGGCCAGACACTGGTCGAAGGTTTGCATCCCGTACTGCTCGCGTCCCGTCGCGATGAAGTCGCGGATCTCGCCGATTCGCGTTCCCTCGAGAACGAGATCCTTGATCGACGGCGTGTTGATCATGATCTCCGCCGCGACGGCGCGTCCCTTCCCTGACTTCCGTGGCAACAGTCGCTGTGAGATGACGGCGTAGAGGGACTCGGCGAGACGAATGCGGATTATGTCCTGCTCTTCCGGTGGGAACATCGCCACGATGCGCAGAATGGTGCTTTGCGCGTCCGGCGTGTGCAGCGTCGACATGAGCAGGTGGCCGGTCTCGGCGGCCTTGATCGCCGTGTCGACCGTTTCAGCGTCGCGCATCTCGCCGATCATGATCACGTCGGGATCCTGACGCAACGCGGCGCGAAGTCCCATCTTGAAATCCGAGGTGTCGGAGCCGACTTCACGCTGCGTGACCGACGACTTGGAGTCGCGGTGCAGGAACTCGATCGGGTTCTCGAGCGTGAGGATGTGCCGGCTCTCGCGCTCGTTGATGTACTTGATGAGCGCCGCCATCGTGCTCGACTTGCCCGACCCGGTGACGCCGGTGACGAGGATCATCCCACGCTCGGCCGACGCGATGCGGGAGAGGACCGGCGGGAGGCCGAGCTGCTCGAAGTTCGGCACGTCCCAAGGAATCACGCGCATGATGATCGAGAACGACCCGCGCTGCCGCATGATGTTCACGCGGAACCGGCCGATGCCGGTCGCCGCCCATGAGCAGTCGTAGTCGAGGATCTGGTCGATTCGCGCCTTGTCGTCCTCGTTGCTCATGAGGTGCAGAGCGATCGCCCGGGTCTGTTCGGGCGTGAGGTGCTGCTTGGTGAGCGCCACCAGCTCGCCGTGGATGCGGGCGCGAAAGACGTCCCCCGCCTTGATGTGCAGGTCCGAGGCGCCGCGGTCGACAGCAGCCTTGATGACTTTTTCCATCATTCAGTAGCCAGCCTGTTTGTCCACCAGGTTACGCAGTGGCATGCCCGTCGTGTATCGGCGCCAGTTGTCGAGGAACAGGTCGAGCTGGCGCGGCCAGAATCGGCCGGGTGAGACGGGAGACACATGCGGGGTGAGAAGAACCTGCGGGAGCTTCCAGAGCGCGCTGGCCTCTGCCAGCGGCTCCTCGCGAAAGACGTCGAGCACAGCGCCGCGCAACCGACCGTCTCGCAGACGAACGACGAGCGCCTCCTCGTCGAGCAACGCGCCGCGCGCGACGTTGATTATGATCGCCATCTGAGGCAGCAGATCCAGCCGCTCCGCGGTGAGTAATCCAGCCGTTTCGCCGGTTAGCGGAGCCGCGAGCACCACGACGTCGTGCGACGGAAGCTCTTCGTCGATTGCATTGAGGCCAATCACGCGCTCGAATCCGGGTGGGGCGCCCAGCCCGACGCGACGCCGCACCCCGGTGCATCGCGCGCCCAACGCGGTCAGCCGCTCTGCCACCGCCGTGCCGATTCCACCAGCGCCGACGATGAGCGCGCGCACGCTGTCCATCTCGCGAATCACGGAATCGAGCCGCACGAACGGCGTCTTGTTCCACTCCGAGCGGCGCTGCTGGTCGATCGAGAAATCGAAGCCGCGCAGGAAATGGAGAATGCCACCCACCACGTATTCGGCGATCGGGATCGCATGGACGCCCGCCGAATTGGTGAAGAGCACGTCGCTCTGGGCCATTTCTGGATACAATGCGCTGCCCACGCCGGCCGCCGCGGAGTGCACCCAGCGCAGCCGCTTGGCCTCGAGAAAGAGCACGCGCGGGATTCCGAATCCGAAGTACGCCTCGGCGTCGCGGATGGCGGTCATCACTTCGTCGCTCGGGCGCGGTGGGCCGTCGCCGTCGGAGCTCGTGGGTGACTGAACGACGTGCACCTGCCAGCCGGGCGGCGCTTCTTCGATCAGACGACGCTCGCCTTCGGGAGTGAGGGCCCAGTTCTTGGACCTCGCGGCCAGGTCGACCACGAGCTTGTGTTCGGACACGGCCTCAGTTGCCATGTATGCTGAGCACGTCTCCGCGGGCCATCAGCCGATCGGTGATTCCCTCGAACTGGATCGCGGGGCCGATCAGGCGAAGCTCGAATGTGCGATCGTCCACGTGGTCGTACGTGTCGCACGAGACCACCGAGATTCCCTGTGACGCGAGCGTGTCGCGCAGATCGGCGAACGTCGTCCCCGGCTTGGTTCGCAGCGTGTACTGGACGACGCGCCGAATCCGTCGAAGCCGATGCTCGAGCCGCCCGAGCCATGCGAGGACGAACGTCACGAGGATGCCGGCGCCCATCGCTTCGACGTAGAATCCCGCGCCGATCGCGATGCCGAGTGCGGCGACCACCCAGATGGTCGCGGCGGACGTGAGCCCGGTGACCATGCCGCCGCCCTGCATGATCGTCCCCGCGCCGATGAAGCCGATGCCGGAGACGATCTGGGCGGCCAGGCGCGCGGGATCGCCGACGCGCGGCGGTCCGTCGATCATGCCGATGCGGACCGAGACGTCGGTAAGCAGCGCGGCGCCGACGCAGATGAGGATGTTCGTCCTGAGTCCCGCCGGTTTGGCCTTGATCTCGCGCTCGAGCCCGATCGCGCCGCCGAGGATGACGGCGAGCGCGAGCTTCGCGAGCAGGTCGAGCCGGAGGATGGCGTTGACGTCGCGCAGCGAGGGCATGTCGCCGGCGCGTGCAACGATCTCCGAAAGGAGCGCGGCGGTCATGCGCGACGGGCTCGTCGCGCCGGAACCGAGCTAGCGAGAGTCGAGGTCGCGCACGTCGCCAGGACTGGTGTCGGGCGACGAGTCGCCGAAACTGATGCTGCGGGCTTGCTCCTCGAGTTGGGCGATCGAGGCTTCATCGGGCTCGGTGGGAGTGGCGAAGGTCCGGAACACGGTGCCGCCGCACTTTTCGCAAGTCACGGCACTGGGTACCGATTTGTCGTACGACTTTTCGTTGCCGCAGGTCAAGCATACCAGCGTCACAAGACCGCGCGGTCCACTGTCGTGTGCCATGAATTCGCTCGCGTGTGGTATGCGAGGGAACTCTGCAAGAGGCATGCGGCGCGTGAAGGCGGGCTGGGCTGAAAGTTGGCGTACGGAGAGGGGAGATGCTAGCGGGTGACGGCGGCACACCCTCGGGCTGGCTGGGTCTCGCGAGGCGGCCGTCGAGTGGCGCCCGACGACAGACGGCAGACATCCGATATCCGACATCAGAGAAGGGCGTTGGACGATAGCGGGTCACGCCCTAAAAAGGGTCAGAGTCGAATTAGCGGGAGCGCTAATTCGACTCTGACCCTTTTTGCGCTTTTTTGCAACGCCTCAATCTGGCGGTTGAGTCTGAAGTCGGATGTCTGAAGTCTGTCGTCTGTCGTCGGGCCCGTCTTGACGCGTCCACTGCAACAAAACGCCAATTGGGGTCAGACTCGATTTTCAGTTCCCTAAATCGAGTCTGACCCCAATTAGCTCTCGAGCGGTCAGTACGGGCGAGTCTGCCCGCTACGCTTCTGCGCGCATTCCTCGCAGAGCGTCGCGCTCGTCTCGAGCCGCGCGCCGCAGCATCCGCACAGGCTGAAGACCCTCACACCGTGCGGCGTCACCTCGCGGTGAATCGTCGGCGAGTAGCTCGCCAGATGCAGGTGCAGCGGGATCAGGAACGGCGGCTGTTGGCGACGCCATCGCCACGCCTTGATTCGCGCAATCAGTTGACGGAAGAACTGCATCGATCATGGGGAACGAGCCGCGCGTGCGCTGCGGTCTCGCCGGCAGCGCGCGGCCGCGAATCCGGCGGCGAGACTGACCGGTCGAAATGCACGGCTCATGCCGCGTTTGACCAGCACCGCGCAGGACGAGTCAAAACCCCATGCGATCGCGTACCGCGTCCATCGTCTCGCGCGCGATCGCCCGGCAATGGTCGGCGCCGGCATCGAGCGCGTCGTCGACCTGCTTCGGCTTCTCCGCAAGCTCAGCGGCACGCGCGCGAATCGGCGCGAGCTCGCCCTCCATCGATTCGGCGAGGACTTTCTTGCAGTCGACGCAGCCCCAGCCGGCCGTGCGACACTGCATCGCGACATGCTCGACCGTGGCGGGCGGACTGAACCCGCGATGCAAGTGATAGATATTACAGACTTCTGGTGTCCCGGGATCGGTGCGCTTGATGCGCTTGGGATCGGTGACGGCCGGTCGCAGCTTCGCCCAGATCGATTCCGGCGTCTCGAGCAGGCCGATGGTGTTGCCCATCGACTTCGACATCTTTGTTTGGCCGTCGAGCCCCATGATCCGACGGGTGGGCGTGAGCAGCGGCTTGGGCTCGGGGAAATACTCCTCGAGCTGCTCCGAGCCGTCTTCTCCTCGTACCCCGTTCGGCCGACCGAACAGGGAGTTCCACCGACGCGCGATCACTCGCGAGAGCTCGAGGTGCTGGACCTGATCTTCACCCACCGGCACCATGTCGGCGCGATACAATAGGATGTCCGCCGCCTGCAGCACCGGATAGTTGAGCAGTCCGGCCGCGACGCTCTCCTGCCGCTGCGCCTTTTCCTTGAACTGCGTCTGCCGCTCCAGCTCACCGAGCGGCGTTATCGTATTGAAGATCCAGGCGAGCTCGGTGTGCTCCGGCACGCGCGACTGGACGAAGAGCGAGCAGACGTTGGGATCGAGACCGGCCGACAGCAGCGACACGGCCATCTCTCGCCGGCGCTCGCGGAGTTGCTCGGGTTTGTAGAGTACGGTGATTGCGTGGTAGTCGACGATACAGATGATCGTTTCGTACTCGTGCTGGAGACGCGCCCAATTCTTGACCGCCCCCAGGTAGTTGCCGATGTGGAGCTCCCCGGACGGCTGAATTCCACTGAAGATCCGTGACATTGGCTCAACATAACAACAGCCGGGCTCTGCTCGCGACCTGCGTCGCCGCGGCCGCGCGCGCAGCGGCGATCATCCATCGTGGTGCCGCAGCGCGGCACTCGCTCACCTGGGAGCTCAAGTCACAGACGGACTTCGTGAGCGACGTGGATCGCGATTCCGAACGCGCGATCGCCGAGGTGGTCGCCGAGCGTCACTCCGATGCGCGTCTGCTCGGCGAAGAGCTCTCGCCGTCGATGGCGGATCGAAGTGGAATCGTCTTCATCGCAGATCCGCTCGACGGCACCACGAACTTCCTGCACGGCTTTCCCTGGTACGCGGTGTCGATCGCCGCGCTCATCGACGGCGCATTGACCGCCGGCGCGGTCCTCAACGCGGCCACGGGGGATCTGTTCACCGCGACTGCTGGCGGCGGCGCGCGCCGCAACGGCCAGCCGATCACCGTGTCGCCAATCACCGACCCCACGCGCGCGCTCATCGGCACGGGCTTTCCGTTCAAGGATCCGCAGCACATCGAGCGCTACATCGATTCACTGCCGGTGCTCATGCGCGAGAGCGCCGGCCTCCGCCGCCCCGGCTCCGCCGCGCTCGATCTTGCCGACGTTGCATGCGGCCGGTTCGAGGCTTTCTGGGAGTTGAGCCTCGCGCCATGGGATATCGCGGCGGGAATCCTGTTGATCCGAGAGGCGGGTGGAGTGATCACCGATCTCGCGGGAGAGCCGTGCCCTGTGGAGCATACGGGACTGGTGGCCGGGAATCCGGTGATGCAGCGGTGGCTGTTCGAGCGAGTGACTGCGGACGGCAAAGAGCGGGCGCGAACTGCGAGGATGCCGAACGCCGGAAGTACCTAACGTCGAAAGTGCCGAACAACGAAAGTACCGAACAGCGTGAACGGCGGTACTGCCAAAGTGCGAGCGCGCGCCGTTTGGCCGTCTCGCACTTCACGCCGGTCGGCACCTTCGTAGTTTGTCATCTTTGCCGTTTGCCAGCCGCCTTTCGGCATCGTCGCCGTTAGTGCTCGCCTTCAGCCTTCAGCCTGCAGCTTTCCGTCTATGCGTCTAGTCGAACTCGTCCCCAACTTCTCCGAGGGTCGCCGCCCCGAGGTCGTCTCCGCCATTCGCGACGCAATCGCCGCCGTGGACGGCGTCGCGGTGCTCGACGTGTCGTCGGATCAATCGCACAATCGGACCGTCGTCACGTTCGTCGTGCCGATCGAGCACGCGG
>DATISA010000016.1:0-61972 GCA_035469245.1 Gemmatimonadaceae bacterium
TTCCACGGCATCAGCGCCACCGAGAGCGCCGACCCGAACAGCAGGTATGGGTCACGTGCCTCGCGATGCTCCTGCTCGTGCTTGAGCACGAGTGCGCGGTGGGGCGCATCGAGCGCCAGAATCCACTCGGGCAGCACGACGCACATCGGCCCAAGTCCCACGACCGCTGGTCCTACGTTCGACGACAGGTGCACCGCGACACCGTCGATCTCGCCCTGCCGCCATTGCTGCCGCATGCGCTGCAGCATGCGCGCCGCACGCGCCAGACGAAAGAGCAGGAGGACGCTGCCGCATAGCCAGAGTGCGATCAGCGCGCGGTTGATGATTTCCGCTCGATTGAGCGAGCCGCCGGTGATCACCATGGCGTCGGGTGCCGCGACGGTGATCGTGAATGGAAGGACCTGGCTCGTCGGCGCCTGCCGGAACCACTCGCGCGGAATCGCGTCGAGGGCGGGCACGAGCAGCGAGAGGGCGATCGCCGCGGTCCAGACCCCGCGCGTCGCGCGCCCGCGCGCCGTGAGCGCGCGGTCGAGGGCCAGCGCCGCGATGGTCATCAGTGCGCCGACGGCGGCCGTGTACAGCATCCATGAGGCGATCATCGCTTTGGCCTCCCTTTCTTGCTCTGCGAGGTGAGCAGCGCGCGAAGGCGGCGAAGATCGTCCGCACTGAGTTGCTCGTCCTCGACGAGCTGTGTCACGAGCTGCTCCGGCGAGCCGTGGAACAACTTGTCGACGATCCGCGTGAGCGCGTTTCGGCGCGCCGCTTTCCGCGCCACGCGGGGGACGTATCGGTGCGCTTTGCCCTCGGCCGTGTGATGCACGAGATCCTTTGCCTCGAGATTGCGAAGGATCGTCAGCACCGTGGTGTACGCGAGATCGGCGGGCAGCCTGTCGCGCACTTCCGCGACGGTGCCCGAGCCCAGATCCCAGAGCACGCCCATCACGTCGAGCTCGCGATCACCCAGAACGAAGTCGTCCATGGCCGATTCCTACTAGCTGGATAGTAGTAATATGCAGCCGTCGGCCCGCCTGTCAACTAGGCGAATAGTAGACGAGGTCGAAAAAATAGGGTCAGACCCGATTTGGGCCTGACCCTTCCGTTCGAGGTGTACGCGCTCGAGTTATGCCTTGACCACCGACACTCGATACTGGACGACCAGCGGGCCGTCCTGCCCGGGCCGCGTCATCGGGTAGAGCGTGATCGTCCATCCGCTCGAGGCTGGGATTCGCATCCCGCGAGTCGGCAGCTCGTTCACGAGATCGCCCTGTCCGGCGAGCGCGCCAACGGGGACCTTCCTCAGTACCGAATCAACGGCGGAGCCGTAGATCGACGGCAGCGTCGTGCGCACGAACTGCTCGAACTTGTCCGCCCGGCGCGTGCGCGCGAGCTTCGTGTCGAAGCTCAACACGACGACGCTGTCGCTCCGCGTCGCCGTGATCCCATCGGCAAGTTCGGACCGGCCTTGCGGCAGGACGGGTGCGAACGGCGCGCGTAGCGGCGCCTTCGGCATGGTCGGCGCGATCGCGACGTTGCCCGACGACAAGCTTGCATTGGTGATCGTCGGCTTCGGCGTCGGCGCGCTCGCAACAACTGTTTGCTTGACTGATTGCGCGGCGACGTTTGCATCGCCGGCGCGCGACTGCGCTGGCGCGTTCTGCGCGACGCGCGGCCGCTCAAAGCTCATCGGCGACCGTCCGCGAATCGCTGTCGCGCCAAGCACGCCGGCCGCGCCGAGTGTGGCGACGACGACGCCCGCTGCGCTGCTCCGAAGCATCAACCGCTTTCGGCGCTGACGTGCCGCGAGTCGCTCAGTATGCCGACAATGCAGGCAAACAGCGGTTCCGGGACGAACTTCGTGGGGGCACGGCTCGGCAAGGCGTTGCGGCGTCTTCGGCACTGCCCATCTCCTCGTCTACTGTGTCGAGAGTGGGACGAGCCTGGGTCGCACACCGCAACGCGATTTGCATTTTGCTAGGCGGTTTTTTCCGAAGATCGCGAGCGCTTCGTGTATGATTGCTACCGTTCCTCGGTGAACGACGAGCGTCGCCAGACGTTTGCGTTCACGGCGGCTTGGGTTTCCGCGCCTGCATTCGTGTTCTCTGTGATTCACATCACGCGCGAGCCTGTTGTTTTCGCACTCGCTTGCGTTCCGCATCCGACTCCGGCGTGGAACGCCGTATTTACGGATCGATGTGAACGGTTGAGCTGCGGTACGGTTGAAAGGCGGCGCCCCAGTACACGCCTACGACCTCGAGGTCGATCCTCGAGCCGTCCACGTGCACGACCACGTAGTGATACGGATTCGCGCCCGGATCGATCGCCGGCTTGACGAGATGTTCGAGCCGCACGTTCGACGCCGTGTTCGCGGCAAGATAGGCGCGAAGGCTCGGCTCACCCTGGTAGCCGTACAGCGGCGCACCACCGCCGCCGCTCACGATCTCGTCCAACCGATGCTCGCCGGTGGCGTCGTGGTATCGCTCCACCCAATGCTCGAACAGATGCTCATGTCCAGTGAGCAGGAGCCGAACGTGGTGCGCGCGAAAAAGGGGCATGTATCGCTCGCGCATCGTCGCCGTCTGCGCTTCGATCGTTGCCGCGCCGTGTGGCCCGGAGGAAAATGCGGGGTGGTGACACACGACGACGACGTTCACGTACCGCCGCCGGTCGAGCCCTTCGAGCTGCTTTCGCATCCACTCATATTGCGTCGTGTCGGACGCGATGATCGAGTCGAAGATGAGCACGAACGTGTTGCCATAGCCGAACGCGTACGTGGGATACCCACTGAGTCTGCGCGGCGAGCCGTCCGGAGGAATCAGCCTGGCATTCGCGGCAAGGTAGTTCTTGAGACCCCGCTGCCGAGCCGTGTCGGCCAGCGACGTGCTCGTTCCGACATCGTGATTGCCAACCGCGAGGAAGTACGGCACGGAGGCGCCGCCGGTGAGCCGGTTGATCACCGGGATGTAGCTCACGTTCAGTTGATTCGCCGAACGTCCGTTGGTGACGGCATCTCCGCTTTGCACGACGAACTTGATCGGATCGTTCGTGTTCGCCCGCGCGGTGATCGTGCGAAGCATCGAGGACATCACCAACGAGTGCTCGTACTGGATCTGCGTCCCGTCGAACGCCCCTCGTGTGTCGCCGTACGCGATGAATGAGAATTTTGTGATTCCGCGCGTGGCGTCTTCAGGTGGGATCGGCGTGCGCGGCGGCGAGATCGCGATCACGGTACTCGTGTCGCCGCCCGGTGCGGCCTGGGCGAATGCTGGCGCGGCGATTCCAATCACCGATGCGCTCGCGATCAGGCAAGCGCGCGTTGCATGAGTGAGACGTCGCATGTGGGCGTCGGAGACGTGGCGTTCGTAGTGAGCTGAGCGGAGGCTGGCGGGTCTGTAATCATAGCCCGGCCGGCGCGCCGCGCACACGGTCGTCGGTGCGCATCGGCATTCTATATTATTCCGCGACATGAACGACCGGATCATCGAAGAGCGGCGCGGCGCGCTCCTGCTGTCGACGAATCGAGCGCGCATCGACTACGACGCGGTGCTCGAGATGCTGCACGCGTCGCACTGGGGCGCGGCAGTCACGCTCGACGTGCTCCGGCGCGCCGCGGAAAATTCCGTGTGCGTCGGCGTGTACGAGAACGGGCGCCAACTCGCCTTTGCGCGTGCCGTGACCGATCTGGCCACGTACGCCTACCTCACTGATGTGATCGTCGCCCCTGATGCCAGGGGGCGCGGCGTCGGCTCCTGGATGGTCGACGCGCTGCTTCGCCATCCGGATCTGCAGGGGCTGCGACGTGTCGCGCTTCTGACCCGCGACGCCCGGGCCCTCTACGAGCGCTTCGGGTTTTCGGCCGATCCGCCGCGGTCCACGTACATGGAGCTCCGCCGGACCACCTGATGCAACGCCGGATCGTCGGTTTTCATCTGGATGAGGAGCGTCACTGGGTCGCCGACCTCGAGTGTGGCCACACGCAGCACGTGCGTCACGATCCGCCCTGGCAGGTTCGGCCGTGGGTGGTCACCGAGGAGGGGCGGCAGGGCTTTCTGGGTACTAGCTTGAACTGCGTCGAATGTGACCGCGGTTCAACGACCTCGTCTCCCCGGAGGGAGCATGACGGCAAAGCTCGACAAGACGATCAAGCGTGAACTCGAACTGGACGGAAAGCTGTACACCGTCGCGATTGGCCCCGACGGGATCAAAGTGACCGAGAAGGGCCGACGGAACGGCCCCGAAGTCTCGTGGCGTTCGATCGTCAGCGGTGACGCGACGCTCAACGAGAACCTCAAGATCTCGGTCGACGCGATGTCCGACGAGTCGAATTCATAGTCTGCGCGACGGCGGCGCGGCCGTCGGAGTCGGTTTCCAGGAACCAGCAGATCTCCGCGCTCAGCGTTTGAACCGCTCGGCGGAGCGCGTCATCGGCCCGAGCGCCGCCGGGCTCGGGTTGCGCGCGGCGGCGCGACGTGCGTCCCGCGCGCGGTTCGCGGGCCGATTGATCGGAGCCTTTGTCGCTTCGGAGCAACGGGCCGTCCTCCCTCTGTCGAAGTCGCGGCGGCCTCGCGCCGCGCCTCCGCGACTTGAGACAACCGACATTGCGCCGGGGCCTTTTCGGGACGCCAACGAATAAACTTGGTGCCGTGCCGAAATCGGCCGCCCGTGAAATGATCGTATTGTACTTCCACCACTAGCACGGGCTCGAGCGGAACCCACTCGCCCGATCGAGCTGTCGACCACCGGCTCGGGCCGCCGGGCGCCCGTCCCGTAAAACCGCTGCCGCCAGCCAGGGACTCGAATCGCGATGTGATGCGCTTCCGCTCGTCAGCTGTCAAGCTCGACGTAAATCCGACATGATGCAGCAACCCGTCGTCGTCGTACAAGCCAAGCAGCAGCGATCCAACGATCTTTCCCTTGGTGGCGTAGCGAAAGCCACCGACGACGCAATCTGCGGTCCGCTTTCGTTTGATCTTCTCCATTGCCGTCCGCTCGCCACTCGCGTACGGGAGATCGAGCCGCTTGGCCATCACGCCATCGGTGCCCGCGCGACCGGCCAGCCATGCCCGCGCCTGCGACAGTCGGCGTGTGGCCGGGCTCAGCATGATCGACGGCGTGGATCGAAAGTTCCTCGCCGCAAACTGCTCCAGCCGCTCCCTGCGCTCTGACAACGGGTGATCCATGAGGTCCGTGCCTTTCGCGTCGGCGAGCAGATCGAAGACGAGCAGAGCGGCCGGCGTTTCGCGCGACAACTTCTCTACCCGGCTGCGCGCAGGATGCAGGCGCAGCAGCAGCGCGTCGAACGACAATCCGCGCGGCGTCGGAACGACGATCTCGCCGTCGAGCACGAACCGTCGCACCGGGATCGCCCGCAGGGCATCGGCGAGCTCGGGAAAGTAGCGCGTGAGCGGCTGGTCGGACTTCGACCGCAGTTCCACGGAGTCGCCGTCGCGGAAGCACAGGCAGCGGAATCCGTCCCACTTTGGCTCGTACTGCCACTGCGGACCAACGGGAAGCTCGTCGACGACGCGGGCCTCCATCGGCGCGATGCCCGGCCTGGGATGCGACTTCATCGAGGCCCACGGCCTGGCGTGTCGTCGCCGGCGTCACCGGCGTCACCGGCGTCACCGGCGTCACCGGCGTCACCGGCGGCCGCCCGGCGCTCCTCGCCATCGCGACGGCGGACCGCGCCCGCGTTCACCCGTCGCTCGAGCTCCAGCTCCCTCTGCGCCGTCGGCAGCCGTTCGCCGCCGCGCGCCAGTTCGGTCATGCGATGCTGAAACCGGAGGAACTGCACCGGAGCGCGCAGGCTGTCGCGCGGCGCTCGGGACAGCAGCAGCAACTCCTCACGTACGGATCGCGGCAGGTGAGTCGCGGTCCGCTTCCTCAGCAATGCCGTCACCCGCAAGGCATCGCGTCGAAGGAGTGCTTCCTCGATCTCGCTCAGATAGACGAGAAAGCGACGCAGCGGATCGGCCCGGCGCGAACGAACGGAGTCTGGCTCAGCCACGACCGAGCACTCCGTCGAGCGAGTTGGGCCGGCGCATTCCGCGCGCCCAGAGATCTCCGCGCTCGCGCAACCGATCCGGGACCGTGTCGATCGTGAATGCGGTCGGCGTGAGACCGTCCGTGAGCTCCGACCAGTCGAGCGGCGTCGAGACTGTGGGTTCGGGCCGAGCGCGGACCGAGTACACGCCCGCGACGGTCTTGCCGCGGATGTTCTGCAGATAGTCGACGTACACCGCGCCGCGAGGCCGCGCGTTCACCCATCGCTCCACCGTGGCGATGCGTGGCGATCGCTCAGCCACCGTCGTCGCGACGAGTTCGGCGATCATCCGCGCGCCTTCGTTCGGAACCCCGGCTGGCAGCGGCAGCACGACGTGAAGGCCGCTCGCGCCGGACGTCTTGAGTACCGCGTGGAGCCCGAGCTCGTCGAGTACCCGCTTCACGGCGTGCGCCACCTCGACGACTCGCGCGAACGGCGCACGCGGCCCGGGATCGAGGTCCACGATCGTATAATCGGCGAACTGCACCGACGGCACGCGCGAGTGCCACGGGTCGATCGAGATCGCGCCGAGCTGCACGACGTAGAGCAGCGTCGCGAGGTCGCCGCCGATCAGGCGGTTCTGCGTCGTGAGGCCTTCGTCGGACACGGGCTCGACCCGGACCGACGGAGGCGGATCGGCCGGCGCTCGCTGCTGGTAGAACGCTTTCCCTCGCACGCCGTTCGGAAAGCGCTTCATCACGAGCGGCCGATCGGCGATCGTGGGCAGCAGGACCGGAGCGATGCGTGCGTAGAATCGCATCACGTCGCCCTTGGTGTGTCCGGTGGCTGGAAAGAAGACCTTGTCCAGGTTCGACACGTCGAGCGTCCCGGTCGGCAGTTCCAACACGCCGGCGCCGCCGTCGTGGCAGATGCGGTCGATCTCATTCGCCACACGATCGGCCGCGCGCTGTGAGAGAGCGGTCCGGCGCGTCGCGTCGGTCGCGACCGAGACGCGACCGGAACGCGTGGTGCGGCGATTGTTGGTGGCCGGCTTGAGCGATGCGGCGACACGGCGCGGCCCGCGCGCTCGAACCCGGCCGCGATCGCGCGGCTTGGCAGTGAGCGACGCGGGTTCGTGCACGACCTCGCGCGCCGGCTTGTCGTCGCGCACGCCCACGAACACGGGCTGGCGGAGCTTTCCGTCCGCCGTCCACTCGTTGAACTTGATCTCGACGACGACCGACGGCCGGGTCCAGTGCGGTGTCTCGTTGGTGCGCGGCGCCGGCGTGAAGGGCGAGGATTGCCGCTCGATGCGGCGCAGTCGCCCGTGCATGTCGAGCAACGAAGCGCGGGTGAACCCGGTGCCGGTATGGCCGGCGTAGACGAGCGTCCCATCGGCGTCGTGGTAGCCGAGCAGAATGGCGCCGATGTGCTCGCGCGAATTCCGCGGCTCCGTCCAACCGCCCACGACGAACTCCTGCCGCTGCTCGATCTTGAGCTTGAGCCAGGCGCGTGAACGCCGGCCGGTCTCGTACGGGGCGTCGGCGCGCTTGGCGATCACGCCTTCCCAGCCATGCTTGCGTGCCTGGCGCAGCATTGCCGCGCCGTCATCATCGACGTCACTGAGCCGCAGCGCGTTGGAACGACCCGGGGGTTGGAGGAGCGCGGCGAGATGTTTCCGCCGCACGCGCCACGGCTCAGTGACGAGCGATGTCTTGCCGTCGAGCAGAATGTCGAATGCCATGAACGCGGCGGGCGCGTCGAGCCGATACTGCTCGATGGCCTCGCGATCGCCGACGTGCATGCGTGATTGCAGTGCCTGAAAACGCGCGGGGTCGTCGTCGTGCATCGCGACGATCTCGCCGTCGAGAACGAACGGCCGTCGGGCGCGGCGATGCAGCGTCCGTACTGCGTCGGCGACCTCGGGAAACTGTCGCGTCTTGTCCAGGCCGTTGCGGCTGACCAGCGCCACCTCGCCCTTTGACGCGAACGCCAGAATCCGAATGCCGTCGTACTTCGGTTCGAACACCCATTCCTTGCCCCTCGGCAACTCGGTGCCGATGGTCGCCAACATCGGCGAGAGCGCGCTCATGCAGTCTTGCGGCGTGAGGCGCGTCGCGTCGTCCGGTTCGCGACCGCGCTACGCGCGGCCCGACTGGATCCTCGCTTCTTGCCCATCTCGAGGCTCTCCTGCAAACGCGCCATGAGATCCACGACCTGCGTGCTCTCGCGCTCCTCGGGTTCGGGCACCTCGATCTTCTTTCCTTTCATCTTGGCGCGAATGATCTTCATGAGATTCGCGCGGTAATCGTCGGTGTACTTCGTCGGATCGAACGCCTGCGACAGGTTGCCGACGAGCTGCTCAGCCATCTGGAGCTCCTGCGGCCGCACGCCGTCGTCACTCGGGAAGCTGAAGTCGCTCTCGTTCACCAACTCGTCGGCGAACCGCATGATCTCGAGCACGAGGGCGTCGCCGATGGACTTGACGCCGGCGAGGTGCAGCGCGTTGGAGCGCATCGTGATCTTGCCGATGCCAACGGTGCCGGTACGCTTGATCGCCTCGCGCAGGAGGGCGTAGGCTTTTTCGCCGCCCTTCGCCGGCACCAAATAGTAGGGCGTCTCGAAGTAGCGTGGATCGATCTCGTCCGCGCGCACGAAGTCCATGATCTCGATCGTCTTCGACGACTCGATGGCCGCGGCCTTGAAATCCTCGTCGGTGAGGACGACGAATTTTCCTTTCGTGTACTCGTAGCCTTTGACGATGTCCTTCCAGTCGACCGATTCGTTTTCTTTCTGACAAACGCGGTCGTAGCGAATCGGCGATAGATCCTTCTTATGTAGTAGGCGAAAGCTCACGCGTTCTTTCGCCTGGACGGCCGAGTGCAAGCGCACGGGAATGTTCACGAGCCCGAACGTCAGCGCTCCAGTCCAGAGTGGTCGCATTCTCGCTCCAGGTCCGTGGTGTGGTCGGCGTGCGTACGGCCGGCGTCGCCAGAGCGCTGGAATGCAACTGTGGTGCTATCAACAGTGAGTCCACATCGCGTGTGGATAGACACGACTTGTCGACACGCGCACGCGCGAACGCACGCGGTGATCGACGGCGAAATCGGTTACGCCGCGCGGTCCGAATTCGTACGAAAAAATGGTGACAAATCTGTACGATTTTCCGCCGCGACTCGAGCTCGGCGCGCGTCGATTTTGAAGACGCGCGAAAACCAGTCGTGCACATCTGTCCACACTGCTTTTCCACAGGTACTCATGATGGCTTACCGATGGACCGCCGTGGACTTAGCGGGTTTTCGACAACTCTCCACAATCGCTATCCACAAGTCTGACAACGACTTATGGAAAACTTTCCTATTGCGCTTTGAATCAGGGTTTTCTAGGTTGCCGTCCCCGCAGACGACCGCGCAGTCAGAGTTCGCGACAATCGATCTCCATCGCTCATGCATCTCGTCAGCTGCGCCAGCCCCCAAGAGCCACTCGAAGCCGCGCCTCGGACGGCGCTCCTGGCGGATCTGAAGGAAGGAGAACGGTGGGAGGGGTTCTGGTCGTCGGACCTGTACTTCGTGCGATGCACACGTCAGGGCGGCGAGATCGAGTGGTTCCGCGTTGCGGATGAAGATATCGGCGCGGCACGCACGCCGGAGTCGCGGACAACGCCGCATCGCGGCTCGCGCACGACCGGATCGACCGCGCACACGCGCGTGTCGGTCGTCGTCGCGCGATCGCCGAGCGGCCAACGCATGTTGATCGGCAGCGGGAAGCGGACGGCGCGGTGATTAGAGAAGTGTTATCGGCCGCTTTCGGGCAGGAGCTCGAGCTGCGCGGTCCGCAGCTCGACGACGCGCCGAGCCGCCTCGTACAGCCAATCGAAGCTCGCGTCGAGACGGGGGTCGCCGCCGGCGGCCTCGCGCGCCAGCGCGAAGTGGCTGTAGAGCCGCGCCTCCACGGCCTCGGGCTCGCCGTGCAGGCGGAAGAGCAGCAGCTCGGTGGCTGCTTCGGTGAGATGGAACAACGTGAAGAGGTAAAAGCGCATCCGCGTTGCGTCGGCGGGATCAGTCGTGCGCTGGAACTCCGGCTCGCGCAGCGGCCGCTCCTCGCGAATCGACGCGATGATCTCCATGCCGCGCTCGAGCCCCGACGGGCCGGCGCCGCGCAGCACGTCCGTCCACAGCTCCACGACGCGGCGCAGCAGCACCAGGTCCCATCGGCGCTCGTCTTCGGCCGGCGGAAAGAGGATGTGCTCGTAAGCACGCAACCAGTGTCGAAACTCGGTCTGCTTGTTCCCGAGCTGGGCAAGTCCGGCGAGAAGCAGCGCGCGGTACAAGGCGGCGATGCGCTCGGTGGGCTCGACGGGGAGCGCGGCCGTGAGAACGAACGCCCGGTCCGCCCCGACTTCGATGTGCGCGGTCCGCTGCGTCTCCTGCTCGCCGGACAACATGGCGGTGGGCGACGCGGCACCCTCGAAGTCCAGCCATTCGCGCGCGGCGATGACGTACGCGCCGGCGAGGGGGACGAAGTATTCGGGCAGCTCGATGTCGGTGGCCGGCGCTTCGCCGGCGCAGATGCGGCTCATCACCCCCATCGCGAAGCCAATGGCGTTCGCGCGGTCCTCCGGCGCCACGACCTTGACCGCCCAGTGTCGGTCAAAGGTCTCGTGTGCGTTCGGTGGAATCGGGACAGGGGGCATGGGTTCGGCGAGCCGGCGACGAGTGGCGAAGACGGCATGACCCGATCGCGTACCCGTCAGACTGGCGTACCGCGGTCGAGTAACACTATGCGACAAATTGGCCGACGAGGGCCGCGATGAGCATCGAACCCAACGCGCGGCGCCGCCTCCAACTTGTCTACGCGACTTCCCGTGATCCTGAATTGGTCAAGGAACTAAGACAAGTACTCGAGGAACACCAGATGTCGTTCGTTCCGAGTGCGGATCTGCTGCGAGACATCGCGCTGTGTGCCGTGTGCACTCAGGATGCGCCACGCACTGGCCGGGCGGGACTCTGCACGGTTCACCGCACAAGCTGGAATCTGGAAGCCTGCATGGCCGACGTAAGCGACCCGGCCGATCAAAGCTCGCTGCAGCGGCTCGTGAGCACCGTGCTCGCCTCACCCGAAAGTGGGGCGCAGCTCCTGTCCGCGTTCGCCAAGCAGCGTCGCGCCCTTCGGCTGGTGCTCGAAGCGCATGCGCGCGGCGCCGTGTGGCTCCCGGAGAGCATCGCCAAAACGGTCGAGCGCGCGTGCTCCAGCGAACCACGCTTTCTCACCGGCGGCTCCCGGTCCGCCGTTCAACAGGCGAGCTAGTCGTCGCCGGAGGTCCATCGATGATCCAGGTGAAATGCGAAGGCGGCGAATGCAACGGCCTCACGGTCAAGGTCGAGCCGCAGCCGACGTACTACGAGGTCGTGGATCCGCGCGATCCAACGCGCCGCGACTACTACATCCTGGAAGTGGGGCAGTGGGGCGCGCGTCTGGTTCCCGAAGCGACCGCGGAGTGGCGCGCGCGCGTCTGAGTGTCGAGCGGCCGGTCGCTCAGGCCGCGCTTTCGTAGTCCTCGATCGCCCACTCGAGCACGTCGGCTTCGAGCCAGCCGTCGTCGCTCTGAATCGCGCCCGCGCTCTCCAGCAGCTGCACCATGGCGCGCGTCTGGCGCAATACTGATGACAGCGGCTCGTGCGCAGCGCGCAGCGCCAGAACGAATTCGCGCACCTGTTGCCGGAAATGATCGCGCGCCAGCCGCGCTTCGCGAATGCGCTCGCGCGCCTCGAGCACGGTAGCGCGGACCTCCGCGGTCCACTCGTTCAACAGGTTGTGCTGCGCCATCAACGCGAGCTGCTGCTTCTCCACTTCGCGCGAGCGCTGGTATTCGCTCGCGGCCACCGCCACTGTCGGCGGAATTGCCGTGACTGTCGCGGCGTCAGCAGTTGCCCGCGGTTGGTAGACCATCGTCGACCTCCCGGACCCGGCATTAGGCACGAGGAATTCGCGAACCGCCGATATTATCGGAGGTTACGCGACATTCAGCAAGTATCGAGCTGCCGAGTCCGGTTCGGATCGTCGCCAGTCAACTTCCGCCGCGGCGCTCGCCCATGCGCGGCTGTTCGTGCTCCACTTCAAGTTCTTCCTCCCTGAGCGTCTCGACTACCTGGGCCCGTTCGTCGACCTCGGCGGGCGACATGGCGATCGGAACCGGGATCTCGTCATTCGGATCGCGCTCGAGCGGCTCGGCTTGGGGGGCGCTGTTCACGTCTTCCGGATCCAGCGTGGGGTCCGCGTTGCGGTTGGGGCGATCGTCGGGCATTGCTACCTCCTGTGGTTCGGCGCTGTGCCATCCGCGGCCTGCGCGGCAGTGGGAGACTGCCAATCGCTGCACGCGGCGAGCCATGAGGCGGTCCCGAACGCGCGCGCGTCAGCCGCCCGACATGCCGAAGTGGATGCCAGCGTTCCGGAGCCGGTTGATCGCTCGCTCGAGAATCGGCGGGTCGGCAATGAGCGACACTCTGAAGAAATGCTCGCCACCAGGTCCGAACGCGTTTCCGGGAGTCACCACGACGCCGGCGCGCTCGATGAGGAGTCGCGTCCAATCCTGGGCGCCGTAGCCGGCCGGGATTGGCAACCACACGAACATCGTCCCGCGGGGCGCGGGCGAGTCCCAGCCGATCGACCGGAATCCCGCCAGGAGCACGTCACGGCGTTCGCGATACCGCGCCACGACGGGTTTCTCGAGCTCGTGGACGTGGTCGAGCGCGTAGGCGGCGCCGGCTTGAATCGCCGCCGGGGTGCCGTAACCCACGTTCGTGCGAACGGCGTGGAGCGCGTCAATGACCGCGCGGCCGCCCACCGCAAAGCCGATGCGGGAGCCCGCCATATTGAAGGTCTTGGAGCAGGAGTGGAACTCGAGGGTCACGTCTTTGGCTCCGGGGACCTGGAGCGCGCTCGGAGCCACCGCGCCGTCGTAGGTTAGCTCGCTATAAGCGAGGTCGGAAATCAGAAGGATGCCGTGCTCGCGGCAGAGCGCGACGGCATCCTCGAACAGGGCGAGGGGCGCGACGGTCCCGGTGGGATTGTGCGGGTAGTTCAGGACCAGCAAGCTCGCCTGTCGGAGCTCGTCGAGCGGGATCGCGCGCAGGTCTGGCAGGAAGCCACGCTCCGGGCGAAGCGGCATCAGGTAGGTTCGGCCGCCGACCAAGCCGGTCGCTCGCGCGTGGACCGGGTAATAGATGTCGGGAACTAGTGAGAGCGTCGCTTCATTAGCATATGCGATGGTCGCGTGCGCTATGCCTTCCTTTGCCCCGCTCAGCGCGAGCACCTCGTGTTCCGGATCGACGTCGACGCCGAACCGCTGCTGCATGAATCTGGCGACGGCGTCTCGAAATACCGGCGTTCCGCGAAAGGGAGGGTAGCCGTGCGTCCGTGAGTCGGCGTAGGCCTTCGCGATGGCGTCGATGATCTGCGGAGATGTCGGCTGGTCGGGGTTTCCCATCCCCAAATCGATGAGGTCGGCTCCGCGGGCGCGTGCATCCGCCTTCAGCTCGTCGAGCCAAGCGAAGACATAGGTGGGCAGGTCGGTCAGGCGCCGCGACGGAACGAGGCGTGCGGGCGACGGGGCGACATCGGAGGTACGAAGCTGCGTGGTGGTCATTTGTCGAGACTGGGACTGAACTTGCCATCGAACGTAGGCAGATCTTGGACCTCCTGCGAAGGGTAAACGACTGGTACCGGTTGGATGGAACACGCGCGGTCTTGCGCCGTACAATTAGATGATTATCTATCTGTCACACGACCTGAGGAGCACGGCGGCCCTTGGAAACCGAGCAGTTCCAGCGAATCGCGAAGGCGCTGGCCGATCCGCGACGCTTCGAGATCTTGGAGCACATCGCGCGGCAGGGCGAGGTAGGCTGCCAGCGGCTCTGCGGTTGTTTCCCGGTTCGCCAGGCCACCATCTCGCACCATCTCAAGGAGCTGGCGAGCGCCGGCTTGGTCGAGTCGCGGCGCGATGGTCAGTTCGTGTACTACAGAACTCGCCCCACGGTGCTCGAGGGGTACATGTCGGAGCTTCGGCGGCGAATGGCGGTGGAGACGGTCGGCCCGGCGGCGCACGCGCGAACGCCGCGACGACCCCGGGCGGTGTCGCATCGCGCTTAGCGAGTGCATGGTCGGCGGCTGGTGCGCGGCGCGACAGTTAGATGGTTGTATAACTGCATGAACATCAGGGCTGGCGCCGGCTGGCGCCGGGGGTGAGCGATGTATACGACGAGCGACGATCGCGACCTGCTGGATCTCTACATCGAGGAGCTCCGCGGCGAGCCCGTCTTGACGGCACTACAGCAGAAAGAGCTCGCGAGAGCGATGCGCCGCGCCACGACCGACGATGCGCGTGAGCAGGCGCGCTCCGAGCTCATTCGCGCCAATCTCCGGTTCGCGTTCTCCGTCGCCAAGCAGTACCAGAACCGCGGCGTACCGCTCGGAGACCTGGTCAGCGAGGCGAACGCGGGCCTGGTTCGCGCCGCGGACAAGTACGATCCCGACGTCGGCGTCAACTTCATCAGCTACGCCGTGTGGTGGATCCGCCAGGCGCTGCACTCCGCGGTCCAGCGGCAGGGTCGCACGGTCCAGGTGCCTCTCAACCGGGCGGCCGATCTGTCGCGCGTGTCGAGGGCCCAGGAAGTCCTGCGGCAGAAACTGTCGCGCGAGCCGTACGAGGAGGAGATCGCTTCGGTCGCCGACCTCTCGCTCGACGTCACCCGCGGTCTGGTGGCGCTCCTGCAGCCAACGCGCTCGCTCGACGAGCCGGTCATGGCCGGCGACGCCGGCCGGACGCTTGGTGAGACGCTCGTGCTCGACCGCAACGAAGACGACGACACGCTGCCCGGCGGCATCGAGAACGACTCGCGGCGCGAAGCGATCGCGCGGGCGCTGGAAGTGCTGGCGCCACGCGACCGGCGTGTCCTCACGCTCTATTTCGGGCTCGAGGGCAGCCGGCCGATGACGCTGCAGGAGATCGCCCGCGAGCTCGGCGTGACGCGGGAACGCGTGCGCCAGCTGCGCGACCGGGCGCTCAAGCGGTTGCGCGAGAGCGACACCGCCGACGTGCTGCGCGACGGCATGGCGGCGTAGTCGCTGGCGGCGCGCGCCGCGAACGCCACGGATGGTCGGCCTAGCCGGCTCTCCGTGGCGTTCGCATTTTATGAACGCGCCATTTCGCAACCGCCAGCCCAGGGAGAGCATGTCGGATCTCGTATTGCGTCCGCGATCGGCCACCGAGCTCGTGGATGCGGCGTTTCAGGTATATCGCCGTGCGCCGCTGCAGTTCATGGTCGCCGTCGCCGGCGTGTACGTGCCCTGGCTGGTGATCCAGTTGGTGTTCAACGTCAGCATTACGCCGACCAACCTGCCTGACAGCGGACAGATCGCCTGGCTGTCGTTGGTCGGCCTGTTGATCTTCGCGATCGCCGGCGGGGTGACGGCGCTCATCGCGCGCGACGTGTACCTCGGCCGGCCACTGGACGTCGCCGCGGAATTCCGAGCGCTGCTGCCGAAAGTGGTGACGCTGATTCTGGCGAGCGTGGCCGCCGTCGCCATCATCGCGATCGGTACGGTCGTCGCGGTGATACCGGCTGGAGTGATCTTCGCGGTCACAGGCGGCCAGGTCGCTGCCGTCGTTGCGGCCACCGTCTTGTTCATCGTTGCCGGCGTGTACCTGTTCGCCCGGTTCTACGCCGTGCGACAGATCGTCGTGCTCGAGGATGCCGGCGTCGGCCGGGCACTCGCGCGCGCGTCCGCGCTGTCGAAGGGCCTCAGATTCCACATCGTCGGCACCCTGTTCCTCATCGGCGTCCTGACGATCGCCGTCGATGTCGGCGCGACGCTGATGCTCGGGATGATTCCGAGCGCCGTGCTGGTCCGTCTTGGTTCGACCGCTCTCGCGGTGATCGTCGGTCCGCTGTTCGGCATTACCGAGACGGTGCTCTACTACGATCTGCGCATTCGAAAGGAAGCATTCGACGTCGAGTATCTCGCCGGGGCGGTCGAGCCCTCGGTGATTCCGGCTTGACGCTTTCGTTGCCAGCGATGCCGGCGCTCGTTCAAGAGGTGATCGGCGGTTGGACGGTACGGCAGATTCACGACACCGTGGCGGCCATCGCGCGGCAGTCGGCGTACGCGATTCCGGTGCGCCAGTCGCTGTTCGGGCGAGCGCTGCGGTGGTTGATCAATCGGATCGCCGACATCCTCCAGGGGCTCGGCGGCTCGCGGGATGCCCGGCTCGTCGTGATCGCCACCGTGACCGTGATCGTACTGACCGTGGTCGCGCGTATGGTGGTCGTGCGGCGGGCGAATTTCCGGCGGCGTACGGGTGCGAGTCTGCGCGCCATCGGCTCGGCGCGCCGCGACTACTGGGCCGCGGCTGACGAGCTGGCGGCGGCGAACGACTTCGTCGGCGGGTGCCACGCCGTGTACCTGGCAGTGCTCGACGCGCTCGCGCGGTCCGGAGCTCTGGCACCTCACGCCTCGAAAACTCCGGGCGACTATGCCCGCGAACTGCGCCTGAGGCGATCCGCCGCTGCGGCGGCGTTCCGCGCGTTCGCGCGGCAGTTCGAGACCGCCGTCTACGGGCCAACGCAACCCGTGGCTGCTACCTATCAGGCGCTGCGGCAGAGCGCCGAGCGTGTGATTTCACCACGGGCCGCAGCATGACCGCGCTGGCGGCGGCACCACGCAGTTCGCGCGCCGCGATGTGGCTCGTGGTGCTGGCGGTCGTCGCGTTGGTCGTCTCCCTGCTCACGCCCGAGTCGCCGGTCGAAGGCTCGGGTGGCCGAAGCAGTTACTCGACCGCGCCAGGGGGCGCGCGCATGGCCTATGAGTTGGCGGATCGACTCGGCTGGGACGTGGAGCGTCGTCTTGCGACGATGGATTCGTCGGTAAGTCCGGAAGCCGTACAGGTCGTGCTGGCGCCGAGAGGAGGATTGGGCGGTCAGGAGGTCCACCGGTTGCTCGAGAACGTCAGGCGCGGCGGCGGTTTGATCTTTTCGCTCGATGGCAACGACGAGCTTTCTGATTCCCTCGGAGTCGAGAGTGGCAAACGGTCACAGATTCTCGGCGGAAGACGCGACCCAGCCTGTCCGGCGCCCGAGACGATCACCGCCCGCGCACTGCTCACTCTTCCTCCGGAAATGTCGGAGTTCGAGTGGCCGAATCGACCGCCCCCTCAACTCGCGACGCTGCTCATGACGGCGGCGCCGAGCCAATCCAACGTCGTGGGCGCCGTGGGCTTCCCACTCGCCGCCGGCAGGATCGCCGTCACGAGCAACTCGGCGCTCTTCAGCAACGAAGCGGTTCGAACCTGTCCGTGGAAGGCCGATCTTGCGGTGGTCAGGATGCTCGAGTACGTGCGGCCGCGCACCGGCGGGGCCGGCGCGCCGAGACTCGTATTCGACGAATTTCATCACGGATTCGGTATTCACGGCGGGACGCTCCGTGCCGCGGCGACGTATCTCGCGCACACGCCTTCCGGCCACTTCGTCATCCAGGCGCTCGTCGCGGGACTGTTGCTCCTGCTGGCCAAAGCGCCACGCCCGATCGTGCCACGGGACGCCGCGCGCGCGAGCCGGCGGTCGCCGCTCGAGCACGCCGACGCGCTCGGTCGTGCGTACGCGGACGTCGGCGCCACGCGCACCGCGATGGCGCGGCTGGTCGGTGGACTTCGACGTCGAACGTCGCGCTGGATTCCGGTCGGCACCACCGCGCCCGACGACGCATTCTTCGAGGCGGTGAATCGGCGGGCTCCGGCGCGCGCCGCCGACGTTGCCGCCGTGCGCCGCACGCTCTCGGAACCGGTCGCGACGCGCGACTTCGCGTCGGTCGGTGAAGCGCTCACGCGGATCGAGCAAGCCGTAGTTTCGTCTCCCTCCACTACCTCATGACTCTCACGATCGAACAAGGCGCGGAGCTGATTCGCCGCGTGCACGCCGCGGTGGCCACGCGCATCGTCGGCCAGGATGAAGCCATTGAAGACATCCTCGTCGCCTTTCTGGCGCGCGGGCACGTCCTCGTCGAAGGCGTTCCCGGGACGGCAAAGACCCTCCTCGTACGCACGATCGCCAACGCGATGGCGGTCCGCTTCACACGAATTCAGTTCACGCCCGACCTCATGCCAGCCGACGTCACCGGCGTGGCGGTTTATCGCGATCCGGTCCGCGGATTCGAGTTCCAACGCGGTCCGGTGTTCACCGATCTGCTGCTGGCCGACGAGATCAATCGTGCGCCTGCCAAGACTCAGGCGGCGCTGCTCGAGGCGATGGCCGAGCGGCAAGTGACGGCCGACGGGGTGCCGCACGCACTCGATCCGCTCTTCACGGTGCTGGCGACGCAGAATCCGGTCGAACACGAAGGGACGTTTCCACTCCCGGAGGCGCAGCTCGACCGCTTCCTTGTGAAGATCGTGATCGGTTATCCGGCCGCCGACGCTGAGCTCGCGATGCTCGCGCTTCACGAATCGGGGTTCGATCCGGAACGCGGCGGCGGCGCGCCGATCATCGACGCGGTGATCTCGGCGGATGAGGCGCGGGCGTGCCGGGCCCTCGTCGACCGCGTGCACGTCGCGCCGGAGGTGCGCGAGTACATCTCCTCGATCACGCGCGCCACGCGGCAGGATGCGTCGCTCATGCTCGGTGCATCGCCGCGAGCTACCGTTGCGTTGATGCGCGCCGCGCGTGCCAGCGCAGTGCTCGAGGGCCGGGACTTCGTGACGCCAGACGACGTCAAGGCGCGCGTGCATTCGGTGCTGCGCCATCGAGTGATGCTCGCGCCTGAGCTCGAGGTCGAGGGCCGCACGACGGACGACGTCCTCAGCGGCGTGCTGACGAGGACGATCGCACCAACATGACGGCGCCGGCCGCTCTGGCGAAGCGGATCCGCGTGCGGCGTCCGTTGTGGACGGTCTATCCGACCGAGCGAGCCGCCGGTGCGCTGGTTGCACTCGCGGCGCTCTGGCTCTTCCCGCGAGTTGGCGGCCCGCTTGCCATTGCCGGCGTCACGGTGTTCGTCGCGGCCCTGGTCTTCGACTATGTACGCCTGCCGAGGCGTGGCGATGTAAGCGTGCAGCGCGATGCGCCGCCGACGCTCGGGCTCGGCGACGCAATCGACTTCCGATACACGGTCAGGTCGGACTGGCCGTGGCCGGTGAGCTATGCACTGTTCGACCGCTGGCCCGCCAGCATCGCCGGCGAGATCCCGCTCGAGTGGCGGGAGCTCGCGGCGACGGGTGAAGAAACGGTCGCGGCGTCGGCGCGTGGCGAGACACGCGGCAAGTTCGAGCTCGGCGACGTTGCGCTCCGTCTACGAACGCGGCTCGGCCTTCTCACGCGCATAGTCGTGAGTCGGACGGACGAGCGAGCGTCGGTCACCGTCGTCCCTTCGCTCACGAACGTACGGCGATTCCGGCTCCTCGCGCTGCAGCATCGCTTGAGCGATGCCGGGATCCGCGCTCTCAAGCAGCGTGGCGAAGGAACGGCGTTCGCCGGGCTGCGAGACTACGTGCCCGGCGACGACCCGCGTTTGCTCGACTGGAAGGCGACGGCGCGACATCGGCGGCTCATTACGCGCGAGCAGACGATCGAGCGCTCGCAGACCTTGATCACGATGATCGATTGCGGGCGTGCCATGACGCAGCTCGCTGGCCGCTACCCCCGCTTTGAGCATGTCCTGTCGTCGGCCCTCGTGCTGAGCGACGTGGCGGCGTCGAGTGGCGACCGGGTCGGCATGATCGCGTTCGACGATGTCGTGCGCTCGTTCCTTCCGCCGCAGCGCGGCGGTGCCGCCCTCCGCGGCCTTCATACGGCGCTGAGTGCTCTCGATGCCACGCTCACTGAGCCCGACTACGCCGCCGCCTTCCGGATGCTCGCCACAGTGCAGCGCCGACGCGCGCTCGTCGTGTTCTTCTCCGACGTGATCGACGTTCGGACCGCGGGTGGATTCGTGGCCTATGCGTCGCGCGCCGCCCGGCGCCACGTGCTCGTTTTCGTCGCGATCCAGAACGAGGCGCTGCTCGCGGCGGCAATGCCCACCACGCAGGGGTCGTCGGCGCTCTTTCGTAGTGCGGCCGCGGAGGAGTTGGTTCGTGAGCGCGAAGAAGCGCTGGCGCGAATGCGCGCCGCGGGCATCGCGGTGATCGACGTTGCGCCCACGCGGATGACGGCGGCGGTCGTCAACCGCTATCTGGAGATCAAAGCGAGGGGCGAGCTGTAGGGAAGGCCAACCTATTGGCCGACTGAGAGTCCGAGCACCTCATTGTGATCCTCGCCGCCCTCGCCGGCGCTCGCCTTTCGTGAGACGCCGCCCTGCAAATACGCAACGAGCAGGAGAACGGTCGTCGCGCTCACGGCGAGCTTGAGCCACAGCGGCCAGTTTGGAATCGGCGACACCATTCCCTCGAGCGAGCCCGCGACGATCAGCAGCAGCGTGGATGCGGCGATCAGTCGCATCGCGCGCTGACTGTTCTCGACCAGGGCGCGACGGCGCGTGCGGTCGCCCGGAATGAGGAGCGCCGCGGCGACCAACAGCCCACCGCCGGCGCTGATGCAAATCGCGCTCAACTCGAGCACGCCGTGCGGAGCGACGAACGCCACGAGAAGCGCGAGGATGCCCTTGGAGGCGTACAAGCCGAACACGCCGCCCAACGAGATGCCGTTCAAGAGCAGCAGCACGAGCGTTCCGATGCCCGCCGTGATGCCGAATGCGAACGCCGCGAACGTCACCTGCACGTTGTTCGCGATGATCCGGCTCGCCATGACCGGCCGGAACACCTGAGGATCCGGGATGTAGCCGGTTCCCTGGCGGGCCCGCGTGACGCCCTCCTCGGCCCGATCGAGCATCTGTGGCGGGATGAAAGTCGGCGCGACGTCGGGATGTCGCACCACCGCCGTGTACGAGATTGCGGCGGGAACGAAGAGGAATGCCGCGGCGAGCGCGATCGGTCGTACCGAGCGCCGGACTTCCGTCGGTACGTCGAACGCCACGAAGCGGAGGATTTCCAAAAAAGTGTTGCGTCGGTCGCGGTACAGGAGATTGTGCGCGCCGGCCACGAGCCGGCCGAGGTAGAACAATTCGTCGCTGGTCTCTCCGCGCGCGGCCGTGCGCAGCTTGGCGAGATCGTTGGTGAGTGCGCGGTACTCCTCCACGAATTCGCGCACGCCTTTCTCACCCAGAGCCTTGAGGCCTCGCCGCTGCGCGTCGGCGAGCCGCGATGAAAACGCGATCCAGCGCGGAGATCGCGTGGTGACTATCGCGTACCGCTCGCGGCTGGCACCCGTGGCGCCGTGCGCGGCAGCGCCGTGCTCGCGGGCCTCGCGCTCCTCGGTGTAAAGCCTCATGAGGCGCGCGCTCTCACTCGACTCGTCGCCTCGTGGAAGCGCGTGGTGGACGCGCGATGCAACCTGCGTGGTGAGCTGCCGCCGCCGTTCAGGGCTGAGATCGCCGCGGCGCGCGGCCCACCGCTCGAGCAACTGGAACTCGACGTCGGTGAGTTGAGCGATCGCCGGGCTGGGCGTGGGGGCGGGGGTAGCTCCGGGTATCGCCCGGCGAGCCGCTTTGGGTACCGCCGGCTGCCGGACCAACGATTCGCGCACCACGATCGTGCCGGCCACCATGTCACCGAGCCGCTTGCCGGATTTCGAGAAGGCGACGCTCGCGATGCCGACGAGATAGGTGAATACGGGCTGGAGGTCGACGATGCGCATCAGATTGCGGACGGCGGAAGCGGCGAAACCCACCGAGTATCCGCCGTCGCGCACGGCACGAAGCCGAAAGACCCGCTTGCCTGGCGTCTGACCGTCGCGCAAGCCTTCGAACAACAGGTAATAGCCCCAGAGAACGGCGAACTGCAGAATTACCAGCAGCGCGACCGCCCAGGCAGTCGTTGGCGCGGCGCGAACGTCCACCTTGGCCAATGATTTCGGCGAGACACGCGCGGCAGCGAGAATGACGGTGATGAAGAGCAGCGCGGAGACCGCGAGGTCGATCAGCGCTGCGCCAAGTCGAGAGCCAAGCCCGGCAATGGTGTACGAGAGTACGACCAGCTCCGGAGTCTCGATGTCGACAGTTTGCGTGAGCCGTTCCTGCATGACGACAGGATGCACGACGACGCCGCCATGAAGCAAGGCTGGCATTCCCTCCGTGAGTAACTTGCAGTCCCGGGGGGGGATCCATGAACGAGCACACACGAGAGATCGCGACGCTGGGTGGCGGGTGCTTTTGGTGTCTCGATGCCGCATTTCGGCAACTCGAAGGCGTCGAGAAGGTGGAGTCGGGCTATGCCGGCGGAAAAGTCGCCAATCCCACCTATCGGGACGTCTGCAGCGGTACCACGGGACACGCCGAGGTGGCGCAGGTCACCTTCGATCCGTCGGTGATCTCATTTCGCGATCTACTCGGCGTGTTCTTCACGATTCATGATCCCACGACCAAAGACCGCCAGGGCGCCGACGTGGGACCGCAGTATCGGTCGATCGTGCTCTACCACACGCCCGAGCAGCGCGCCACCGCCGAGCAGGTGATAGCGGAGCTGAATCGCAACGAAGTGTGGGACGATCCGATCGTGACGGAGGTCGTTCCGCTGACCGAGTTCTACCCCGCGGAGCGGTATCACCAGGACTACTACTCCAACAATCCGAGCCAGCCGTACTGCCAGATCGTGATCGCGCCCAAGGTGGCGAAGGTGCGAAAGGCGTATTTCGACCGACTGGTCAAGCAGGGGTGACGCAGCGCACTAGCCCGCGGCGGCCAGTGCCTTGCGCTCGCCAGTCCATTCTTCGCGGGCGACCGCGGTTCTTCGCTCGCCCACCTGCTGGCGCCACATCGCGTAGTAGAGCCCTTTGAGCTCGAGCAGCTCGTCGTGGTGACCGACCTCGACGATTCTGCCGCGCTCGAGCACGTGGATGCGGTCGGCGTGCATCACCGTCGACAGCCGGTGCGCGATGAGGACTGTGATCACCTCGCTCGTGGCTGAGACCTCGCGCATGGTTCGGCTGATCTCCTCTTCGGTCAGCGAGTCGAGCGCCGACGTCGCCTCATCGAAGACGAGCAGGTGCGGGTGACGGAGCAGCGCCCGAGCGATCGACAGCCGCTGCTTCTCCCCGCCGGAGATTTTCATGCCGCCTTCGCCGATCACGGTGTCCAGTCCCTTTTCGGCGCGACGCAGCAGACCTTCGGCCGCGGCTCTGCGCAGTACGGTGAGGCACTCCTGGTCGGTCGCGCCGGGGCGAACGAACAGCAGATTCTCGCGAATCGATCCTGAAAAGAGCTGCGCATCCTGTGTGACGAGGCCAATGCGCTCGCGAAAGCGGTCGAGGTCGACGCGGCTGCTCGCCACGCCGTTATACAGTACTGACCCTTCCTTCGGCTGGTACAAGCCAACGAGCAGCTTGACGAGCGTCGTCTTTCCGGCGCCCGACGGGCCCACGAACGCGACCGTCTCGCCACGCTCCACGCGGAACGAAATGTCGGACAGCGCCGGCTGCGCAGCGGTCTGGTGCATGAAGCTCACGTTGTCGAACTCGAGCACGTGCAAGTCGTCGAGGGCGACAGGGGCAGCCGGTTTGGGATCGACTGGCGTCTCGAGAATGTCCTCGTACGTGGCGAGCGAAGCCTCGGTCTCGCGGTAGACGTTGATGACGTTGCCCAGCTCCTGCAGCGGGCCAAAAATGAAGAACGAGTAAATGAGCAGCGAGAAGAACTGGCCGACGGTGATCTGCTTGTCGAAGATCAGATAAAGCATCAGGAAGAGGATCGACGTGCGAACGAAGTTCACGCACGTGCCCTGGATGAAGCTGAGGCTGCGGATGTAGCGAACCTTCCGAAGCTCGAGTTTGAGGATCTTGCCCGTCGTCCCATTGAGACGGACGATTTCCTGCTCTGCGAGGCCGAGGCTCTTTACCAGCTCGATGTTCCTGAGGGACTCGGTCGTTGCGCCGGCGAGCGCGGTCGTCTCAGCCACGATCTGCTTCTGGATCACCTTGATCCGCCGGCTCAGCACGGAGCTGAGTCCGCCAAGCAGCGGGATCGTGAGCAGGAATGCCGGCGCGATCGCCCAGTGGACGCGGAAGGCGTAGATCATGACGAAGATCACGCCCACGAATGTCGTGAACACGACGTTCACGAACGCCGCGATGAACTTCTCCGTGTCCGAGCGGACTTTCTGGAGCTTGCCGAGCGTTTCGCCGCTGCGCTGATCCTCGAAGACCTGGAACGGGAGGGAGAGCGAATGGCGGATGCCATCGGAGTAGAGTTGCGCTCCCAGCCGCTGGGTCACGACGTTGACGAAATAGTCCTGGAAATTCTTGGCCACGCGGGACACGAACGCGACGCCGACCGCCATCGCGAGGAGAAGCGTCACGCCGCGAAAGAACTGCGCGTGTGAGTAGTGATCGTACTTGGTGGCGTAGTCGTCGATCACGTGCCGGAAGATGACCGGGTCGAGCAGCGAGAAGACCTGGTTGATCGTTGCGAGCAGGAGGGCGAGCGCCACGAGTGGCAGATAGCCGCGCAGGTACCGAAAGAGGAGGGCCATGAGCGGAATATCCCCTGAGTGGGAAGCAGGCGGGCGATTAGATGTTGGGCCCGCTAAGCGTACAGTTTATTGCCAGGTTTGTGCATTCTTGAGCCTTGCCAGCCTGCCGGTCTGGAACGTAACGTGAATCGGCAGGTATATTCGGCGTCGTTCTCACAAACGGCTACCATTTCGCGCGCCTCCAGGCCAGTCACTGGTCGCCACTGGTCATACCAGAATGTTGCTTCCCCTTCTCGGTTCCGTTGCGCTCCTCTTCGCGGGCACGCGCGACACGTCGTCGTTCATGTCGGCCGTCGCGACGCCGACCATCACGCACACTCCCGTCGTCGGCATCAAGGGGATCGTCGTTGCCGACAGCATCGTCGTCGAAAAGGCGCGACGGACCTTGACGCTCTTCTCGGGCGGCTATGCGGTGCGCAGCTACCACGTCGCGCTGGGGAAGCAGCCGGCTGGGGACAAGGTGCAGCGCGGGGACGGCCGAACACCGGAAGGGGTGTTCCGCGTGGATTACAAGAATTCGCAGAGCAAGTATCACATGGCGCTGCACGTCTCGTATCCGGACGCGGTCCATGCGCAACGGGCGGCGGCGATGGGCGTTTCGCCCGGTGGCGACATCATGGTTCACGGGCTGCCGCCGGCCTACGCGAAGCTCGGCGCGGAGCACGCCGAGTACGACTGGACCGAGGGCTGCATCGCGGTGACCGATCAGGAGATCGAGGAGATCTGGCGTGCCGTGCCGCCGGGGTCGCCGATTCAGATCAAGCCGTAAGGCGGCCCCAATTCGATGCGCGCGTCGATCGTGTGGTGGAGCACGATCTCCGGCGTTCTGTTAGGGCTGTTCATCGACGCGACGCTGATTGGCGTCGCGTTGCTGCTTTCGGCGATAGTTCCAGGTGGGCCGGGACGGCTCGAGCATCGGTGGTTGACGCTCGCCGCCGTCGTGGTGCTGGTCGCCATTCTGGTCGCGATGACCGTTCTCGGATATCTCGAGGGGCAGCTCAAAGCGTCGTGAGGCGGCGAGAGCGGCGTCTTTTCCAGTTTCGAATGTTCAGGTATGTTGGCAAGGCCGCCGGGAGCGGCCGTTCACCCACGCCAATCCTCATCGAATGCGCCTGACTACTTCTCGCCTGGCCTCTGTCGCGATGTTGAGCGCTGCCATCTCGTGCTCGAGCGATTCCGTCACCGACATCAGCGCGCCTCCCGCGCTGAGACTCCAGCTCGCGCCGGCGGTCGACACGATCTTTGTCAGCGATTCGTTCGCCGTCGCGACGACTCGGTTTACGCTCTCCGCAACGTCGTTCGACCGCCCCGTGCAAACGCCCAAGGGCGTCGAGTGGACGATCGCGAACCCGTCCGTGGCGACTGTCGATTCAACGGGCGCGGTGCACGCCGTGGCATTGGGATCCACGACATTGACGGCGCGCGTCAACGCGGCGAAGGCGCACGCTACGGTCGTCGTCGATCGCGCGGTGGCGCAACTCGTGGTCTCGCCGACCGCGCTCACGGGGGTCGTTGGCGACAGTATCGTGATCACGGCGGTGGCGATGACGTCGGGCGGCGTCCCGGTTCCGGGCACGATCTACTCGTTCACCACGCCGGATCCGACGGCAGTGTCGCTCGTGCGCACGGGCAACACGACGGCACGAGCGAAGTTCCTCAAGGCCGGGTCGGTGCGCGTGGACATCGCGGCGGGCGGACAAACGAAAAGTCTGACGGGAACCATTCGGTCGAATTAGGGCCGATGCACCGGGGCATGGCCAGCGCGCACGCTGTTCAGCATCCCGTAGCGACGAAGCGCCGTAAGTAGTTCGACAATCTGACGCAGTTCGCGCACTCGGTGCGCGGGGGAGGGGAGGGGTCGCCATGACACGTCCTTCCACCACGCCGTTGGGGATCGCGCTGCTCACGACCGGCTACTTGTTCGGCGGCTTTGCCGCGGGGATCGCGGTCGGATTCGTGGTCGGATCCCCCAAGCCCGGCGCGTTCCACATGACGCGGAACGTCGCCGCGGGCGTGATCGCCGTCCTCTGCATGATGACCGCGTCGACTCTCTGGGCCCGCGAACTGGCGCGGCGAGCGGGCGTCTTCGAGGCGCGTCGCGCCGCGTGGGCCGGTGCGCTGAGCTTTGGTCCGGTCGCGATCGTCGTGGGCCTCATCCTGACCGCGCTCGAGCAACAGATCGTGGAGCGGGGCAGGGGGCCGGCGCTCCCGATTCACACGCTTTATGGAATTCTCTTCGTCAGCGCGACGTTGATCGTGGCGTCTGTCACGACGTGGATTGTCGCCGCGGGACTCGGGGTGAGCGCTACTCTGCAACACCGCGTCGCTCTGTCGAGCGGATTCGCCGCGGCGTGTGCGTACTACGTGGTGTATCTCGGAATGGAGCTCGCGGGCTGGCAGGTTGGCGCGCCTGGGGCTGCTGAGCGAGCAACGATGCTTGTCGTCACCAGCCTTGGTGCACTGGCTGCGGCGCTTGCGGGTGGCGCGACGCTCGGGGCGATGATGTTTTCGGGCTCGTCCAATCGGCAGGGTCCGCAGTCCTCGGCCAGTACTGTCCCCTCCGGGCGCGGATGAGAGAGCCGCGGTAATGAGAACTCTGGTATCACGTGACCGCGGCCGCCGCGGCGCGCCCCGCGATCCGTCCACTGAAGATGCAGCCGCCGAGAAAGGTCCCCTCGAGCGCGCGATAGCCGTGCATGCCACCGCCGCCGAAACCCGCGACCTCGCCCGCCGCGTACAGCCCCGGCATCGGTTGGCCGTTCGCATCGAGCACACGACCGTGTAAGTCGGTTTCCAGGCCGCCGAGCGACTTTCGTGTTAGGATGTTGAGCTTCACCGCGATCAACGGCCCGTCGGTGGGATCGAGAATCGGCGCCGGCCTGGCGATTCGAATCACGCGCTCGCTCAGAATCTTGCGCGCATTGCGCACGATGGCGAGTTGCGGATCCTTGCCCGCCGCATTGCGGATTTGCGAATCGCGGTCCAACACCTCGCCTTCGACGGTCGAGTAGTCCACGAGATCGTTGCCAATCAGCGCGTTCATGCCGGCGACGAGGTCGCGCAGGTTCTCGCGGACGACGAAATCCGCGCCCTTGTCCATGAATGCCTTGACCGGCGCCTGCACCTCCTTGCCGATCCGCTTGAGCACGAGGCGGATGCTCTTGCCGGTGAGATCGGGATTCTGCTCGCTGCCCGAGAGCGCAAACTCGCGCTTGATGATCGCGCGATTCAGCAGAAACCAGGTGTACGGATATTGGTGCGTGGTGATGTGCTGCAGCGTGCCGAGCGTGTCGGCGCCGGGAATGTTGGGGAACGGCAGACGCCTGCCGGTCGGATCGAGCCAGAGGCTGCTCGGCCCCGGCAGAACGCGGATGCCGTGGTTGGGCCAGATGGAATTCCAGTTGCGCAGGCCTTCGGTGTAGTGCCACATCCGGTCCGCATGGATGAGGCGAGCGCCCGCGTCCCTCACTTCTTGCTGCAACAATCCGTCGACGTGTTCCGGAACTCCCGACAGCATGAATGACGGCGCGGGTCCCAGCCGTTCCGCCGGCCAGTATCGCCGCACGAGATCGTGATTGCCGCCGATGCCGCCCGAGGTGATGATGATCGCCTGCGCGCCGAGCGAGAACTCGCCGACGACACGTCGCGAGCTGCTCTCGCCGCGCGGTGCGGCGGACGCCTCCAGCACGTCGCCGCGCACACCGTGCACGGCGCCGTTCGTGATCTCGAGCCCGCGCACGCGATGTCGAAAGCGGAACTGCAGGCGGCCGGCGCGCTGGTGAACGCGCACGCGGCGTTCGAACGGCTCGAGCACACCGGGTCCCGTCCCCCACGTAACGTGAAAGCGCGGCACGCTGTTCCCCGCCGCGCTCGCGCCGGCCGCGCCGCGCTCCGCCCAGCCCACGGCGGGAAACCATCGCAACCCCTGGGCGTGCAGCCACGAGCGTTTCTCGCCAGCGGCGAAGTCGACGTATGCTTCGGCCCAACGCCGCGGCCACTCATCGTCGGCGCGGTCGAAACCGGCAGTGTTCATCCAGTCACGCATCGCGAGCTCGCGCGAATCGTGAATGCCGAGGCGTCGCTGCTCCGGCGTATCGACGAGAAACAGACCGCCGAGCGACCAGAAAGCCTGTCCGCCGAGACTCTGCTCGCCCTCCTGATCTACCAGAATCACCGACCTGCCGGCGTCGGCCGCTTCGGCCGCGGCAACGAGGCCGGCCAGACCCGCGCCCACCACGATGATGTCGGCATCGCGATTGTGCATGGGCGTCGTCGCAGTTGGGCCGGGGTGTTCGTGCAGACGGATTACGGAGAGAGCGTTTTAGCTCATCGGACTCGATTCTGCCAGTCGTTGTGCGATCGGCCCGCGGCTACCGGTTTCCGTACGCCCTGGGTGTAACCGTCTGCAGGTACGCGTAAATCGCCTGGGGCGCGACATCCGTCATGTGGCGCACGGCCCGCTCCCAAGCGCTTAGCGGCAATTCCGGCCGTGCTCCCAGGGTCCCTCCCGGGCTGCCGAACGCAGTTGCCGAAGACGACCGCCGGGGTTGCCGGGCCGAGAGCGCGTTCGTCCTCGTCAGGTGACGTATCTTGCCGCGCTGTTCGCGCACTATGCGCCGTACGCCTGGTTCGCGGCGATTTGGACCATTCCGATCGCGGTGCTCGGTGCGGTCGGGCTGGTGACGCTCGAGGGCACCGGGCCACGGCAAAGCGGGCGTCCCGGACGCGCCCTCCGCATCCTCTGGCCGCCGTCGACCTCGTTCGTGCTGCCCATTCTGGCCTTGGCGGCATTCGTATCGGTTTTCTCTTATGTGATTTTTTATCGCGAAGACCTCGTCGGCCTCGACTACGCAACGGTCACGGCTGGGCGGTTCGTCGCGATCCTGATCCACCCAGCGAGCGGGCGGTTCTTCCCATTGGCGCTGCAGGAGTACAACCTGCTCGCCATACTCGGACGGTCGGCCGGAGTCTACGCCGCCTTCGCAGTATGCCAGCTCCTGGTGGTGATCGGCTGTGCGTTCCGCGTCCTCGACGAAGTGCCGGCCTGGTTGTCCTGCATTCTCGTCGCCTTCATGATCACGCTGCCGGGCGTGTTCGTCGCCATCGCCACTCTCGTCTATCCGGAGCGCGACGTCATCTTTTGGCTCGCGCTATGGATCGTGTGTGTGCATGCATTCGATCGAACGCGGAGCCTGGCGGCGTTCTTCTGCGCCGTCGTCACCGCCCAGGCCATGCTCTACTACAAGGAGACGTCGTTCCTCCTGGTCGGCGGTTTCGCGGGCGCGCGTCTGGCCATCAATGTACTGCGCGCGCGTGATGACCGGAGACGGAGAGCATACGGGCGGTTCGCAAGCGACAACGTGCTCGAGATCGCCCTGCTCGCGCTGTGCGCGGTCTTCCTCGCAGTCTATTTCGTGATGATTGCGCCGCATGTCACCCAGTCGTACGCCATGAGCGCGTCGCGTGCGCACTCATGGCTCGAGTCGATCGAGAGCTACGCCAGATCCGACTATCTGCTCGACGCCTTCGTGATCGTCGTGGCTGGACGGCTCGCATGGCTCGCGATCAGGAGACACGAGCCCGATTCGTTCTGGGATCCGCTGGCGATCGGGGCCCTGTGTTACGCGCTCGCGTTCGTGAAGCTGGGAATGACGCGCGAGTACTATCAAGCGCCGGTGGAGTTCGTCGGGACGATGTACCTGGCGCGGCTCGCGTACGCCGCTCTCCGCGGCCAACGAAGGTTGATCATCGCGCTATCGCTGGTGCCGGTCGTGCTCGTGTTTCAGCGCAATGTGAGTGATGCCGCGTCTCGGCTGCTCGCGCGAAAGCAGTACGTCGAAGGCAACGTGCGACTCGCGTCCTTCCTCAAGGATTACTCGCAGTCGCACGGCCGAGCGCGGCTCGAGCTGTACTTCCCGCAGGTGGGCGGCTTCGAGTTGATGGAGCTCTCATCCTTCCTGCGGTACAAAGGGCTGCGGGCGGCTGGCGACTCGATCGGGGGATCGCCGGCGAGCCCGGGATTCATCATGAAGACTGCGCATCGGTACCCCGCTGATCGGTGCTATCCGACGCAGGTATTCCGGTGCACGTACGCTCGCGCGCCGGTGCCGGGAGACCTTCTGGTGTTCCTGTCGGGCCGAGAAGTGCCGGCGGAGCAGCTTGGGGAATTGAAGGTGTCGGCCGTGGAGGTGTTCCACTACCGGCCGGACGCCGCCCGGATCGAGCGCGCCCTGGACGCCCTCGTTCCGGCGGACCGGAAGCCCGATCGAACGCCAGACGTACGCGTGTTCGAGTACAGCGGAGATCCGCGAGGTGGCGCCAGCGGGCGTTGATGCCGCCAACTCACTGAAAGCTCGTCCGCGGTGAACCGCGCCGGTGGGAACAGAAAGCACGAATGGAGAACGCCAAAGCAACGGCTACGCCACGCGGCTGCCCTATAGTCGCGAAGTGGCGATGCTCGTTCGCCGCGCTTCCTCTCCAGGAGTGCACCATGTTCATCTCGCCGATGGTCCGCCGTACCGTATGTCCCGTTCGTCGTGTCGCACGCGTCTTCGGCTTCATCCTGGTTCTATCGGCCTGCCATGACGGCGCCACCGCGCCAGCGCGACCAATCGACCGCGTTGCGACGCTGAGCCCGGTATCGGTTCTCGAGCAGACCGGCGTGGTTGGCGAGCCCGTGGCAATCGCGCCAACCGTCCTCGCGCGAGACGCATCCGGCAAGCCGGTAGCCGATGTTCTCGTGTCGTTCGCCGGCCCGACGCTCACGATCTACGTCCGCACAGCCGCGGACGGTACCGCGGCGGCCAACTGGATGCTGCCGATCAGACCTGGGGCCTACGTGATGCTCGCGACCGCGGGCCAGCTCCCGCCAGTACACTTCGCCGCCTCTGCCGTCGCGGGTCCCCCGCAAAGGATCGAGGCCGCGACGGCTGGCCAGCAAGCCGCTCTTCCTGGGGCCCTCGTCGGCCAAGCGCCTGTTGCCCGAGTCGACGACCAATTCGGCAATCCGCTGGCGGGCATCCAGGTCACATTCGAGACGACTGGAGCGGGGAGCACGATCGAGCATACCTCTGCCGTGACTGATCGCAATGGTCTCGCCAGCGCCGGCGCGTGGACGGTGGGGACCGAGGTGGGGACCTACACGGTCACGGCTCGCATCGCCGAGATCGAAAGTCCGCTGTTGTTCAGCGCGCGGGTGAACGAGCCCTTCGTAGTGTCGAGCATGGCCGCCGGCCCCGACGTCACCTGCGCAATCGCTTCGGCCGGCGCGACGTATTGTTGGGGTGAGCGGTATACGTCGCCTGTGCGGATGCACGGTGACGAACATTTCGTGTCGTTGACTGTCGGCGGCGGATTCGTGTGCGGGCTGATAGAGTCCGGGGCGGCCTACTGTTGGGGACGCAGTCTTGGCGTCGACGCGAACGACGTGAACCAAGGGTCGATCATCTTTGGCGTTCCGACCCGCGTTGATTCGAGCATCGCCTTCAGCGCCATCTCGGCGGGCGGGACGCTCGTCTGCGGGTTGGGGCTGGATCGCCGCGCCTACTGCTGGGGCGAGAACGACTACGGCCAGTTAGGTGACAGCTCGACGGTTCGGCGCGCGAATCCAATGCCCGTTTGGGGAGATCAGACATTCGTGTCAGTCACCGCCGGCTACACGCACGCCTGTGGAGTGACCACGACTGGCGAGACGTATTGCTGGGGACGCGACGACGCGCTGCAGCTCGGCGACCCTTCGAAGGACACCTGTCGGACATACGAGTACGACGACTACTACTACTATTACGACCCGATCGTCGTCGAGACGCCTTGCAGCTCCGTCCCACATCGCGTGAGCGGCGTGCCGCAGCTCGTCGCGGTGTCTGCCGCCAATGGGACGTGCGGCCTGACCAGCGACGGCGGAACGTACTGCTGGGGCAACGCCCATGGGGCGCAACCGATCCAGTCGCCGGTGCGTTTCACCAGCGTCGCGGCAACCGACCAATTCATCGTCCAGCCGGCACCGCCGACTCTGTCGCCGGCCTCGATGTGCGGCCTGACAGATACTGGTGTGGTGTACTGCGGCACTGACTCTGGTTTGGCACAAGTGGAGTCGAAGCTCCCCTTCAAGTCGATCATCGCCGGCGCAAGCCATCAATGCGGCATCGCCCGGGACACCGGCTACGCCTACTGCTGGGGTTCGAACGAGTCCGGGCAGCTGGGCAACGGAACGCTCACCGCGTCTCGCATCCCGCTTCCCGTCGCGACGCCATGACCATCGGAGCCGATCATGAAAATCTCATTGGCAATCGGCCTCGCAATTGTCTGCTGTGCCGCCTGTGGCGACGGTCTCGCGCCCGGCGTGGCCAGCAGGCCCGCGGTCTCGGGCGTCGTGGTCGCCGACAATCCGAACAACGTCCTGTCTGCCATCGTCACATTTTCCACCACCGGCGCCGACTCTGCGCGCGTGCGTTTCCAGGGTTCAGCGGGGGACACGGGAAGTACGCCGTTCGTCCGGACGCGCGCCGGATTGGCGCGCGTGGTGGTGCTGGGCCTGCGGCCATCCGCTCGCTACTCGCTGGCAGTCGAGGCGGCGGGGGGCGGCGGGGCGACGACCGTGACCGATTCGATGACGACCGCGGCGTTGCCGGCCGCGATCCAGTCGTTGCGGCTGCGGGGGAACGGAGGACCATCGTCGGCGTTCACGCTTGCCGTCCCGATTCTCAGCGATACGGGCACGGGCGCCGACGGCTACATCGTCGTGTTCGACTCCATTGGTGACGTGCGATGGTACAGACGCTTTCCCGGCTTATGGCCGGTCGAGGCGAAGCAGCAGCCGAATGGCAACCTGACCGTCTACGTCGGCCGATCGTACGGATGGCAGGCTGCCGGCGGTCATTTCGAGGAGCTCGCGGCCGATGGCGCCGTGGTGCGGACATACGGCGCACCGGATCCGTATTTCACGGACCCGCACGAGCTCGTCCTCTCGTTCACTGACACGGTCGTCACCGCCGTTCACCTGCTCAGCTACCAGCTTCAGACATTCGACCTGAGCGCGGTGGGCGGATCGAAGGATGCGCTCCTCGCTGCGCACAGCATCGAACGGCACGACGCGGCAGGTGCGACGGTGTTTCGTTGGCGGTCACTCGACCATTTCACGGCCCAGGATTTCGCGGCCGGCGCCCCGCCAATACCCGATATCGACCATCCCAGCTCACTCTCGCTCGACCGAGACGGCAATTACATCGTTTCATTCCAGGGGTTGGATGAGATTACCGACATCGACGCCAACACCGGCGCGATTCGATGGCGCCTGGGCGGGCGGCACAACCAGTTTCAGATCGCAGGCGACCCACTCGGCGGGTTCTCCGGTCAGCATAACGTGCAGATGCTCGGCAATGGGCATTTGCTGCTGATGGACAATCACATCCGGACGCGGGGTCCGGCGCGGGCCGTCGAGTACGCGCTCGACACACAGGCGATGACGGCGACGTTGGTCTGGGAATACCGTCCGAGTCCCGGTGTGATCAGCATGTCAATGGGATCCGTGCAGCGGCTGGCGAATGGATCGACGTTGGTCGGGTTCGGCGCGGCGGGTCGCGTTGCGGAGGTTGCCGGCGGGATGGTGACGTGGAGCGCGACGCTCGCGGCAGACGAGGGAGGCAGCGCGATTCCGTTCTATCGGGCGGTGGGATTGACGTCGCTGTACGGGTTTACGCCAGCGACATGGCGGTAACCCACGGACGGGCGCATCGCGAGCTCTGGCGGAGATACGCTCGAGATGCGCCGTCGTTCATCCGCAAGCCTGGAAGCGCGATGTACTGAAGCTTGTTGACAGGGTCCTAATCCCAATGGGCGGCAGCCGATACTCGTCATGAGTGGCCGTGACCGCGAACGACTGGCCGAGTTGGACCGCGATGGCCGGCGTGCAGGGTGGGAGCGCAACTGTCCTATAACGTGAAACTCCCCGGACGGCGACGTCGCCGTCCGGGGAGTAGTCCGTCGCCCTCATTCGGTTTGTGGCCCAATGATTCCGAAGACCAACGGCTGCCCATCGGCGGGATCAGTCAGCCACAGCCGCTGACCGACGTGTGCGAGCAGTGCCTCCGGCGGATCGCTCAACAGGACCAGAGAGCCGCGGGTCAAGCTGATCCCGTAGCCGATGTCGCCCGTTTCGTCGTCGACCAGCATCGTCAGCACGCCGTCCAATACATTGGCGCCGCCGACTCGCTGCACGAGGAAATCGCTCACGACGAGCTCGCCCGAATCCCACGTCCCCCGAACCTCAACCTGGGCGCCATCCAGGCCCGCGAGGCTGGCCGTTTCGGTGCCCGACAGGGTGAGTGTGAGTCCGTCCAAAGTTACGATCTGGATTCCGCCCATGTCGGTGAATGCGACGTGAATCACGCCGCTCACCGTCGCGAGCTTCTGTTCCGGCGGAGTTGGCACGGTCGCGTTCTGGCTTGAGTTGGGTGCAGTCGAATCATTGCACGAACTACTTGCGATGACACAGGCCGCGACGAGGACGGGGACAATTCGTGTGGGGCACATGGAGGCTCCTCGAAGGGGTACATGGCGTGGGCGTCTGCGCCGACGACATGGAGCGAGGATACGGTCCTGGCGTGGGCGGATTGGCGCCCCGATCGTTCCCTGAGCGTTCTTTTAATGTCCCGCGGCCGACCCCGTGAGGTACCGTGTGTCTTTCGCGGACCGCGGGCCGCACGTACTTTCGAGCACCGATGCCAGATCAAATGCCGCGAACCGCAAACACCCAGGATCTCGAATTCTGCCTGCTCGGAGGCATCGAGCTTCGGGGCGCCGCGGCGGGTGTCGCCGACCAACTGCTCGCACAGTCCAAGACCGTTGCGCTTCTGGCATTTCTGGTCCTGTCGCCCGACGGTCGCTTTCAGCGGCGCGACCGATTGGTCGCGCTACTGTGGCCGGAGCTCGACCAAGCGCATGCGCGAGCCGCGCTGCGCAAGGCGTTGTTCGTGGCGCGTGGATTGCTTGGCCCCGACGTGATCATGTCGCGAGGGGACGACGAACTGGCGATCGCGTCCGAGAAGTTGCGCTGCGACGTCACGGAGTTCGAAGGGGCATGCGACCGGGGTCGTCTCGCCAGGGCGCTCGAGATCTACCGCGGGGATTTCATGCCGGGCTTCTTTCTGCCCGGCTGCCTCGAGTTCGAGCGATGGGTCGAGGAGCAACGAACGTCGGCTCGTGAGCGCGCCGCCGCAGCCTCATGGGCGCTCGCTCAGACCTTCGAGGCAGAACATCAGCTCAGCAATGCCGGTTCATGGGCGCGTCGTACCGTGCGCCACGCATGGGATGACGAGCGTGTCCTCCGTCGCGCCGTGACGATGCTCGATCGGCTCGGCGACCGCGCCGGAGCCGTGAGGCTCTACGAGGATTTTGCCGCTCGGCTACGCGCCGATCTCGACATCGAGCCATCGGCGGAAACCGTCAGCCTCGTCAACGCCATTCGCTCGCGGTAGAGACCGTTCGCGGGCCCGTGGGCTGTGCGCTCGATCAGAGGGGGGCCGCGCGGGTTGCGTTCCACGCCGGTCCCAAACACATTGGCGGCGAGAGTTGGGTGTCTGCCGCGAGAGTTTCATTTTCGAGATGTGTCAACGCGGCGCTCACTGCCGCTTCATCGGAGATACGACGATGGCCGTCAATCAGGTCCCGATCACCGATCCGCAAGAATTTCTGCAGATGTCCAGCGAGCGACTGGACGATCTTTTCCGCGCCAGCCCTGCCGGGGAAATTCCAGTCGGACAGGGTGAGGGCACAGCCATCATCGCGCCGCATACGCCGATATCCGATCCGGTCGCGAAGTTCATCCACATCTTCTCATGGAAGGGCAAGGTCTTCGAGCACGACGCCGCGAATCCGGGTCGCGGCTGGCTCAAGAACCGGCTGCTCATCACGGGCACGAAGGCGATCATCGCCGAGGTGTACAAGGGTTCGAGCTGGCTCGACGGCAAGGACTGCATTGTGCTCGACTATTCGCACACGTCGATCGTGGCGCAGTGGATCCGCGATGAGATACGGCTCGTAAGCCCCGGAGTCTATCTGGGAATCGTCTGGTGGGGAAAGGAAAAGCCCAGCGCGCACCGACTCATCCACTTCGCACTCAAGTTCTAAAGCGATCCCCTCACGCGGTCAGGAAACGGATCGCTCGAAGGCTGGGCAAAAAGAAATACGCTCCGCCGCGCACGCTCACGAACTGCGGCAGCTTGCTCACGCGCCGACACACCGTGCCGTCGCCGGGTCGCGAGAATCCACCCGTGTCGGCGCATCCGGGAATCGGTTCGCGATTGCCGAGCAGGGCGTCGCTCTCCCCCGTCATCCCCGAGAACTTCGTGTTCATGATCCACGCGTTCTGCAGGAATTCGAACTGGCGCGAGATGTTCGCGTTGAGACAGATGAACTGCAGTCCGCGCTCCGGGTCATTGGGCGGCGCCGGCAAGAGTGCATCCTGCGGGGAGAGTCCCGGTCCATACTCTCGGCCTCTCCGGAGGATGCGGTGGAACCGCACTGACGACATGAGATCCTCGAGGAAGGCCTGGCGTCCCAGGCCGAGCGTTGCCATCAGTTTCCTCAATCCCGTGGGGTGTCCGGGGTAGTCGGCATTGCGCGGATTCGCCCGGCGGATGTGTGCACCGTACGGGCAACGGGCGCCCGTCGGGTCATTGTCGAACGTGAATTGATTGAGGCGCACCTGATCGGGCGTGGTTCCCGTCCCGGCAATCACGTGTGCGCTCGTCGGCACCAACGGATCGCCATCTCTCGTGCGGCCCACGAAGGCCGCGGCAAGCGCATCAGCGTCGACGGCATTGCCGCCGGCGTGCGCGCTCACGTACTGCCAAAACCCGCGCACGTCCTGGCGCAACTGCCGCATCACCAGATAGGTGCCGTTCCGACCGAGATCCTTCTTCTCCGGCGCGTCTTCCGCCGGAAGTACATCCGCAGCGGTGGGTCCGGCATCGATCAACGGTCGATCGGTGTACTTCCCATACTCGTTTCGATACCCGAGCAGGAATTCGCCGAGCGCGGCGACGTTGCCGTAATCGAGTTGGTCCGCGGTGGCATCGCGTCGTTGTTCCCAGTCGATTTCCGGTTGACTCAATCCGTCCGCGAAACCGAACGGCTCACGACCGTCGAGGTCGGCCGTGCCGAGCCGTCGTAGTTCGTCGAAGGCGTCGTACCACGATGGGCCAGCCGTGCGGCGCATGAAAGCCTCGACGCCACCAGAGTCGGGCTCGGAGAAGAACATGACGACGAGATGCGGTACGGTCGACGTGCTCCCGCCCCAATCCCACGCGACCGGCGTGTTGCTGCCAACATCACCGAGCCTGCGCGCTCGATTCTCCGACGTCATTCCAGCCAGGAATTCCGCGGAGAAGCCCGCGAGGACCGACGCGGGAACGCCTAACGCCTGGAACCCAGGCGCCGTGAAGGCGATGTGCAGTGCAGCGGACGGCGGGGGCGTCATCGTGACCGCGCTCGTGATCGGCGCGGACCGAAGCCAGACCCTCGCAGCGCGGGCATCCTTCACGCGCACGAGAACGTACATCGCCTCGGTCATGTGCCTATAGCCGAAGCGCACGAGCCCCTGGACATCGCGATAGTCCACATCCGTACTCGTCATAAAAGTGCCATCCACTCGCGAATGTCTCGATCGCTCATCGTCGACGATTCCAGGCCCTTGCGAATGCGCCCATTGCGCTCCAGGTCGACAGCTGTAAGGCCCGGATACGCCTTGTACCACACCTGCGTGGGCAGTTGATGCCGCCGCAAATACTCCTTGAACTTCCGCTCGTCGTGGCAGCCATCGAGCAGCAGCCAGCGCGTGGATGGGTAGCCTACGCCCCCGCTGAAGGCGAGGTTGAGTCCGTAGCCGACCTTGTTGATGAAGTCGTCCATGTAGCTCTCGAGGCTGCCGTCGTAGTTGCTCATGAACACAGCCCGCTTGTGACCGTCGAGGAACACCCAGCGGGCGAAGTGAATCGTGCGCACGCGCCCGAGGCCGCCGTGGGCGAACAAATGCCGGGCTCCGTAATCGATGATGAAGAACGCCGACATGGCCATCCAAAGCCGTGCGATACCGGGCTTGAGACTCCCCATCGCGGTGAACTGGTTAGTGACGTCGTGATCCTCGAGCAGGGCCAGCCCGTCCGAGTGCTCCGGATCGACGCGTGAACACAGTTCCTGATCCTTCTTTTCGAGAGACCGCAGACGCAGCAAGGTGATCAGCGCGACGGGAATGATGACCGGCGAGAGCAACAACGCCACGAGGGGTACTCCGACGAGATGCAGGACATTCCGCACCTGCCATCCAACCGGCGTCGGGGGATCCGGCGAAAGGCTCAGGCGGCCGGCGTCAGCCTCTGACTGTGCGTAATCGCGGAGTGCGGCGTGCGTCTGCCGCGGCGTCAACGCGGCGACGGTCGTGGCGTTGTCGTCCAGGTAGCGTCCGACCGCGTCTCGGAGCGCGGCTTCCTCACGCGCGCGACGCACGGTGCGCCCCAGCCAGTTCACGTAATTCGCTGCCGACGCCACGCTGTGCGAGCGCATCCAATCGAGCAGATCGGCCTCGGCGCCAAATCCCTGGCAACAGCCGAAGATCGCGCGGAGTCCGCTCGATGCGAGGCGCGAAGCTGTCAGCAGGAAATCGTCGCCGTCGCCGTCGACGTCGCCGAGGAACGCGAGGTACAGCGGATAAGTCCTGGGCGTCTGTCCGTAGACGCGAACGTCTTCCGTCGTCTTGTCGTCCACGACGAGGAATCGCGCCACGTGCACCATGTCGAACTTGGCGAACGGGAACAATGCGTTGTCGGGGTTCACCCGTCCCGGCGCATGGTTCATGGAGTCGAGCAGCCGGCGAAGCTCTGCTTCGCGCGGCGGATCGATCGTCGCCAGGACCATGAACGTCGATTGCGGTATCATGTGCTGCCGCGTTACTCGAACACTTCGTCGCCGTTCGGCTCGTAGTGAGGTACGGCGTTCATCGACTGTCGCAACTGCGACAGCGTCCAATACATCCGCCGGCGGGCCCGGCTCTGATTCCCGAGTGGTCGATGTTCGGCGATCGTGTGCCACGGGTTGAACGAGAGCCGCCTGGCAAAGCCCAACTGCGCCGGCGAGTTGAACGTCTGCCGGGGTAGACGCAGCGTGGCCACGGACTCGCGTGGCGACAGCCGCTCCGGCCACAGCACCGCGTTGTTCTCGATCGGCATCAAGTGCGGGTCAGTCTGCAACTGCAGCCGGATGTCGAACTCGACGTCGCCGGCATGCAGCGCGGAGACCATCGCGTCGCGCAGGTAGTCATCGGGCGGACGCAAGGGAAGGCGCGGAATGCGAGACCGTCTGTTCGACTTGGGCCACACCGAGTACTGCATCGCCTGGCCTTCGCCGAGCAGATACGGCACGCAACTGAAGTATGGCGCTTCGAACGGACTCGTCTGCGTCTTGATGAAGAGCTGCTGCATGATGCCGTCGAGAATGTGCGACCGATGAAAGTTCACGAAATAGAAGATCTGCGCATTCTTGAGGCTTTCGATCTGGAGCTGGGCGTTGGCCTCCGTATCGGGAGTCACGAACGTGGGCGTGGACACGCCGAACATGTCGAGTGTGTACTTCTCGTCGTCCATGAGCTTTGGCCCGGTCACGCCCATCAGCTTGATGCTGATGCTCATGAACCCCACGTCGTCGATGTCCGGCGTCACGTATGGGCCCGGCCCCGAGAAACGAACCCACGCGCGGTAAGTGCGCGGCTCGGCGTAGATCCCGTGCCTGAATTGCGGCGGGACGTTGTCGGACACGATGAACTCGCCCCGGCAGATTCCGTGAGTCTTCGTATTGCCGCCGCGCTCGAACCCGCCTGGCTTCCAGAGGCCACGCATCTGCTTCTCGAAGGTCGCGATGATCGAGTCGAGGTGCGCCTCTTCATTCGGAATCGGCCGTTCCTCCGCTATCCGCAGCCCTTCATTGGGGCGCCTCGCATTGATCATCCACGTGACGAGCCGCGCCAGAGGATCGCGGAATACCGCGTCGAACGCAGGTCGGAAGAACGGATCGAATCGCCGCTCGAAGTGCAGCGCGGCCATGGCCGCGTTCTGAAGCCAATTCAGGAAGCTCGACCCCGTGTTCGGCGGCGGGATTGGCCGGCTCCTGTTTGAATCCATCCCTGCGCCCGGCGCAGGCGGGCGTGACACGTCAGGCGGCGCTGTCATCGCGTGCCTCCTCCCGGTTGCCAGTTGACCGTGAAACGAGCGTTCAGCTTCGGGAACGAGATGGGCAGCGGGTCGGGTATCAGGCCGTCCTGGCGAGCCGAGAGCCCGAGCTCGCCGAGCTGCAGCGCGGCGGCAGCCTTGCACACGAACAGGATCAGATCCATCCCCGGACAGGCGCGCGGTCCACGGAGAAACACGTTGGACGCGGCGGCTGGCGCGTCGAGCGTGGTCGCGAGCCAACGCTCCGGCCAGAACGTATGGACGGTGGGGCCGAGCCGATCATCGCGCTGGAGCAGGGGGAAGTAGTGAACGATTTCCCTGGGCTTGGTCCCACGGGGCGCGCTCATTCTGTGAAAGGTCCGCGTGACCGGCGGGAACAGGCGTCCGGTTTCCAGCACGCACGCCTCGACGTACTCGAGGCCATCCACGGACTCGGCTCGATCCGTCGGCCCCGCGGTCTGAATCTCATCAAGCGCCTTCGCGTGGGCGTCGGCACGCGACGTCACGAGGGCCAGTGTGCGCGTCAACAGATCGGTGCCGGAGCCCGTGAACGTGAACATCCAGTGCGGGATCTGCTGGAGCAGCGTATCGCGATCGATGTTGGGTGCCGACTGCCGCGCGAGTGAAAGAAGCGTGTGCTCGGTCGCCGTAGCGTCCTGACTCCACTTGCGTGCAAGCAGCGCAAACAGACGTTCGTGGCGTTCGCGATAGAGAAATCCAAAGAGCTTGCGTCGAATGGGACTTTGCACCGCGTCGAACAGTGCGATGATGTCGGCTGCCGGGTCCGGCTGACCGGACGGCAGATCGCCAACCACGATCTTGACCATCGCGCGCCCCATCGCGGCTCGCACGTCGCCTACTCCAGAGACCGGAAGCGCGAATGCTTCGCGCACGTGACCGAGAAATGTCTGCGCGAAGGGATGGAGACGACCAGCGCCGAGGACCTGCTCGTTGAACGGTCGGAGCCGAAGCCAGGCATCGCCGTTGGCGATGGTCAATGCTCCAGGCGCGAGAAACCGCATCGCCGAGGTCTTGAGCTCGCCCGCCTCGAAGCCATCGAGACCCGGGCGACCCGACAGCACCCGATCCGATTCGGCGCGATTGCCGACCAGCTCGATGGTCCGGCCCGGAATGCCCACGTCGAGATCGCCGTCGCCGTCACGTTGTATCAGGCCGCGAGCCCAGTGCGTCACCGCGGCGCCTGTGTCGCGCTTTCCACCCACGGCGCCGGCTCCGAGTTTGGCGCCAAGACGCAGAAGGTCGAGCACGCCGGCCCGTGTGTGCGCGACACCCTCCGACTCTGGATTGCCTCCGCCCCCGCCCCCGCCCACTCTACTGTTTCCGGAACGCGGGATCCGCCTCCGCGCCCTTGCGCGGTTTCCACTCGAGCGAGTAGTACGCACCACGGTCGCGCGCCCACGGGTCGAACGCGTTCACCACGCCGCTCAACTCGGGCTTCAACTCGGGCATCGTGCGCAGCAAGATGCGCTTGAATGGCGACACCACTTCCTTGTGCCCGTTCGGCGCGCCCTGCTCCATCACGATCCCCGTCGGTCCATTGTTCGTCACCCACTCCACGCCCAGGCTCGTGTAGAATTCCGGGCGGAAGCTGGACGTGAAGAAGCGGTCGCTGAACAGACGGCGCGACGCGTTGATGATGAATACCGTAAACTGCGTCTCCGAGATTGCGAAACCATGCGGCCGCGTCGACTCGGCCAGCCAACCCACGACCGTGTCCAGATCCTCCACGTTGTCCACCGTCGAGCCGTTCGGATGACCCAGGCAATCAGTGATCGGCTTGCCGTCCAGCTCCTGCGCATCCGTGATCACCTTCGAATCGTCGCACACATGCGTGCCATAGATGTCGCGCATCTTTTTCACGTATCGACGCTCGCGCTGTAGCTCTGTGGAGTCCGTTTTTGGGTCGAGCTTGTGGTTGATGAAGTCATCGAAGCTGGTCAGCGTCTTGAGGCCGTACTGACGGCGGAACTCGTTGAAGCGAGGCACCCCGTGCTCACGGTCGCGAATGAGGTCCAGCGCCGGAATGTCGATCTGCTTGGTCGTGCTCCCGGCGATGCGCGGCATGGGCAGATTCTGCAGGAACGCCGGATGGTTGCCCAATGTGAGGGCCCCAAGCCGCTGGCGACCCATCGTGAGTGCCCAGTTGGAGAGTCCACCGTCGTGCTCCGCCTGCGTGGCCATTCCGCGAAACGTCGAGACGATCGGCACGTCGCGCTGCACCGTGTTGGGACTCTTGACGTCGCGGAATTCGAGGAGGTCAGGGATCAGCGGATGCAGCCGGTAGACCGTGATGAACTCCTCGGGGAAGTTGAACGGGGAGCCGAAGTGATTCACGCCGCCGTTGACGTGATCGGGATTTCGAATGTCCCACACATCCTTGGCGTTCTTGTCGAGGCCGAGAAATCCCGGGGGCCGGCTCGCGTACTTGTGACTTCCAAGCCCGAATATGCCCGCGCCCGACGCGAACACCGAATACCAGAGCGTCTGGTCGGCCTCCCGGACCGATCTTCCTTTCACGTCCACCGCGACCTTGTCGAGCGCGCGGGAGACTAGGTTGTCGTCGCGGATGAGCCCGAACCAGTTCGCGTTCATCCCGTTGTAGAGCACCTCATCGTAGAGAAGCTGCGTGGTCCATTCGGTGGTGTGGATCTTCGCGATCTCCGCCGCCACTACGAGGCGCGCCGCCTGATAGAGCTCCTCCGGCGTGACGTCTTTGTTCTTGATGATCGCATCGGGATGCGCCGGATCGCGCAGCCCCGAATCGCCGTCAGGGTCTGCCTTCGCTCGACGGCGGAATTCGTCGACGAACAGATTGTGTTCGCGCGCAAAGACGTTGTGCAGGAAGCTCAATCCGATCGACCAGTTGTCGGGAAAGGCGACGGCCTCCTGGCCCGTCCACTGCGGGTTGATCGGATCATTCGGAGCGAACGTCGGCAGGTATCCCTGTCTGTCGCCTTCGGAGGTGTGACCGGGCAATTGCACCATCGACAGCCTGGCCGAATCGCCCGGGTCACGCTTCACGCGGTGGTACGATCGATCACTGAACCCGTAGATCTGGGACGCGTCCCACCATGCCGTGTTGTTGTTGCGCGTCGTCTTTCGCGCGCGCGTCAGATACGTTTGGCCACCGGCCTGGAACGTGGGAGGCGGCGTGGTGTCGGCCATCAGCGCCGCGTCCATGCGGTCGCCAGGCCGGCAGCCGAGTGATTTGATCTCGTCCGGCGTCAGTGCGCGCTCCTGGCTCCCGTCGCGCGTCGTCTTGCACCCGACCTCCATGATGGCCTTGTCGTTCTGGCCCTCGTCCATGTGCGTGAACCAGTCGTGCGTCATGAACTGAATCCAGTAGGCCGCAATCACATTGAAGAAGGGCGCCTTGACGTAGTCACAGTGTGCCTCGGCCGGTGAGCCGGCGGCCGTTCCGTCCTTGCATCGTGCTGGATCGGACTGCTCGCGCGCGAAGAGCTCGCGGCTGATCACCTGCGGGTCCGGTCGCAGGAGCGAGATGCGGCCGTTGTGGCGATTACGGATCAGTTGAGTGGCAGAGTCCTGCGGGAAGGTCTCCTCGAACTCGACGTTCCGCGCGAACAGCGTCCCGGCGGAACCCATGAGCGGGTTCTTAATGTCGTTGCAGATTCCGGTGAGCGTGCGATACCGGATGAGATCGCCCGTGCAGAGTTGCGGGCCCGCACCACCGACATCCTTGTAGTGCGGATCCGTCGGCGGCAGCCGCATCGCCGGCCAGACCTTGAGCGAGCGGCCCGGGACGCCATCACGCCCATTCACATAGTCCTGAATCGTGTAATTGTCGAAGAGATTGAACTTGATCATCTCCACGCGCTGGTACTCGAGATCCGTGAGCGCGCCATCGATGCCGCGGTTGTTCCGCGAGAGATGACCCACGAGCGGCGACCACGACCTCGTGGAGGCGTCGCCGGCTCCCCAATAGTTGGACCAATCCACCCACGGCGTTTCGCGCTGGGCGATGACTCGTTCGCCGCCGCGGCAGCGCGCCGTGTAGTCGCGCACTTTGCCGAGGAATCGGTCCTTGCGCTGGTCGGCGATGTGTCGCGGGCCGTTCCCGATCAATTCTTCGCATCCGCGGAGCGCAGCCACATCGGCCCGGAAGTTCGGCGAGAGCGCGTACGCAATGCCGACGACGGCGACGATGCAGGCGACAACCACAAGCAGGCGTGCGATCCAGCGCCTCATGATGAGTCTCCTCGTGCGCGGCATTGAGTCGAGCCATTTCACCGAAGGCCCGAAAATACTCGTGCCGGCATCTTTGTGAAATAGGCCCTCGACGCGAAGTGCGAATACCGCGAACGCGGAAACCGGCTCGACGATTTCCGTCCGTCGGTGGCGGACGCATGATGAGAACGTAGATTCGAGAATGTGGAAGCCGGCTCACTTGGCGCGTGGCTCAACATGCACAAGGAGCTGTGCCTGGGGTCGTGTCGGTACTTACGGCCGTGCCCGCTCAGGCTGAATGGCGCCCAGTATCACAAAAAAGGTCGGTCCTTTGGTGGACCGACCTTTCGTGCTTATCACATTTGCAGATTACGAACACTGGGGCGGGTGGACTCGAACCACCAACTTCCTGATTAACAGTCAGGCGGTCTGCCAATTGACCTACGCCCCATTGACGTCGTTCAGACGGTCACTCCGCTCGAACGTCACCAACAAAAAGGCCCGCCGGATCTTCTGGCGGGCCGCGTGTCGTTCATGCACCAACGCGAGCTAGCCAGATCTCCGAGCGGAGTTCCGGTTGTTCCCGCAATTGAGCGCATTCATGGCGACCGTCATGCGAGGCAACGTACGTTCCGGACCGCGTGCCGTCAACATCAATCCGACCTCAGCGCGACCAATGGATCGATCGACGTCGCGCGCCGGGCCGGGACGAAGCACGCGAGCAATCCGACCCCCAGCAGAACGGCGACCACGCCGCCGAAGATCGCCGGGTCGCGCGGCTGCACCTGGAACAGGATGACCTTGAGCAGTTGCGCGATGCCGAGCGCCATCGCGAGGCCGACCGTCATGCCGACGGTGAGCTGCATCAGCCCCTGGCCGAAAATCATGCGGATCACGTTCCCCGCCTGCGCGCCAAGCGCCAAGCGGATGCCCACCTCGCGCGTCCGGCGGCTCACCGAGAAGGACATCACGGCGTAGAGGCCGACCGAGGCGAGGAACAGCGCGACCGCGCCGAAGATCACGAACATCGTGCCGAAGATGCGTACGAACCAGAACTGCTCGGCGATCGCCGAGTCCAGTGTCGAAAGCCAGTAGAGCGGGATGTCGGGGTTGACCGCTGCTACGGCGTCGCGAACACTCTGCGTCATCGACATCGGCGGGCTCGAGGTGCGCGCCGAGATGTACGCGAACGTCGTGCGCGCCTGCGCGAACGGCTGGAAGATGATCGGGCCGGTGGGTTCGTTCTGATCGCCCGTGAACACGTCGCCGGAGATGCCGACGATGGTGAGCCACGGATTCTTGCTCTTGGACTGCCCGATCCTGATTCGGCGACCGATCGGGCTCGCGTTCTTGAAGAATTTCTGCGCGAACGCCTTGTTGACGATCGCGACCGGCAGCGCGCCGGGTCGGTCGGCGGCCGTGAAGTTGCGGCCTTGTACGATCGGAACGTTCAACGTTGCGAAGAAGCTCGGCGTCACGGAGCCCCAGCGCGCGCCCGGGTAATCCTTGTCCTTCAGATATTCCTGGCCCTCGAGCGCGAACGAGTTTCCTCCCAACCCCTGTCGGGCGCCGGGCAGGCCGGAACTGATCGCGGCGGCGCGAACTCCCGGGAGCGCGGACACGCGGCCGACCACGTCATCGAAGAACTGCCATTCGGCGAGCGTGTCCGTGTACGAGCTGGGGAATCCGACTCTCGCCGTGAAGACATCTTTGGTCGTGAATCCGGGGTCGATGTTCCGGAGGCGCGTGACACTCTTGATCATCAGGCCCGCCGCGACGAGCAGACCGCACGACAGCGCGATCTCGAACACGACGAGCGCCTTGCTGATCTTGCCGATGCGAAAGCTCGACGCACCGCGCGTCTCATCCTTCAAGATCTCGTTGATGTCGGCGCGCGACGACTGATAGGCCGGGATCGCTCCCGAGATGAGCGTCGTGAGCAGCGCGACGCCGATCGTGAACAGCAGCACCGGCGGATGCAGGCGGATGTCGATGAAGAAGGGGACCTGCGTGATCGTGAGCGCCCGGTTGAATGCCGCGATGCCGAAATACGCCACGGCAACGCCGAGTCCCGTGGCGACCAGTGACAGCACCAATGCTTCGGCCAGGAACTGTCGCACGACGGCAGAGCGCGACGCACCCAGCGCCGTACGGATGCCGACCTCTTTGCTTCGATGCGCCGCGCGGTCGAGGAGCAGATTGGCCACGTTCGCGCAGGCGATCAACAGGACGAAGAACACCGCGCCCAGCATCGTGTACAGCAGTTGTGTCGGCTGCGGGCCGATATAGTTCTTCACGAACTCGCGCGCGTCGACGGTGAAGCCCTGGTTCGTGGCCGGGTACTCGGCGGCAAGACGTTTGGCGATGGTGGCGAGGTCCGCGTTCGCCTGATCGAGCGACACGCCCGGCTTGAGCTTGGCCGCGATTTCCACGAACGGCCCTTCACTGCGCGGCTTGGCGAGCGGATCGAGCTGCAGCGGCACCCAGATCTTGTCGTTGTTCGGGAAGCCGAACTTGTCCGGCATCACGCCGACGATCGCGTACTGCTCGCCGTTCACGCGAATGCGCTTGCCGATGATGTTCGGATCGGAACCGTACCGGCTCTGCCAGGTGGAGTAGGCGATGATCGCGACCTTCTCGCCGCCGACGGCGTCCTCTCCCGGCCGAAAGAGCCGGCCCATGAACGGCTGCACGCCGAGCATCGTCAGTCCGTTCGCCGTGATCCACGTGCCGTCGACGCGCTCGGCCTTTTCCTCGCCGCTGATGAAGATCGTGCCCGAGGTCGCGGCGGCGACGTCGGTGAAGCTGCGCTGCTGCGCCTTGAAATCGATGTAATCCTGGATCGGCATCGGCTGGCGCTGGATGCCGCGCGCCGGGTTATGCCGCTGGACAGCGACGATACGGTCGCCGTCCCGGTACGGCAGCCCCTTCATGAGCGCGCCGTACACGATGCTGAACATCGTCGTCGTGAGGCCAATGCCGAGCGTGAGCGCGATCGTGCTGATCGCAAAGAGCGCCGGACTCTTGGTCAGTGTCCGGATGCCGTAGCGAACATCACGAAGCAACGCCTGCATGAGCCTCTCCGAGGTCGGTGAACGGGCGGGCAGCTGTTTTCGCTTCGTACGCGCGGCATCCAGCCCGGGTTTCACCAGGTTTCCCGGACATAGATTTTCCGACGCGATGTCAAACGTTCCTGTCTGGGCCGGGCGGCCGCCGGCCTCGCTCCCCGCCTTGCGCGGCTCGACCGCCGCCGACGTGTGCGTCGTGGGGTTGGGCGGCTCGGGATTGGCCTGCGTGCGCGAGCTCGTGACCGCGGGGCGAGACGTCGTGGCGCTCGACGCCCATGGCATCGCCGCCGGCGCCGCGGGCCGGAATGGCGGTTTTCTCCTCGGCGGCCTCGCCACGTTCCACCACGATGCAGTGCGACGGCTCGGTCGCGCGGCGGCCGCGGCGATCTATGAGGAAACTCTCAACGAGATCGATCGCATGGCCGGCGAGACGCCGGACTCCATTCGCCGAACGGGAACGCTTCGCATTGCCGCCTCGGCCGATGAGCTCATCGACTGCCGGGAGCAAATGGCGGCCATGCGCGCCGATGGCTTGCCCGCGGAACTCTATGATGGGCCTCACGGGCAGGGACTGCTCTTTCCGCGCGATGGCGCGTTCGATCCAGTGCAGCGGTGCCGCACACTGGCGGAGCGGTGTGCCGACTCGGGCGCGCGCCTGTTCGAGCGCTCGCCGGTCGTCGCGATCGGCGCCGGCTGCGTCCGAACGAACGACGGCGAGGTTCGGGCGCCGAATGTTCTCGTGGCCGTGGACGGCGGTCTGGAAGTCCTGCTGCCCGAGCTCGCGCCGCGCGTGCGGACCGCGCGCCTCCAGATGTTGGCCACCGAGCCCGCACCCGAGGTTCAGTGGCAGCGCCCAGTGTATTCCCGATGGGGGCTGGACTACTGGCAGCAGCTGCCCGATGGCCGGATTGTCCTGGGCGGTTGCCGTGACGTTGGCGGCGGCGCCGAGTGGACGGCGGATGCGGTTCCGACCGACGTCGTGCAGTCGGCACTGACGCGGATACTGCGTGCGCAGCTCGGGATCACCGCCGCGGTCACGCACCGATGGGCGGCGACGGTCGCGTACACGGCGACCGGCCTGCCCGTGGTCGAAGAAGTTCGACCAGGTGTTTGGGCGCTGGGAGCTTACTCGGGGACCGGCAACGTGATCGGCGCGGTGTGTGGGCGCGCCGTGGCCGAGCAGATCACGCGCGGCAATTCTCGATTGCTCGATCTGCTGCGCGCGTGATCCGGTTCGTCGAGCCGCGGACTAGATGTCCGTGCTCAGCCGGTCGATTCGCCGTCGTTCGGCGCCACGGCGCTCGAGGCTCGAGTCGGGCGGCATCGCGTCCGATGGCGGCGCGGCGTCGGCGGCGATCGGACGGTCCACGGGCACCTCGCGTTCGTATTGCGGATAGCGAATCGTGCGCGGTGCGGACGGGTCCGTTACGCTCGCCGGCGGACGATCGGCAAAGGCTCCTTCCGGCAGCGTGAGATCGGCCGAGTCCATCAGCACGACGCGCCGGGCGCGATCGATCTGCGCGATTCGAATCGGCACGAACGTGTGGTCCTGGCGCCCGGGCAGGTCGATGTCGAGCATCACCACTTCGTTCGCGTCCGGATCGATGAGCAGATCGTTCACGGTGCCGAGCTGACGGCCACTCACTGTCCGGAGCTCCCATCCGCGGATGTCGGGCTCGCCTTCCGACACCGTCCAGGAGTCGAGGGAGCGAAGCGGAACCAGCTTCTCCCGTTCGGTTGCATACGGGCCGACGCCAGCCGCGTCCCGTCCTTTCCGATCGCTTCGATCCGTGTCTCTTCGATCCATATCCATAAATGCCCCCGTGCTGCCGCTCAGCGCCGTGTCAAACCGAGCCGCCGCGATAGTACATGAAGTAGTAGACGAGCCCGCCCACGATGATGAGCGCCAGCAGGATCCAGAGCCACGCCAAGCTGCGGCGCCGCGGCTGGACATGAATTTCGGCCATTGATCGTCTCCGAGCGGGCGAAACCCGATGTGGTGACTGTGCGTACTCCATAGCCGTCTGCAAGCCGAACGCCACAGTGGATTCATCGGCTGGCGCCTGGTCGTCACGACACGCTGGACAGCGCCAGTGCTCGGCGAGAGTTTTCGGTAGGAGGTGTGATGCTGCGACGGGTTGTGCTCGCCACGATCGTCTTCGCCGGCTCGGCCGGCGCGCAGGGCGCGGCGACGGATTCGGCGGCGCGTTGGGTCGATTCGATCTTCGCCCCCTACGCTTCCAGACAGTCGCCGGGCTGCGCCGTAGGCGTGACGCGCGACGGCGCGCTCGTGTTCTCCAGAGGTTACGGCATGGCCGACCTGGAGCACGACACGCCGATCACGCCGGCGACGCGCTTCTACATCGCCTCGCTGTCGAAGCAGTTCACGGCGATGAGCATCGTGCTCCTCGCGCAGGAGCACCGCCTGTCGCTCGACGATTCCATCCGCCGATGGGTGCCCGAGGTCCCGTCGTTCGGGACCACCATCACGCTCCGTCAACTGCTCCATCATACGAGCGGGCTTCGCGACTATTTCACTTTGCTCGCGCTGTCGGGTTGGCCCAGCGATGGCCAACTCACCGAAAAAGGCTTCCTCGACCTCGTAGCTCGGCAAAAGAGTCTCAACTTCAATCCGGGCGACGAATTCCTGTACAGCAACACCGGCTACGCGCTGCTGTCGATCGTCGTGCACCGCGCGTCGGGGCAGAGCCTGCGTGACTTTGCGCGCGAGAGAATCTTCGATCCGCTCGGTATGTGGCACACCGAGTTTCGTGACGACCACACGCAACTCATTCCGCAGCGCGCGCTCGGATACCAGCCGTCGGGCGCAACGTACAGGATCAGCCAGCCGGAGTTCGACATCGTGGGCGATGGCGGTGTCTACTCGACGGTAGAAGATCTGGCCAAGTGGGACGCGAATTTCCGCACGGGGCGTGTTGGCGGAAAAGCGGCGCTCGCGCTGCTGCAACAACCGGGACGACTCAACGACGGACAGTCGATCCCATACGCCTTCGCGCTCACGATTGGCCAGTACCACGGCGTGCGAACCATATCGCATCACGGAGCCTACGGCGGCTATCGCAGTACGCTGCTCCGCTTCCCGGACAACGATTTGTCCGTGATCACGCTCTGCAACACCTCGGCTGCGCCATCGAGCCTCGCCGAACAGGTTGGATCACTGCTGCTGGGAATCATCCCGAAGCAGCAGAGCGCGACGACGCTCGATCTCTCGACTCGCTCGTGGAGCGTAGGTACATCGGCGTTCCCGGCCGATTCCACCGATACGAGGCGGCGCAGCGATCAGCTTGGACAACTCGCGGGCAGCTATTACAGCGAGGAACTCGAGTTACCAGTCAACCTGACCGTGCGCGACGGCGTTCTCATCATGCAGCGGCCCCGGGCTGGCGATCTGCGATTCGTGACGCTGAGCAACGATCTGTTCACGAACAGCGACCAGATGCTGCTTCGCGTGTTGCGGGACGACAATGGCGCGGTCAATGGGTTCACGCTGACGATCAGCCGCGTGCGCGACCTGCAGTTCGTGCGGCGCACTCCAGCACCGACGCCGAACGGCCGCTGATCACCACGGATGATGCTGGACATGTTCCACGACGGCTTGGCGCGTCGAGTTGGAACACGGATGGCCCGTGGGACGAGAAGGCGACAAAGGGCCGCTCCACGGACGTAGTGCAGACACGGCAACGGCAACGGGCCAACGCGGAGGAGCAGAGGCCGCGGAGGGCCGCAGGGGAGTGCCCGGTGCATACGGGCTGCTTCGTGGCGGGGAGAGGTCGGGTGGTTGTGAACGCGGATGCTTCGGACGGGGGCGGATCCTTCGGACCGCTCCGTGTGCCGAGAGAATCCTTCGCCCGACGAGCCGTGAATTTCTTTGGGTACTGCCGCTCGTGACGCTGCTCGCGGCCGACCGAGCGGCAGTCCAGTCAAAAAATCCCGGCTCGTGGCGAACGGTATCTTCGCGCCACTCGGAGCAGATCCGCTGCCTCCGCCACCTCCGCGAGAGTCCGCGTTCACAACCACCCGAACGCTCCCTGCCACGAGCAGGTCCGTATGCACCCGGAACTCCTCTGCGAACCTCTGCGGCCTCCACTCCTCTGCGTTGGGCCGTTGCCGCTGCAGTTGGATCAGCGCCGCGGCTTCGCGCGCCTGGTCGGAGTGGCGGCGAGCGGATCCTCGGGCCACTCGTGCCTGGGATAACGCCCGCGAAGGTCCTTTCGAACGTCGAAATAGCTGGTGCGCCAGAAGCCCGCGAGATCACGCGTGACCTGCACCGGGCGGTGCGCCGGCGACAGGAGCTGCATCGTGAGCGGCACACGGCCGCCGAGGACGCGCGGCGATTCTGCCAGTCCGAAGACTTCCTGGATGCGCACCGCGATTGACGGCACGTCGGGGTCGGCGTAGTCGATCGGAATGCGCGAGCCGGTCGGCATGACGGCGTGCGACGGCGCCAGCTCGTCGACGGCACGCCGCTGGCGCCAGTCGAGCATCGTCGTCAGTGCCGCGACGTAATCGAGCCGCTCGAGATCCGTCAGGCGGCGAACGTCGTCCAGCATCGGCGCGAGCCATTTGTCGAGCGTCGCGTGGAGCGCGTCGTCGGTGACGGCGGGCCATCCAGGCTCGTGACGCGCCACGAACGTGATGCGTTCGCGAAGGCGCAGCGCCGCCGGCGGCCAGGGAAGGGCGGCAATCCCGCGGCGGCGAACGGCGGCGAGGACCGCCTCACGGACGCGCGCCGGATCCGGACGCTCGAGCGTGATCTCGCGCAGCACGATCGCTCCGAGTCGCTCCTGCCGGCGAGCGAGCACCGTGCCTGTCGCGTCGTCGAACTCCACGACGTCATCTCGCACGATCTGATCGGCGAATCGCGTGCGAATTTCGTCGAGCGTGATCGGCGCCGCGAGAAAGATGCGCGCTTCGGGGCGCCGATCGTCGAGCTGCGCGGCGACGAGGAACGGCGACTCGGAGAGTGACTGCGCGCCAACGAGCTCCGCGCCGCGTCCGTTGCGAAGCAGGTACCGCGCGCGGGTGCCGGGCCGGCGTTGCGCGATCCGGTCGGGGTAGGCGAGCGCGAGCAGCGTGCCGAGCGCGTCGTGGTCGTCCGCGCCATCGTTGGCCGTTCGCGCTGCCATGTGCCTGGCGAGTCGGTCGCTCTCCGCTCGGACCCGGCGCAGCGATTCGCGATCGATCTCGACGCCCCCGGCGTGCTGAACGTTCCGTTCGCGCAGCGCGCCGATTCGAAGCGCGACGTCGGCATCCGGGACTGCGTCACCGCTCCGGAAGATGTCGCGGTCGGAGAGCAGGGCCGCGACATCGCACGCGAGCCGTTCCGCGCCGACCGATTTGGCGCCGAGCAGCATATGCGCGAGGCGTGGATGCATCGGCAGCGCGGCCATCGCCCGGCCATGCGGTGTGATGCCAGCGCGTGCATCGAGCGCGTCGAGCTCGGTGAGCACCTCGCGCGCCTGCGCGAACGCAGTCGGCGGCGGCGGATCGAGCCACGTGAGCTCGAGCGGGTCGGCGACGCCGGCCGCCGCCAGATCGAGGGCGAGCGGCGCCAGGTCGGCGTGCAGAATCTCCGGCGGAGATTGATCGAGAAAATGCAGCGTCTCGTGCTCGTCCCACAGCCGGTAGCACACGCCGGGCGCGAGGCGGCCCGCCCGTCCGCGGCGCTGATCGGCCGACGCCTTGGATACACGCACCGTGTCGAGGCGCGTCATGCCCACCGCCGGCGCGAAGCGCGGCACGCGAGCGTATCCCGAGTCGACGACGACGCGCACCCCCTCGATCGTCAGACTCGTCTCGGCGATCGAGGTCGAGAGCACGATTTTGCGGCGGCCCTCTGGGTCCGGACGGATCGCGCGATCCTGCGCGTCGGCGCGCAGCGCGCCGTAGAGCGGCGTCACCACCGCATCCAGCGCCCGCGCGGCGAGCAGCGATTCGACGCGGCGGATCTCACCGGCGCCGGGGAGGAACACGAGAATATCTCCCTCGTCGCGGGTGAGCGCGCCGACAACCGCCGCGACCACACCGGCCTCGATGCGAGCGCCCGGTCGAGGCGGCATGTAGCGTGTCTCCACCGGAAAGCTTCTACCCTGGCTGGTGATGATGGGCGCGCCGCCAAGCAGCCGGGCGACGGACTCGCCGTCCAGGGTCGCCGACATGATGAGAATTCTCAAATCGTCGCGCACCAGTTCGCGCGTCCGCGACACGAGTGCCAGGCCAAGGTCGGCGTCGAGACTGCGTTCGTGGAACTCGTCGAAGATCACGAGACCAACGCCGTCGAGCGTTGGATCTCGCTGGAGGCGCCGCGTCAGAATCCCCTCGGTGACGACCTCGATGCGCGTGTGCTTGCCAATCTTGCTGTCACCGCGCATTCGGTAGCCGACCGTTTCACCGACGCGCTCGCGCGCGAGCTCGGCGATGCGCGACGCTGCGGCACGCGTTGCGACGCGCCGCGGCTCGAGCATGACGATGGACTGGCCGGCGAGCCATCGTGCATCGCGCAGCGCGAGTGGAACGAGGGTGGTTTTCCCGGCGCCTGGCGGTGCCTGCAGCACCAACGAACCCTGCCGGTCGAGCGCCTCGCGCACGGATGGCAGGACCGGCTCGATCGGGAGCTTGCTCATCCGCCGTCGTCGCTTGCATGTGGCACGCCGCGTTCGTACACGCGGTCGTGCCTAGGGGGCGTAGTACTCCTGGATGCAGCGCGTGATGAGCTCCTGCAGCAGACTATGCTCGAGGTCCGTCGGAGTCGTGCGCGTCGAGCGCGGGACGCCGTACCACACGTCCTTAACGGTGATCAGGAGCCGCTCTGGTTCGATGCCCTTGTCGCGCGCTTCGCGCGCGGCGCGGCCGAGCGCGTCATGGATCCCATCGGCGTGTCGCCCGAGGTAGAGGGACTCGGCGAATGCTGTTCGGAGACCGTCGAGCGTGTTCTGGTCGAGGTCCGGCCGAGGCGTGCGCTCGAGGGCCATGATGGAGGGAGCCGCAGGTGAGACCGTCCGTCCTGCATCCTCGCGAACGTGAACGGTACCAGAATCTTTGTCCAAATGTTCGCGCCGTCAAGCCAAGTGGTGCGAGCTTTGCACAAGTAATTCTCTCTTACGTATTTGATCAGGCTCCGAAGGATTACGCTGATCGCAATACTCCGGCGGTCGCAACACCGCGCGACACACGCGCGCAATGAAAAAGGCCGGCCAATTGGCCGGCCTTTCGTCAATTCGTCGTAAGGTGTTTCGCGATCACGATCGCACGATGATCAGGAACTTGGACGGCTCCCAGAATCGCTCCGGCTGATCGATCCGCAACCCGCCGGAGATCTTCCCATCCCTGGACGCCATTGGCGACGCATACGCGGGATTCTGGCGACTGAATATGGTATAGTCGCCGGCGGGCAGGTTGATCACGCGGTCCTTGAGCCGGTCGATCTTCGTGAACTTTCCGGGATCGAGCTCGCGAGCCGCCGAAACAGTGCGGCCGCCGAGCAGCAGGAATCGCCGATGGCCTTCCGTTACGAGCACCCCGCGCTTGACCAGTTCGTCCTTGGTGCCGATCACGTAGTACGCGGTGTTCTTCTCGGTCGTCAGCTCGGTGACGGTGTCGGTCAGCGCCTTGGTCTCACCGGCCAGCTTCACGTTCTCCTGAGTCATGGTGTCGACCTTGGAGTTGAGCTGCGCGACCTGCAGGTTCAGCTGGCCGATCGTGGCCTCGTACTCCGACTTCTGCTGCTCGACCGTTTGACGCAGGTCGGCGATCGTTTTCTCGAACTCCGCGACCTGTGTCGTGAGCGTCGAGTCATGCTTCGACAGCCGCGCGGCGCGCGCGCGAAGCGATTCCATGTGGCTTTCGCTGGAATCGAGGCGGGCCACCAGCTCACGGATGCGCTCCACCACCGCCGATCGCTCTTCCTTGATCGCTGCGATGTCGGACTCGCTGGTCAGTTTGGTGCTGAGCTTCGCCTTTTGGCGCGACTTGAGTTTGCCGATCTCGCCGTTGATGTCGTTGACGAACTGCGTCGACGTCATCACCTCGTTGAGCAAATCGTTCTTGATCGCGACGATCGAGTCGGTGCGCAGGGAGTCGACATGGGCGAGCGTACGCAGCTGCTGCTTGGCGCCGGTATCGCACGCGGCGAGCAGAACGACGCACGGGACGAGAAGACGAAGCACGCGCATAGGTGAGTTGGGGGAACGGGTCGGAGGAGTATCCTTCAGCGGACGTGACCTGCCGGGAATGAGTATAACAGCTTGATCGTATTCCGGTCAGGAATGCTCAGCCCGTCAACGCGAACCAGCGGCGCCATGATGTCGTGCCCGTCCACGCTATGGCTGAGCCCGAGTGCATGCCCAACCTCGTGGAGAGCGATCGCGCGCATTCCGCGAGTGTCGAGCGCCTGGCCATCGCTGATGTGCGTCGCGAGCGTAATGTCGCCGGTCAGGAGCCATCCGCTGCGATCCGTTCGCCACGTGGTCGACCCCGTTTTGTGGTCGAGGTGGTCCGTCCAGTGAACGCGCACGTCTGCCTGGTGCTCATTGGCGACGTAGATGAATCGCAGCGGAATCCCTGTCGTTGCCCACTCGGCGAACGCGGCGCGTACGGTGGTGGGGAAGCGCGCCTGCACGCCGGATAGCGCGTCGGTCGAGTCGATCCACACACGGAGGGGAGCCGCCATGTGGTCGGGCCAGCGCTCGATCGTCGAGTCTCGATCGCCAAGCAGCTGCTCGATGTACGTGCCGGGGGCACCGGACAGGATGGCGCCTAGCGAGGCGGCTGGCTTGATACGGCTCGGGCGCGATGGGGAGGAGAGCAGCGTACCGAGCGTTCCATCGCGCGCGGCCGAAGGATAGCTCGCGCAGTTCCACAAACCGGCCGCGGCAATCCCGGCGGCGGTCAGGGTGATAGCGCGCGCGATCGCGGGAACGAACCTGCGATGCAGCATCGGGGGACTACAGAAAAAGGGAGAGAAACGATGTCGTGCGGTGGGAGGCGTCCGTCGCGTGCCAGCCGTGGGAATTGGCTGGCGGCGCGTCATACCCGACCGCGGGAACAAAGTTCAGACGAACCGGCGATCGGAGAGCAACGTAAATGATAGCGTGCGCGGAGCGAATGAACGAGCTGAGCTGTAGATATTAGAGAATTAGAACAATCCCCGTGGGCCGGCGGCGCCGCGACTACCTGCCGAGCGCCGCCCAGATCAACGGATACGTCGCCACCGCCTGCCCCCGGTACTGCGGCCGGAAGCCGTACAGCACGACGTGCCCTCGGCCCAGAGTCGCATCGACCATCGCTGCCTTGCCGTTCAACTTCGATCCGCCGAGCAGCCAGCCGGAGAGCAGCGGATTCCCCGCGGCCGGGTACCGGGCTACGGCGACGGCCTGGGTCGAATCAGAAATCTCGAATGCCGGGCCGCTCTCGAACCAGATCGCCGGGACCGGCGCCGTTACGCCCTGCGCGAGCGGGCTGCCACGATCGAGCTCGACCGCGAGGATGGAGCCGGGCGCGTAGAAGTCCGTGTTCCGCACGCCGGCCAGCGCATTCTTCACCGGCAGTTTGAGCCCGTCTGCGACCGCCGCCGCCGTGTTGTTGAACGCCAGAATCGACCCACCGTTTCGGACGAAATCCCCCAGCGGGCCGTAGATGTCCACGGCCGCGCCGCCACGTCCGCCGCGGCCGCCCCGACCACCACCACCAGCGACGCCATCGGACATCACGATCGCGTCGAAGCGGCCATTGAGCGAACCGGCTTCGACGTCCTTCTCGGTGATCGTCGTGAACGGAACCTTGTACAGGTCGAAGATCCATCGCGTCCAGCCTTCGTCGATCGGCTCGTTGGTGCTCGGGCGATAGACCGCGATGCGCCTGGAATGGCTGGTCGTGAGCGCCGACGTGTAGGCCGGCTCCGGGATCGCCGCAATCACGCCGCCGGTCGCCGGCGGCTGTCCCATGACGTGTGCCACGTTCACACCGAACAGCAGCGGCAGTGTATGCGCCGTGACGTCGTACGGCCGCTTGGGCGGGCCGCCAGGATACTCGAACAAGTCTGGGTACTGCTGCCGCTCGAGCAGCGTCTTGGCGTATCCGCCGAACGGCTGACGCGTGAGCACGACGTAGCTTCCCGCGGGATACGATTTCCCGTCGACGGTCACCGGGGCGGTCGACTCGCGGATCTCGACCTGGCCGTGTTGCAGCGTCCAGACGAGACGCCGCAGTGCCTGCGTGTCGCGCTGCGCCTTCGGCATTACGATCGCCGATGGCCACGGGTCGCGTCCCCAGGCCGGCTGTTCGCCCAGCGCGCGATCGGCGAGGTTCGCGTAGCCCTCGACCCACGCACGCCGGTTGAGCGCCGCGTCGAGAAAGAGAGCCCAGCTCGCGGCCGTCTGGTAGCGCACGATGTCGCCGTACGTCCAGTGCCCTCCCTTCCAGGGCGACGGGAAATTCCACGACGTGACCTTGGCGTCATAGCCGCGCCCCGGTCCCAACTGGTCGAACGGGATGTCGATGGGCGAAGCTAGCCGCGCGCTCGCCGTCTCCGTCAGCAGGCGCGCGCCGCGATGGTAGAGCGAGTACTGTCGCGCCGGCGACCACTGATCGTACGACGCGTTGCTGGCGATCCCGGTGAAGCCCTGATTCGTCATCCGCCACACCATCGACATGCCGAGCCCATTCGTGGCCGCGGTGAGAATCGGGTCGATGTTCGGCTCGACGGGATCCATGTACGGCGGAATGAAGATCCGTCCCGAATTCGACCCTTGCTGGTGGATGTCGTTCACGATCTCGGGGTCCCACGGCGTGTAGAGCGAGTCCACCGTGTACCGGGTCTCCGGCTGTGTGAACGCGTACCAGTCGCGATTGTCGTCGTGGCCCACGTACTTGTGGTAAAGCTCCGGCGGATCGCGCCCCTCGTTCGGCGTGCCGATCGTCGCGCGGTAGTAGTCGCCCACGATGTCGACGCCGTCCGGGTTCTGCGACGGGACGAGCATGATGATCGTATTGGCGAGAATCGTCCGCGCCTCCGGATCAGCGGCGCGCGCCAGTCGCTCGGCCAGCAACAGCGGCGTGGTGAAGCCGCCGGACTCGTTCGAGTGAATCGAAGACGTCACGAGGATTACGTTCTTGCCTTGGTCGAGCAGCTTGGCGCGCTCACCCGCCGCCTGCAGCCGCGGATCCATCAGCTTGTGCTGGATCTGCCGGTAGTGCTCGAGGTTCGCCAACGTGCCCGAATCGGCGATGAAAGCGACAATGAACGGCCGCCCGAGCGTCGTCTTGCCGAGCGTGCGCACCGACACGCGCGGGCTCGCCTTGTCGAGCGCCGTGAAGTAGTCGACGATCTGTTTCCAGCTCGGCAAATGTCGGTCGGCGCCTGGCTCGAAACCGAGCACCGAGGCTGGCGTTGGGATGGCGCGCTGGGCGACGGCGCCGGATGGAATGAATCCGAGCGCGGCGAGCGCGCTCGACAGGGCAATGCGCCGTGCGAGCATGAATGCTCTTTCCGTGACGTTGAGGAGGATGAACTGACGAGGCACGGCGTGGTGCCGTGCCTCGCGGCGGAAAGAGGATACTTATCGAGCGCAGCGCATGGAAGATGGAGGCGCAGGCCGACAACCTCTAGCGCTCGTGGGCGCGGCGTGGCCAGCTTCCAGCCGAGCCGGTCGCACCCAGCGCCCGGCGCCCACCAGCCGAGGGTCAGTCATGCGTGTGCGCTCTTCAGGCCTTCTCGCGGCGGCCGTTTGCACGATCGGCTCCGCTCGTCTTTCGCGCGTCGAGGCGCAACCATCGTCGCCTACGTTTCCGCGCCGTGTCGCGCTGCTCGCGCCGGTCGATACCACGCTGTTACACGGGCTGCACTATCGAATGGTCGGCCCGCCGCGGGGCGGGCGTGTCACGACCGTAACGGGTGTGCCGTCGGAACCGCGCACCTTCTACATGGGTGTAGCAAGCGGTGGTGTGTTCAAAACCACCGACGCCGGGGCGAGTTGGCGACCAATCACCGACGGCAAAGTGCCGCTCGGCTCGACGGGCTCGATCGCGGTCGCCGAGTCGGACCCGAACGTCATCTACCTCGGCACGGGCTCGGATGACATTCGGAGCAACGTCTCGACGGGCCGCGGCATCTACAAGTCGGCCGACGGCGGCGACCACTGGACGTTCTCGGGCTTGTACGACGCGGGCCAGATCGGTGCCGTGCGCATTCATCCGACGAATCCCAACGTCGCGTGGGTCGCCGCGATCGGCAACGCGTTCAAGCCGAACTCGGAGCGCGGCGTCTACAAGACCACCGACGGCGGGAAGACCTGGCGTAAGGTGCTATTCGTCTCGGACAGCGTCGGATCGGCCGATCTCGAGTTGAATCCGGCGAACCCGGACATCGTGTACGCGTGGATGTGGCGTGGCGAGCGCACGCCGTGGACGATCATCAGCGGTGCGCAGAATTCGTCCGGTGTAGGGTTCTACAAGAGCACTGACGGCGGCGAGAAGTTCGCCAAGATCGCGAATGGCCTGCCGACGGAGCTGGTCGGGAAGGCCAACATCGCCGTCACGCCGGCGAACCCCAATCGCGTCTACGCACTCGTCGAGGCGAAACCGGGCGGAGGTCTGTATCGCTCGGAGGACGCCGGCGATTCATGGAAGCAGGTCAGCAGCTACGCGCAGCTCATCACCAGGCCCTTCTATTACGTAGCGCTGGCGGTCGATCCCACGAACGCGGACGTCGTGTACGGGGGCGCAGAAGGCTTCTTCAAGTCGGCGGACGGTGGCGCGACCTGGTCTCCGCTGCGGACGCCGCACGGCGACAATCACGACATGTGGATCAATCCCAAGGACGGGCGGATCATGATCCAGTCGAACGACGGCGGCGCCAACGTGTCACAGGACGGCGGGCGCACCTGGTCGAGTCAGATGATCCAGCCCACCGCCGAGATCTACGGAGTGTGGCTCGACGAGCAGTTCCCCTACCGGCTCTACGGCGCGCAGCAGGACGCGAGCACCGTGATTGTGCCGAGCATGCCCGTGGCGGGAGAAACCGAGCCGTTCGAGGCCGGTCCCGGCTGCGAGACCGGTCCCATCATCCCGCATCCCAGAAATCCGCAAGTCGTCTACGGCGCGTGCAAGGGACAATTCGGCCGCATGTTCATGAACACGCGGCAGGAGCAGAACTACTGGGTGGGAGCGCAGTCGTTGTATGGCAACGACGCCAAGGATCTCATCTACCGGTTCCAGCGCGTCTCGCCGATGGAGGTCTCGCGCTTCGACTCGAGCATCGTGTACTACGGGTCGCAGTTCGTGCACCGGTCGCGCGACGGCGGCGTGCACTGGGAGAAGATTTCGCCCGATCTCACCGCGCATCCGGCCTGCTGCCAGGGCGGGAGTGGCGAGCCGATCACGCGAGACGTGACGGGTGAGGAGTTCTACAGCACGCTCTACGCGATTAGCGAATCCAAGCTCGAACCGGGCGTGATCTGGACGGGGGCGAACGACGGACCGTTCTATATATCCCGCGACAACGGCAAGACCTGGCAGAACATCACGCCCCCCCCCAAGGATCTGCCAACGGGCGGCCGCGTGCAGTACATCGAAACGTCGCCGCACCGCAAAGGCTCGGCGTACTACGCCGTGTACCGGTATCTGCTGGGAGATTTCAAGCCGTATATTTATAGAACTGACAACTACGGCGCCACCTGGACCAAGCTCACGGATGGCGCGAACGGCATTCCCACCGATTGGCCGACGCGTGTCGTGCGCGAGGATCCGGTCCGCGAAGGACTGCTCTACGCCGGCACCGAGTTCGGCATGTTCGTGTCATTCGATAACGGCACGCACTGGCAGGCGTTCCAGCTCGATCTGCCCAACGTGCCGGTGACCGACATCAAGGTCCACCACGACGATCTCGTGATCGCGACGCAAGGCCGCTCGTTGTGGA
>DATISA010000017.1:0-4892 GCA_035469245.1 Gemmatimonadaceae bacterium
GTTCTTGCCGGTGAGCGTTCCGGTTCCCTTGATCCAGGTGATCTTGTTCTTCTTGAAGAGGAACTCGACGCCTTTGGAGTTCTGATTGCTCACGGCGCGTGAGCGCTTCATGGCGACGCCGTAGTCGGTCTTGACCTCGCCCACGTTGACGCCGAAATCGGAGGCGTGGCGTGCTCGGTTGGCGATGGACGCGGCCTCGAGCAGGGCCTTGGCAGGAATGCAGCCCCATATGACGCAGGTGCCACCCAGGCCCTCACGCTCGACGACCGCCGTGGAAAGGCCGAGCTGTGCGCAGCGGATGGCGCCTACGTAGCCGGCGGGTCCCCCGCCGAGAAAGATCACGTCGAACGAAGCCATACTGTCGGATGTATAAGATTCGAAAGGGTACCCGAGTCGAGGCGCGGATGGAGTGACGCCGCCAAAAGATACCGGGGTCTTGAAGTCAGGCGCTACCGCGCACCGAGCCGACGCGTCTGAGTCTTGCTGGATCCATAACCGCTCGGTAAGGTGAAGAAAGCCATGGCGATCTCGAGAGCCCTCCACTGGTGGCACCTCGTCGCCGTCTGTGCTGCTGTTCGCGCTGCGAGCGCGCAGCAGTCTCCCGCCGACACGGCGCGCCGCGATTCCTTGCCCGCGGTGCTGATCGGCCATGTCGTCGACTCGACTGGCCTCGGACTGTCAGGCGCCGAGATCACGCTGGTCAAATCCGACAAGTTCCGCGCAATCACGGGCGACAGTGGCGCGTTCCGCATCGCGGGACTGCCCTCGGGAACGGACGTGTTCAACGTTCGGCGCATCGGCTACGAGTCGGCGAGCTTCACGGCGGTCCTCAAGCCGGGACGCACGCACCGCGCGACCCTGACGCTCACCGCGAGCGCGCAGGCGCTTCCCCTCGTTTCGGTGGCGGATACCGCGACGCAGACGCATTGGCTCGATCAGTTCGACCGGCGGCGCTCCAGCAACCGCGGAACGTTCATCACGCGGCAGGAGATCGTACGCGCCGGCGCGCGTTCGGGAACGGACATCGTGCGCACCGTGCCGGGCGTGCGGCTCGTACCGATGCGCCGCGGCATCGGCTACCAGGTGGTGATGACCCGCGGTTCCGGCGCGCGCCAGTGCCTGCCGTCGATGTTCGTCCACGGAATGCCCTACAGCGGCACCCTCGACGACTTCACCGCCGAGGACATCGAGGCGCTCGAGGTGTACGTGGGCGTATCCGAGATCCCGCCCGAACTGGACAAGATCGGCCGCGGCGTCTGCGGCGCGATCGTCATCTGGACCCTCGATCCGAACAAGCGCCCGCCGGGGTGACGAACGGCTCCGTCGCGCAACGAGCCCGGATCGAACTGCTCAACGCAGAGGCGCAGAGGACGCGGAGGCGTCGCAGAGGGCTCCATGTGGGCGTACCAGCTTCGTCGAGGCGTGGACGGGTCTAAGACTTGGGAATGGCGATTCTACAGATGAAATGGATCTGACGGATCGCTCCCCGTGGCGCGAGAGCACCGCTCGCCACGAGCCGGGATTTTTTGGGGACTGCCGCTCGGGATGCCACTAGGAGCATCCCGAGCGGCGGTGCCAAACAAGAGTTCGTCCGGGCTCGCTGAGCATGGAGCTGTTGCCGCTCCGAGATCGATCCGTGCCGTCCGTTCAATCCGTCTGTTGTCCGTGTTCCAAATTTGTTGGGACGTCCCGAGCGGCCTTCCTCTGCGGCGGTTCTCTGCGCCCTCTGTGCCTCTGCGTTGAGCAGTTCAACCGGGGCTCGTTGCGCCACGAACCCGGAGCCCGATTCACGGATCAACGTTAGAACACCAACATGAGCGGATTCTCGACCAAGCGTCGCAGAGTCTGAAGGAAGGTGGCGCCGACGGCACCGTCGACGGCGCGATGGTCGCAGCTCATCGTCACGCGGACGCGCTTGCGGGTCACGAAGCCGCCGTCGTGCGGTACGGCCACGTCCTGCGCGGTGCCGACGGCGAGGATCGCTACTTCGGGCGGATTGATGATCGCCGTGAATTCGTCGATGCCGAACATGCCCAGATTCGAGATCGAGAACGTCGAGCCCGTGTATTCCTCGGGCGTGAGCTTGCGCTCGCGGGCGCGCTTGGCGAGCTCGCGCGCCTCCGCCGAGATCTCGCTCATTCGCTTCTGATCGGCATCGGTGATCACGGGGACGATCAGGCCATCCGGCGTCGCGACGGCCATCCCCAGATGCACGCGATGGTGCTGCCGGATGCGATCGCCAAGCCAGTGGGCGTTCACTTCGGGATGCTGGGCGAGCGCGGTGGCGACGGCTTTCAAGAGCACGTCATTGACCGAGACCTTGTACTCGTCGCCCATCTCGAGCATCGCCGCGCGCATCTCGCTGACGCGCGTGAGGTCGAATTCCGCGGTGAGGTAGAACGTCGGGATCGGGCCGATCGATTCGACGAGCCGCTTGGCGATCGTTTTCCGGATCTGGGTGAGCGGAATGTCCTCGAAGTCGGCGCCCGACGCCGCGCGCATTGGAGTGCGCGCCGCCGCCGGACCGCTGGCGGCGGCTGCCTCGATGTCGCGCTTGATGATTCGTCCGCCCGGGCCGGAGCCCTGGAGCCGCGACAAATCCAGTCCCCGTTCCGAGGCCAGACGGCGCGCAAGGGGTGAGGAGCGGAGCTGAACGCCATTCCCGCGTGGCTCTCCAGGCCCCGCTGCTGGCGGAGAGACTTGGCCTGCTGCAGCCGTCTTCTGCTGCGGCGGCGCCGACGCCTCGCCCTGCGACTCGGCGGGGCGTCGCGGGACGGAAGAGGTTCCGGCAGTTTCCTGCGTCTTGGCGACGACCTGCTCCGGCGGCTTTGCCCCCGCGGCCGCGCCTGCGGGCGCCGCGCCCGCGATCAACGCGTCGATGTTCTCGTCCGGGGCCGCGATGACGCCGACGAGCTGTCCGACCGGTCGCGACTCGCCTTCGCCGACGAGCCGTTTGCGCAGGACGCCGTCGCCGCGGGCGACCAGTTCCATGATCGCCTTGTCGGTCTCGACTTCGGCGAGCGGATCGCCGCTCCTGACCGTGTCCCCTTCGTTCTTGAGCCACTTGACGAGGCGCCCCTCTTCCATCGTCGGGGACAACGCCTCCATGAAGACCTTGGTTGCCATGGTATAGGGGAGGGGGCTCTATTCGAGATACATGACTTTTTTCACCGCGGCGATCGTCTTGGCGGCGTCGGGCTTGGCTGCGCGCTCGAGGTTCTTGGCGTACGGCATCGGCACATCGGCCTGGTGAACTCGGACGACCGGCGCGTCGAGTACGTCGAAGCATTCACGCTGGACGTAGTCCACGACCTGCGCGCCGATGCCGGCGATCTCCCACCCTTCTTCCAGCACGACGGCGCGGTTGGTCTTCTCGACCGAAGTTTTGATTGCTTCGACGTCCATCGGTCGCACGGTTCGCAGGTCGACGACGTCGACGTTGATGCCTTCCTTGGCCAGCTGGTCGGCCGCCTGCATGGCGACCAACGCCATCTTGCCGTTGGTGATGATCGAACAGTGCCCGCCCTCTCGCTTGAGGTCGGCCTTGCCGATCGGGATGAGATACTCTTCCTCAGGCACGTCGCCCTTGATGTTGTAGAGCATCTCGCCCTCGAGGAAGCACACCGGATTGTCGTCCCGGATCGCGCTCTTGAGGAGGCCCTTGGCGTCGTACGGCGTGCCGGGCGTGACGACCTTGAGGCCGGGGATGTGCGCGAGCCACGACTCGAACGCCTGCGAATGCTGGGCCGAGAGCTGGAGCGCGGCGCCGTTGGGCCCGCGAAAGACGATCGGAATGTTGAACTGGCCGCCCGACATGTAGAGCAGCTTGGACGCCGAGTTGAGTACCTGGTCCATGGCGAGGACGGCGAAGTTCCAGGTCATGAACTCGATGATCGGCCTGAGCCCGACCATTGCCGCGCCCACGCCAACGCCCGCGAACCCGAGCTCCGTGATGGGCGTGTCGACGACGCGCATCTCGCCGAATTCCTGCAACAATCCCTTCGACACCTTGTACGCGCCCTGATAGACGGCGACCTCCTCGCCCATGAGGAACACGCGATCGTCGCGCTGCATCTCCTCGCGCAGTGCCTGATTGAGCGCGTCGCGATACGTGATGGCCGGCATTACGCGAGCACCTCCACGGCGGCATCGCTGGTCGTATCAACGAGCACGTTCTCATACAGTGCCTCGAGCGGCGGCTCGGGGCTGGCGTCGGCGAAATCCCACGCGTCCTGGACGACCGCCTTGAGCTCGTCGTCGAGCTTGTGCAGGCCCTCCTCGTTCAGCTCGCCGCGCTCCTGCATGTGCATGCGAAGGAGCACGATCGGATCGCGCTTCATGTTCTCGTCGAGCTCCGCTTTTGTGCGGTACGTCCCGCTCGTCGCGTCCGACATCGAGTGTCCCATGAAGCGGTAGGTGCGGACCTCGAGCAGGGTCGGAAGCGATTCGCCGCGCGCACGATCGACGGCCTGCTGCACGGCTGCGCGAACCTCGAACACATCCTGTCCATCGCACACGGCGCGCGGGATGTTGTACGAGGCGCCGCGCTCGTAGATGTCGTGAATCGCCGACGCGCGCTCGAGGGCCGTGCCCATGCCGTAGCGGTTGTTCTCGATCACGTACACGACGGGAAGCTTCCAGAGCCCCGCCATGTTGAGCGCCTCGTGGAAGGCGCCGGTGTTGACGACCGATTCGCCCATGAAGCAGACGCAGACCTGGTCGCCGCCGCGATACTTGATCGCGAAGCCGACGCCGGTGGCGAGCGGCACGTGCGCGCCGACGATGCCATGCCCGCCCAGGAAATTCAGGCTCTTGTCGAACATGTGCATCGACCCCCCTTGCCGCGCGCGCATCCGTCGATCCGCCCGAACAACTCCGACATCACGACGCGG
>DATISA010000018.1:0-28296 GCA_035469245.1 Gemmatimonadaceae bacterium
CGCGACGCGCGCCGCGCTGCCCGGCGTCGTCACGCACGAGCATTGGGTCGCGAATCTCGACGGCTCATATCTGGCGGTGGGACTCGGCTACGCCTGGTGATGTCTTCGGGTGGATCGGCCCGGTAGGCTGGCTGTCGATCCTGCGTCTCCTCGTTCGACGTGAAGGCAGAGAGTCAAACAACTCGCCTTCAGTCAACCATCAGCCGGCCTCTGCGGAGGCGGCAAAACCGAGGAGACCGGACCATGTCAATCGCAACCGCACGCCCAACGCAAAGCCGCCGCGCCAATGCCGCCCTCTGGACGATTCAGGGTCTCCTTGCCGCGCTCTTCCTTTTCGCCGGCGGAATGAAGCTCGTGATGCCGGTCGCCGTACTGGCTCAGCAGTCGCACCTTCCCGGCGGCTTCATGAAGTTCATCGGCGTGTGCGAGGTGCTGGGTGCGGTCGGGCTGATCGTACCGGCGCTCACGAAGATCCGTGGGGAACTGACACCGCTGGCGGCTGCGGGTCTCGTCATCATCATGATCGGCGCGACGACCGTGACGCTTCTGCAGGGCGTCGGCGCGGGGGCAGTGGTCCCGGCAGTGGTCGGTGTGCTCGCGGCCACGGTTGCGCGCGGCCGGACGCGACGCGCGGCACCTCGAGAGATCTTGCAACGGCCAAGTTACGCCAAGGCTGCGTAGCGGAAGGACGTGACAGTTATCGACCGCGAAACTCCTCACGCCTACGCTGGATTACCGCGATGCGCCGCGCCTCCCCCGAGAGGCGCGGCGCATCGCTTCTCGCCGGCAGTGGCTGGTCGACAGCGCACCAACGCTCACTACATCTTGAACAGCAGCCGAGTCACGGCTGCCGGAACCTTCCGATCGATCGTGTCGCCGGTCCCAAGCTGACCGTTCTGGTTCCTTCCCCAGCAGTACGCCACGCCCGAGCTGAGTGCGCACGTATAGTCGCCGCCGCCGGTGATCGACTGGAACGCGCGGTCTCCATAGACGGCGACCGGGTTATGTTGCTCCACGGTCGAGTTGTCGCCGAGCTGGCCGTAGTAGTTCCATCCCGAGCAATACGCCAACTCGCCGAAGGTGTTATTCGCCACAACACACACGTGATTCGCTCCGACGCCGACACGCGCCAACGACACCCCCCAGGAGAAATCGGTCTCGACGATCAGGCGTTTGGGCGGAAAAACATTGCTGGTCGTGCCGTCGCCAAGCTGACCGTGCGCGTTCGCGCCCCAGCAATAGACGTTGTTCGAAAATGTGAGAGCGCACGTCGTGCGATCGCCCGCCTCGAGCGCCACGACCACTTCGCCGGCAGCCACGGGCACCAGCACCGGCGTCATACTGGCATTCACTCCGCCGTAATCTCCCCAACAGTACACCGCGCCCTCGTATGTCCGCCCGCAGGTGTGCGAGTCGCCGGCGGCAATCGCGTCAAACCCGTACGGACTCGCGACCAACGTGGGCCCGTAATGGTTCGTGGTCCCGCCGTCGCCGAGTTGGCCGGACTCATTCGAGCCCCAGCAGTAGACCGCGCCTCCGTACGCGATTGCGCACGTGTGCCGTCCGCCGGCACTGATGAGGTAGAACGACACGGTGCTCGTGATCGGCGCAGGCAGCGCGTGATCCGTCGTCGTGCCGTCGCCCAGTTGGCCAAACTCGTTCGAGCCCCAGCACACGGGTGTGCCGTCCCCACGCACGGCGCACGTGTGCATACCGCCAGCGCTCAGGTCATTGAAGTATCCGGCGATGGCTGTGGGCGCGTGGCGTTCAATCGTGCTTCCGTCTCCCACTTGACCCACGCTGTTCGCGCCCCAACAGTACGCCAGGCCGGTCGAGGTCAGTCCACAGGCGTGAGCGCTTGCGCCGGTCAGCCGCGCGAACCTGAGTCCGCCCGGCACGTCGGTCGCTACCGGCGTCGGAGTCGAACGCCAGGAGTCGGAGCCGCCATAACCCAGCACACCGTTTGAATTCGTGCCCCAGCAGTAGGCGACTCCCGAGGCGGCGATCGCACATGTTTGCTGATTGTTCGCGCTAATGCGCCTGAACGTGCTTCCGCCAGAAACGGCCGTCGGCCGTAGCCGTTGAATCGTCGTCCCGTCGCCGAGCTGCCCGATCGCGTTCTCGCCCCAACAGTACGCGCCAAGTGAGTTGCTCACGGCACAGGTGTGAGAGCTTCCTGCGCTGATTTGCACGAATGCCGGGGCGTCGACAACCAGTGTAGGCTGCGCGCGATCCACGGACGTACCGTCACCCAGTTGGCCTTTGCTGTTTGCACCCCAGCAGTAGGTGAATTGGGCCAGCACCGAATCGTAACGAAGCGCGCAGGTGTGATTGGACCCTGCGCTGATCGACACGAAGTTGTGTGCGCCGACGACTTGCGTGGGCGTGTTGCGCGCACTCGCGGTGCCGTCACCGAGTTGGCCATTGGCGTTGTATCCCCAGCAATAGGCTGCTCCGAGCGTCGTCAACCCACAGGTGTGTTGGCCTCCCGCGCTGACTGCTGTGAACGTCAATCCGCCGTGGACCCGCGTCGGGGTGTTGCTGTTGGTGGTCGAGCCGTCTCCCAACTCGCCAGCGAAGTTTTCGCCCCAGCAAAACGTGCCCAATGCGGTCGTCCCGCAGGTGTGATAGTCTCCAGCGGTGATGTGTGTGAAGGTGTGCATGCCGCTCACGAGACTCGGCAGCGTGCGATTGCCGTCGTCCCCGGTACCGAGCTGGCCCCGAGTGTTGAGCCCCCAGCAGAGCGCAGCGCCATCGGGAGTGAGTCCGCAAGCGTGGAATAGGCCAGCGGCGATCTGCGTGAAATGGTATTGGCCGGCGACCGGAGTGGGTACGGCACGGGCCTGGTTCGAGCCATCGCCCAGTTGGCCCATGGTGTTCATTCCCCAGCAGTATGCCTCACCCGTCACGGCGATTCCGCAGGCGAAGTAGTAGCCCTCGCTGATTGTCTCGGGGATGACCTGCGTACCGGTTGCAGGTGGACCGACCGGACGCGGTCCAATCGTGCCCTTTGCGGTGTACGAGCCGGCTCCGCTCGCAAGATCGAGCACACCCTTGCCAGTCGCCGCGCCGGTCGCGTTGCCGAACCAACCGGACCCGCTCGAGAGGACGATCTCGAGGTCGAGGGTGGCCTTTCCATTTTGCATATTCGAGATCGTCACCATCCAGTCGCCAAACAGCGAATCGCCCGTCGCGCCGACGACGGTGTCGACCGCCCAAAAGTGCGGCGCATCGTTGGTAACCTGGCACGTGAGCACGGTGACGACGCTCCTGGTGCGTCCCATGTGCGGCGCGATCACGCCCTCGGCGACGAGCTGGCCGGGGACCGAGATGCCGGCCCCGCACGCCACGCGCGGCGCATTGGGACCGGCGCGCAGATGTTCGTCAATGCGAAGCGGCAGCGAGTCGGGGATGCCCGATTTCGCGGCGAGCGCGGCACCAGGCGCGCGCTTGGGCTCGGAGACGTTCACGTCGCGGCACGCCGACGCATACAGCGCGGACAGTCCGAGAATGAGTGAACCGAGTGGACGGCGCAACGCGAAGGTGGGCAACGGACCCGGGCGCATGGCGATTCTCCCCAAGAGGCCGTTCATCAGGGTAGGGAGCCGGGTCGCGGCGGATATCGGGGAAGGTCCGCCGTATGTGTCAGGGGAATTTGAGCAGATCGGCGACTCGGCGACTCGGCGGCTCGGCGGCTCGGCGGCTCGGCGGCTCGGCGGCTCGGTGGCTCGGCGGCTCTCAGCGCGGCGTGTCGCCGACGCGCCGCTGCCAGCCTTGTAGCACCGTGAGCTGGCGCAACGACGGATCGGGTGGGATCTGGACGAGCAGCCGATTGCCGTCCGGCGCAACGGCGAAGCGCGTTGGCTGGAATGGCTCATCCATGAATGGCGACGGCTGCACGACCGAATCGGCGATCGTGTGCGGCTCCCCGATGGCGAGCGTCGGCTCGAATTGCAGCGTGACCGCACGCATGCGTCCATCGCCCCCAATGAAGAACAGCTCTCGGCCGTCGCCCCGCCACTGCGGGCCCGCGCCGCCGTCCTTGGAGACGCGCGCCGGGGTTAATCCTCCGGTCGATCGGCCGAGGTACACCTCGCGCCGTCCGCTTGCATCCGACTCCCAGGCGAGCCAGCGACCGTCCGGCGAGACGCGCGCATCCAGCACATTCCCCGCGTCCGTCGGCACGCGCTCGCGACGTTCGCCCGCGAGCGCGACACGCCACAGCTGCCACTGCAGGCGATCTCCCGTCGGCTCGAGCAAATAGTAGATGAAACCGTCGCTCGTCCAGTCGAGCGGGTCGGTCCATTTGCTGTCGCTGAGCTTGATGACGCGCTCGGGCGCGCTTCCGTCCACGGTGACGATGGCCACCGATGGTCCGTTCACCACCGCGACGTGCCTGCCGTCAGGCGACCAGACGGGGGCCGAGGGAAACGGCGCCGAGGTCGTCATGCGCACCGCGACGTCGCGCGCCGGATCGTAGAGCCAGAGACCATCGCCGCCGAGCGCGACGTGACGGCCGTCTGGCGATATGCGGGCTGTCCATGTGGGACCCGCGCCGTGAATCGGCGTTCGCCGACCTGTCTGTCGATCGATCCAGAACCACTGTGACGCGTTCTGCGCGCCCTCGAGCGGCTCGCGCATCACGAGCAAATCGCGGGTCGCCGTGGCGATTGCCACCTGATCCGGACGGTCACCGCGCGCGAGCTCCGCCGGATGGCCCAGCAACGTCAGCGTCGAGGGATCGAAGCGCTGGGCAACGAGCGGCGCCGGTGCGGCGAGGACCGCCTGCTGGCTGCCCTGAAAGTAGAGGAGATAGCCGGGTTCGACGAATCGCGGGCTCGACACGTTGCGCGCGAGCTCGCGCGTCTCACCCGTCGCGAGATCGCCAACGAACATCGTGCCGTTGCCGTCGCCCGAGCGCCAGAAGAGATAATGGTGACCGTCGGGGAGAAACGACGGCTCCCGATCGCCCATGCTTCCAGGATCGGCCTTCGTCGCCTCGCGCGGCGTGCCGCCGGCTGCGGGAACGCGCATGAAGCGGCCGAACACTGGCGAGTAGAGGATCGTGCCGTCCGGCGCCCACGCGCCGCCCGCGGGGTTTGGTGCTGGTGCCAGCCTGCGCACCGCGCCGCCGGCAAGTGGCGCGACACGGAGCCATCCCGCGCTGAAGAACGCGATCGCCGAGCCGTCGGGCGCCCAGAACGGTTCGACCGCGCCCGCCGTCCCGTCGATCGGGCGCGCGGTCCCGTCGCTCATTCGCCGCAGCCAGATGCGGCCGCCGTCTGCCGCGACCGTGCTCACGTAGGCGAGCAGACTGCCATCAGGTGATAGCGCGATGGTCCGAAACTCCGACGGCGCATCGCGAGACGCGTCGATGCGTGCGAGCAGCATCGGCGGTTCGGCGCTCCGTTGCCGTGCGCGAAACGCTACGAGCGTTGAGACGGCAAGCGCGATCGCGAGTGCGCCGGCAAGTGCCGCGGCGGCGATCGCGCGCCGGCGCCACGACCGATCGGCGAGTGCCGCGCTCGGGAGAGAGACGGCGCCGGTGCCGGACATCGCCACCGCGAACTCCGCGGCCGTGCCGAAGCGATCGGCGGGGAGCTTCTCGAGCGCCGTGCGCACAGCCGCGTCGACGTGCGGCGGCACGCTCCGGCGAACAACCGCCGGCGACTTCGGCTCCTCGGTCATCACCTTGGCAACGATGGCCTGCGCCGTCGGCCCGGTGAACGGCGGCTCACCGATGAGCATTTCGTAAACGACGGCGCCGAGCGAGTAGATGTCGCTGCGCGCCGTAATCGCGCGCTCGCCCATCGCCTGCTCGGGACTCATGTATTGCGGAGTGCCCAGCGAGAGCCCGGTCTGCGTCATCCGCTGCCCGCCCGCGTGCTCGACGGCGAGCGCGATCCCGAAGTCGGCGACGACGGCGTGGCCATCGCGCAGCAGCACGTTCTCGGGCTTGATGTCGCGATGAATGACGCCGCGCCCGTGGGCGTACGCGAGCGCGTCGGCCACCTCGCCCGCAATGCGCACGGCGTCGGCAACGGGCAACTGCTTCTCGCGCGCGAGGCGATCGCGAAGGGTCTCGCCCTCGACGAACGGCATCACGTAGTAGAGCAACCCGTCCGCCGAGCCGGAATCGAAGAGCGGGAGAATGTGCGCGTGCTGAAGGCTGGCCGTGAGCTCGATCTCTTTTAGAAAACGCTCAGGGCCGAGGACCGCCGAGAGCTCCGGGTGGAGCACCTTGATGGCGACCTTGCGATGGTGCTTGACGTCTTCTGCCAGATAGACCGTGGCCATGCCGCCCGCACCGAGCTCGCGCTCGACGCGGTATCGCTCGGCAAGGACGGCCGGCAGCGCCGGGCCGGAACGCGTGGTGAAACTGGCCGGCGAGCTCGCCGACGGGTCGAGAGGCGGCACGATGAGAAGGGGAGGAGTCCGGCGACAATATGCCGCCGGTGCACGGGCATGTCACGAACCCCCGACCCGTGACGATGCGGCCGCCAGCGCAACCACCACAATCTGTCCCGTCGTTGCCCGACTGACAGAGTCGCGATACGGCCCACTCTCAATGGGGCTGGATGTCTTGTCTCTCGAGGTGATAGATGCGGCCCTCTCGCTCAGCACGCCGCAACTTCTGCCGGGCCATCGCCGCACTCAGTCTCGGCTCGATCGGCTGCACGTCGACTGCGGTCACGGGTCCATCGCGCGACCTCCGCGCATCGTTCTCGGCGATTTCCACGGTTCCGAGCACGACCGGCTTCGACATGGTCGACATCGGGACCGGCGCCTATCCGACGGCGATAAACGCGTCGGGCGCAGTCGTGGGGGGGAGCAACATGCCTGACGGACGCTATCGGGCCTTTCTATGGCGTGACGGCAAAATGATCGACCTCGGCTCCCTGGGCAGCGGCCGGAGTGAAGCGACCGGAATCAGTCCGTCTGGCGACGTTGTGGGCAAGAGCACGACGGCGCGGGACGAGAGTCATGCATTCATCTGGCGCGATGGCACGATGCGCGATCTGGGCACACTCGGCGGCGGTTCAGAGATTGGCAATGCGAGCCATGCCGCTGCCATCAACCCATCCGGCTCGGTTGTCGGCGAGAGCACGACGGCCGACAACCTCATGAGAGCTGTCCTGTGGCGTGACGGCGGGCCGCTCGATCTCGGTACCCTCGGAGGGAGCAGTAGTACTGCCACCGCCATCGATGCCGCGGGCGAGGTCGCGGGCGCGTCCGACACGCCGGACTCCTACATGGCGTTCCTCTGGAAGAAGGGGACCATGATAGGACTCGGCTCGCTTGGCGGCTGGAGTGGGGCGACCGGCGTGGCGAACGGATACGTCGTTGGAAACTCCATCGTGACGAGTGGTGCGGTCCACGCCTTTTTGTGGCATGACGGCGTCATGCGAGATCTCGGAACGCTGGGCGGCACCAATTCATTCGCGTTTGGCGTGAATGTGTCGGGCTGGGTCGTTGGCACGAGCGAAATGCAGTCAGAAGACTACACGCTCCACGCGTTCCTCTGGCGCGACGGTCACATGATCGATCTTGGCACGCTGCCCGGCGGGGTTGCGAGTTACGCGACTGCGATCAGTCCGTCGGGACGAATCGTCGGCAGTTCGTACGCGACGGACGGAGCCCACGCGGTGATGTGGACTCCAAAATGATCACTGCGCGGCAGCAGGACACGCGTCCGCGCAGTATCCGCGATCACTCTTCAAGGAACTGACAAAATGCGACCCGCATCCCTGTTCGTTTCAACGCTACCGCTGGCATTCGCCGCGTGTGTGGACCTTCAGAGTCCAACGACCCCAAGGAGTGCGGCGCCGAACCAGCCGCTCAGTGCCGCGGCACCCGCTGCGCTCGGCGATCCGTCCAAGATCATCTATAGCAACTTCGGCCCGCGCCTGACGTTCGACATGCTGCCCGCGCACGCGTGGCTCACGGGGTTTCCCGGATCCGGTGGGCAGGTAGTCTCGCAGCAGTTTACGCCGACCCGCTACGATATCTTCGGCGCCGCGCGTGTTGCGCTCACCAATGTCAGCGGTCCGGGACTCATTGCGGTCCTTCTCCACGTCGACGATCAAGGGCTACCAGGCGACGTAATTGACCAGATGTGGATCGAAGCGCTGAATGCCGGGCCCGCGGCTTACGTCGCGACATCGACCCGCTTCCCGGTGCTCGAAGCTGATGCTCACTACTGGCTCACGGTCTTGCCGGTAGGCGACGGCGCACAAGCAGGATGGAACTGGAATGTGGTCGGTGATCTGTCGTCGACGAATTTCGTGTTGTACCAAGGCCAAGGGTGGAGCATTGTCCCGAATCAGACCCGAGGCGCGTTTCAGATCGAAGGCCGAGGGCCGCAGGCGCAGGGTCCGGTGTTCCACGCGGTCTCGGGCGGTGGTACGATGCCGTTTGAGTGGGACGGGGGCGTGTGGAAGATCACGTACACGGTGACCGCTCGGCAGATGGCCGACGGCTCGACCAAGGGCGAGCTACTGTTTCGTGTACATGACCCGCGAATTCAATTGAAGGGTAGAGTGACGTGCCTCGCCGTGGTCAACAACCATGCGTACCTGTCCGGCGTCCTCACGCAAACCACTCTGCCGTACGATGTCTCGCACTTTACACTGGCGCTCGAGGACAACGGCGAAGGAAGCAGTGCCACGGGTCCCGATCGCGTTACCGTGCCATCGCTGTATGACTATTACGAGCGGTCTCTCGATGCTGGAAATGACGTCCTTGCCCGCCGACAGCCGTGCATGGGGGGCTGGGGTCCGTTGATGGACTGGACCAACGGCAACGCGCAAGTGCGGTGATCCAACCAACTCGCCGTCGCCGCTGTCCAAGGCGGCATGCGCAACCTCCGCCTCGCGTTCCGCACGCTGTTCAAGACGCCGTTCGTCACGGTCGTCGCCATCCTCTCCCTCGCCCTCGGCATCGGCGCTAACGCGGCGATTTACTCGCTCTTCAACGAGCTGCTCCGGGCTCCTCTCCCCGTGCCGCACCCTGAGCAGCTCGTCAACCTCGGCGGCAATCGTCCCAGTCCCGGATCGCACCAGTGCGGACTCGCCGGCGACTGCCAATGGGTGTTCAGCTACCGCATGTTCCGCGATCTCGAGGCGCAGCCGGGACCCTTCAGCGGCGTCGCCGGCCACGTGGCGTTCTATCCCAACGTCGCCTTCCGCGGCAACACGGTGAATACGACCGCCGAGCTGGTGTCCGGGTCGTACTTCCCGGTGCTCGGTGTCAAGCCCGCGGTGGGACGATTGATCGGCGTCGAGGATGACGAGACGATCGGCGCGCACCCGATCGTCGTGCTCAGCCACGAGTACTGGAAGAGCCAGCTCGGCGGCGATCCGGCAGTCGTTGGACAGATCATTTCGGTAAATGGGCGGCAGCTGACTATTCTCGGCGTCTCAGCGCCCGGCTTCGAGGGAACGACGACCGGCATGAAGCCGGCGCTGTTCGTGCCGCTTTCGATGCGCGGCGCGATGAGCCCTGGCTTCAATGGGTTCGAGGACCGGCGCCGATACTGGATCTATCTGTTCGCGCGACTCAGGCCTGGCGTCACGATCGAGCAGGCATCCATGCAGCAGAACGTCGTCTATCACAGAATCATCAACGACGTCGAGCTGCCGCTCCAGAAGAACGTGAGTCAGAACGTCCTCGCGCGGTTCAAAACCAAGAAGCTCGAGCTCACCGACGGCCGCCGCGGGTTGAGCAATCTGCACCAGCAGACGCAGATGCCGCTCGTCCTGCTCTTTGGAATCACGCTGTTCGTGCTCGCGATCGCCTGCGCCAACATCGCGAACCTGCTCCTGGCGCGCGCGGCGAATCGCTCGCTCGAGATGGCCGTCCGCCTGTCGCTCGGCGCCACGCGGAGGCAGCTGCTCGCGCAACTGCTCACCGAGTCGGTGCTGTTAGCGGTACTTGGTGGACTGGCGGGACTCGCCGTGGCGTGGGCCACCCTCCGAGCGATCATCGTCCTGCTACCGGCCGACGTGTCGTCGACGCTCTCGTTCTCGCTGAGCGGCCCGGCGCTCGCGTTCGCGGGAGTGCTGTCGATGACGACCGGGCTCCTGTTCGGCCTCTTTCCCGCGCTCCACAGCACGCGCCCGGATCTCGTCTCGGCGCTGCGCGACGGATCCGGCAAGACCTCGGCGACGCGCGGCGCGGCGCGCTTCCGCGCGTCGCTCGTGACGGCGCAGATCGCACTCTCGATGGCGCTCCTCGTCTCGGCCGGCCTTTTCATCAAGAGCCTGGACAATGTAAGTCGGGTGAGCCTGGGATTGGACGTCAATTCGCTCGTGACCTTTCGCGTACCGCCGGCGCTCAACGGCTACTCGGGTCAGCGGTCGCAGCAGATCTATTCGCAGATCGAGCGGGAGGTCGGCGCGATTCCGGGCGTACGCGGCGTGGCCGCGGCGCAGGTTCAGGTGCTGGCCGGCAACAATTGGGACAACGACGTGAACGTGCAGGGCTTCCCGGCCACGCTCGACACCGACGTGGACGCGTACTACAACGCCGTGAGCCCGGATTTCTTCCGGATCATGGGCATTCCGCTAGTGACAGGTCGGGAATTCACGCAGTCTGACGTGGCTGGCGCAACGCGCGTCGTGATCGTCAACGAGGCATTCACCAGGAAGTTCAAGCTTGGGCAGAACGCCGTGGGCAAGCTCATGGGCCAGCGCCGCGACAGCCTCACACATGTCATCGTCGGCGTGGTGAAGGACGCCAAGTACAGCGGTGTGAAGCAGGAAGACCGTCCGGTGTTCTACATGCCGTACAAGCAGGACACCACGATTGGTGTGCTCAGCTTCTACGTGCGCTCGAGCGTGCCGCCCGAGACGTTGATGCCGGAGATTCGCCGAACGATCGCGCGCATCGATCGCGACCTGCCACTCATGAGCTTCAAGACGATGCCGCAGCAGATCCGCGACAACGTCTATCTCGATCGGATGATCACCGCGCTCTCGGCGGCGTTCGCGGCGCTGGCGACGCTGCTCGCGGCGATCGGACTGTACGGCGTGCTCGCTTACTCGGTGGTGCAGCGGACCAAGGAGATCGGTGTCCGCATGGCACTGGGTGCAGATTCGTCGAGCATTGTGGCGATGGTGCTGCGGCACGTCGCGGTGATGACCCTGATCGGCGCGGCGATCGGAGCGGTCGGCGCGCTCGGAATCGGGCAGGGCGCGCAGTCGCTGCTGTTCGGGATCACAGCGCGCGATCCCCTGGTGATGGCGGCCGCAGCGGCGGTGTTGGCGCTGGTCGCGCTGGCGGCGGGATCGATTCCGGCGAGAAGGGCGTCGAGAGTGGATCCCGTGCAGGCGTTGCGGTACGAGTAGCGGACACCCACTTGGCCTGACTCGTACTCCTCGGACTCTCATTGAACGACGATGGCGTATCGTCGGTCACGGATCGTGTGAGTCGTGTCGCACGACGCGACCGTCCTTCATCACGAACGAGATGTGTTTCAGTCCATCGAGGTCGTGGATCGGATCGACCGGCGTGGCAACGAGGTCGGCCGCCATTCCGACGCGGAGGGCGCCACGCTCCTCCTCGAGACCGAGCAGCGCCGCCGCGCGCACGGTCATCGCCCGAATCACGTCCGCGGGCGCGATTCCCGCCTCGCGAAAGCTGTCGACGTAGGCGATCGCGAGCTGGCCGCGCGTCTTTTCCTTGACGTCGGCCATGATGTCGGTGCCGAACACGACGTTCACGCCCGCGGCAGACGCTCGTTTCAGCCGCTCGACGTATCGCTCGTGTGTGCGCTTCGCGCTCTCCGGCGTCATGCCATTGGCCACGAGCTCTTCGACCGTGAAGTCGGTGCTGACGAGCGCCACGTGATTCTTCCTGGCCAAGGCGAGATCGTCGTCGGTGAGCACCCAGCCGTGCTCGATCGAGGCGACCCCCGCTTCGATGGCCACACGAGCGCCGCGTTCGGTCTGCACGTGCGCGGCCACTTTCACACCCGCACGCGCCGCCTCGTCGACGATGAACCGGATATCGTCGGCGGAATAGGAGTACTTTTGTCCATCGACGACAATCTTGATCACTCGCGCGCCCCAGTAGACGTTCTCGCGAACGGCCTTTCGCATTTCGTCGCGCGAGTCCGCGATGAGATATTCGGCGTTTTCCAGCATCCGCGGATCCGCGGGCGTGTCCCAGAATTGGCCGCCGAAGGGCGCGACGATGCGGCCGGCAAAGACCATCGTCGGCCCGGGCACGACGCCGAAACGTATCGCCTTGTCGAGATCCGCATCGAGGTATTCGCCGGCGTTCCCGACGTCGCGAACCGTCGTGAAGCCGCTCTCGAGCATCTCCCTCGCATGCCGCGCGCCCTGAATCGCTCTCCAGCCGGGCCGGCGCTGGAGCGCCATGATCCAGAAGTCACCCAGATCCCATTTGGCGTCGACGTTCGCGAGGAGGTGGGTGTGCGCGTCGATCAGACCCGGGAGCACCGTCTCGCGCGAGAGGTCGATCCGCGTGGCGCCAGGGGGAATGACCACGCTCGGCCCGATCGCCGAAATCTTTCCACCTTCGACGAGTATCGTCTGATTGGCGAGCTCGGAGCCGGTTTCGGGATCGATGAGTTTGCCCGCCATCACCGCCGTGACCTGCGCGCCCGCGGAGGCGGCGTGAGCCAGGGCAAGCATGCACACAAAGCTTCGTATGACACGACGACACGCCACGGTGTGGCCTCCCGAATTCACAGCGCGATGGTTCGCGCGAAGGTAGTTCATCTGAATCCGATACGCTGACAGGATGGTTCGGGCCGTGGGACGCGAGTGGGCCGCGGGGAGACCTCGCGGCCGCGCTCGACGCGCATTGGACGACTCGCAGAGCGGCGCGTCATTCGCGCAGCCGCCGGGTCCCGGTTCCACAATCGAATTGCGATCGTCGGCGAGCCATGTCCAAACGACGGGTGGCATCCCGTGAACAACGGAAAGCGTGTTGGGTCGCGTCGTGCCGCTCCGATCGCCCGAGCATCGATGCGAACTTGCCTGATGGGCAGTCGTACGGCGGCTGAATGCGGCGACGAATGCGATGATGCCAACTCAGGCATCATCGCTCTCGATCGCCTCAACCGCAACTGCCCATACAGCGAGGCGATTCGTGTTCAACAAGTCTCATGCGCGTCCTACCGGTCGGAGCCCTCGGCAGCGGATCGATTCAGCGCCACAGCTTCGCGGATCAGAGCCTTGAACGAAGCCTCGTCGATGTCGTCGTCTTTGTGGAAATCGATGGCGCGCCTCACCTTGCCCTCGAGGCTCGAGTTGAACAGTCGTTCGGGATCCTCGAGCTGGGCGCCCTTGGGAAACGTCAGCTTCACGACGCTCTTATAAGTCTCGCCGGTGCAAATCAGTCCGTCGTGTGACCAGACCGGAACCTCCCATTTCCACTCCTCCACCACATCGGGGTCTGCCGCCTTGATCAGGCCTCGCAGCCGAGCGAGAGTCGCGCCTCGCCAGTCGTCCAGCTCCTTGATCCTCGCGTCGATGAGGCGAGAAGGGGACCCGCCTTTCGGCAAACCGGCGCTCTTCTTCATGTTGCTTCCTGCCTTGCTGTAGAAGCACTCCGCGAAGCAGCAGGCTTCAGCGCGAACCTGCCGTAGGCGATGAACACGCATACGGCGGCCACGACGAGCCAGTAGATCACCTCGCCCCGATCCGCGCTGCCGGAGTACACATGCACTCCGGAGAAGAGCAGCATTTCCGCGGCGATGCCGAGGGCCGCGATGGGTGCCAGGACGCCAAGGCGCTTGTCGAATGCCGGGAGTATCAGGCCCACGCCGCAAAGCAGCTCGAAAACACTCAACGCCAGCCACACTCCGTGCGGGAGCGCTTTCAACGAGGGGACCGTCTGCTCGGAATTGAAAAACTTCCACATCGCGCCTGCGAAGGTATGCAGGGCGAGCAGCGCCTGCAGAACCCATAAGAGAACGTTCATGGTTGCCTCGTCAAGCCGAACTGCTGTGCGTACTCGGCGTTCAGTCGCTGCCAGCCGCCGAACTTCATGGCGTCGGGGCCGACGATCCGGCCGATCGGCTCACCGTCAAGGAGTTGGTCGAGGACGTCGATGCAGATGTGCCAGCCCGCGGCTCCCATCGAGATGTAGCGGCGGTCGATGTTGTGCCAGAGCGTGAGCCGTGTGCCGTCGCCCAGCGGCTCCAGTTGCCAGCGAATGTCGAATCCACCCCAGTTGTACTCGAGGGTCCTCGGCGCATCGGCCCGCTTGATCTGGGTCTCGGTCACGCGCTCAGCCGGCGCTCCCACCGTCGTGAGCTTTGCGGTGCCGACAGCGCCGAGGTTCCGGTCAGCGTCGAACGGCGCCCATTCGCGGAGATGCTCGGGGTCCGTGAGCGCCTTCCAGACCTTTGCGGGCGGGTGACGAAGCTCGCGGACGAGCACGAGTGTCCAGTTTTCTCCATCCTTCTGGATCGCGGCACCAGTCGCCGCGCCGGGTGCGTACGTCTCACGATTGCTCATCGTCTTTTCCTCTTTTTTGGCGGCGACTGCTCCATGCGGTCGAGATGGCGCTCGAGCGCATCAACGTGGGCGGACCAGAAGCGCCGGAAGGGAGCCAGCCAGTCGTCCAGTTCCTTGAGCGGCTCTGGCCGAATGCTGTAGACGCGGCGCTGCGCGTCGACTCGCGCCTCGACGAAGCCAGCGTCGCGCAAAACACGAAGGTGCTTGGACACCGAAGGCTGGGGCATCCGGAGCCGCTGCTCGATCTCGTGGACGGACTTCTCCGACGATGCCAGCAGGCTCAGGATCGCCCGGCGGTTCGGCTCGGCGATAACGGCGAAGGTAGATTCCACGGCTCGAATATACGTAGTGAGGAATATACGTGTCAAGCCATACTACGAAGAAAAGCGTTGCGCATCGCCGTGCGAGAGCCACATTGGAACAGGCCCGCTGAGAGATCTCCCACCTGGAGGCACCATGCCTCGCTCTCCTGAAACCGGCCACGATGCCTACGCCGGCGCAGGCGTGATGTGGATCTGCCTTTGTTTTCTGGCGCCGCTGAACGTGTCACCTAGCCCTGCCGCCAGCCAACAGCCCGCGACGATCAGTGCTCGCACAGCCGGGCTGCATCGGAACGAAGGGTTCCTGGCTTTCTACCTGGATTCGACCGGAAGACTGCTGATCGAGGTCCCTGATTCGGCTGACGACCTCTTGCTGGCGAATTCACTGGCCTCGGGATCCGGCGTTTGGCCTGTGTACCGTGGATCGATGCCCGGAAAATTCTCGCTGGTGCGGTTCGTACGCAGCGGCAAAGTGGTGCTGCTGGTTCAGCACAACACCGCATTCCGAGCTGACGTGGATGACGCGGCCATGAGCGCCGCGATTGCGGAGTCCTTCGCGCCGAGCGTGCTGGCGTCGATGCCGATCGTCGCGGAGGAGCCTGGCCGGCTGCTGGTCGATGCGTCGGATTTCGTGCTCCGCGGGTTGTACGCGACGCGAGCACTTCATTCGGCGGGGCAGGGACGCTTTCGCGTCGAGCGCGAGCGGAGCTCTGTGGACGTCCAGCGCACGCGAGCGTTCGGGATCAACACGGAGATCGAAGCCTCGCTGACGCTCGTCAACGACGATCCTCCGGAGGCCGGCGTTCGCTACGCTCCTGACAAGCGCTCAGTCGTCGTGCGCGAGCATTACTCCTTCCGGCGACTGCCGGCCCCTGGGTATCTACAGCGGGAGCACGACGTGCGGATGGGCTTCTACCCGTTCGTCTACACCGATTTCGCCGGAGCGCCGACGGACGGCTACAGGCGCCGCTTCATATCGCGATGGAGACTGGAAAAGCGCGACCCGACCGCCGCCGTCTCCGAGCCGGTGCATCCGATCACGTTCTACCTCGATCGCGCGCTTCCGGAGAGCTACCGGTCGGCCTATCGGGACGGGCTGATGTACTGGAATCGCGCGCTGGAGGCGGCAGGTTTTCGGAACGCGGTTCGCGTCGAGGAACTGCCGGCCGACGCCGATCCGATGGACGCGCGCTACGAAGCCGTCGTGCTCTGGCTGACAACGGGAGATCCAGTATCGGGGATCTCACAGCCGATCGTCGATCCGCGCACGGGCGAGATCCTCAAGGTCATCATCGAGGCAAACGTCTTTCGTTCGCTCGAAGACCACAACACTTACGCGGCGTACCGGCCCGCGCTCTCTGATACGTCGCGCGAGGCGGAGTACCTGGTGCAGCGACAGCGCTGGTTCATCGCTCACGAAGCGGCGCACGCCATGGCGTGGATGGCCCACAACACGATCCGCCCGTCAGTCGTCGGCTTCGAATCGGCTCCGCTCGAGCCCACGGTGGACGGCCGGCTATCGCTCGATCTGGCGAAAGTCTTTCCAACAGAGCCCACAGAGTACGACCGCTGGGCGATGCGATACGCGTACAGCACGTTCGGCTCGGCGGAAGCCGAACGCGCCGGACTAGGCGCAATCGTCAGCGACGGACTGGCCCGCGACCTTAGATACGTCGACGATTACCAGGCAAGCTCCAATCCCAGGGCGACCGGCCGCCTTCACGGCAACGACGCCGCGGCTGAATTGGAGCGGGAGCTGGACGTCCGACGCATTCTCCTGACGCGGTTCGGCACAGACGCTCTTCGTCCCGGTGAGCCATCGGCCGTGCTCTTTCAGCGTCTGGTGCCGGTGTACTTCCGGCATCGCTACGCGATCGCCGCCGCGGCGAAGGCGATCGGCGGGTTGGATTACCGCTATTCGGTACGTGGCGACGGACAACCTTCGGTTCAGCCGATCAGCCCACAACTTCAGCGGCGCGCGCTCGAGCTGCTGGAGCGGACACTGTCGCCGGCCGAGCTCTCGATTTCTCCGTCGACCGCGGCGCTCATCCCACCGTGGCCGACGAGCTATCGACCGGTCGAGCTCGAGGATCAGGATGCGAATCCGGAGAGCTTTACGTACTTCACCGTTGAATCACCGCCGATCACGATCCCGCTCACGTCGACGACGTTCGATCCGCTGTCGTGGGCTCGTGTGCTCTCGGACCTCGTACTGACGGACGTGTTCGATGCGAGACGCGCGGCCCGGGTCGTGTCACTGCACGCTCAAGACCCGCGGCAGCCCTCGCTCGATGAAGTGATCGAGCGTTTCCTGACGCGCGTTTGGACGGGCACCCCTCCCGCTGAGCCTCGCGCCGCGGCGCTCCGCCGCGTCGCCAGTCGCAGTGCGCTCGAGCATGTCATCGCGTTGGCCGACAATCACATCGCAACTCCGGAGGTGCGCGGGGCCGCGCTGTCACGGCTCGAGCAGCTCGACGCCGCATTACGTCTGCGAAAGTCCGCCGACGCGGAGGAGAGAGCACACGTCGCGCTCGCGCGCCGCGATATCCGTCGTGCCTTGACGGAATGTGCCGCGAAGTGACTCACGATCGTCGCGGACCAGCATCCGATCAGCGCGCGGCGTTGCTCACTGCGTCTTGAAGAACAGGCGCGTCACCAACGCCGGGGTGTGGCGGTCGGCCATGTCGCCGTTGCCCAGCTGCCCGCGATCGTTTCGCCCCCAGCAGTAGGCGACGTTCGACCCAAGGGCGCAGGTGTGATCCGCGCCTCCGGTGATCGACTCGAACGTCAGAGTCCCGAAGACTGGGGTAGGGAAATGCCGCTCGGTCGTGGTGTTGTCGCCAAGCTGACCGTAGTAGTTCGATCCCGAGCAGTACGCTGCGCCGCTCTGGTCTGCGGTGACGCACACATGGCTTGATCCGATGCCAACGCTTGCCAAAGGAATTCCGCCGACTTGGCCGCCTTCAACTATTGGTCGCTGCGGCGTGAAGACTGTATTGGTCGAGCCGTCGCCGAGCTGACCGTTCGAGTTGATTCCCCAACACCAGACGTTGTTGGTCGCCGTGGTGCCGCACGTCGTGCGGTCTCCCGCGTCGAGCTCCTGGAAGACTTTGCCCCCCGGAACCAGCGTCGGGGTGTGAGTTTCGGTGACGCCCCAATTGCCCCAGCAGTACGCCGCGCCATCGTGTGTCAGCGCGCAAGTGTGCGACGTCCCCGCGGCAATTTGAACGAACTCGTACAAACTCTGTAGGGCAGTGGGAGTGGAGTGGCCCGTGACGCTGCCGTCGCCGAGTTGCCCGTGGTCGTTGCTCCCCCAGCAGTAGACGATGCCGTCCGCGATCGCACAGGTGTGGCTGCCTCCGCTGCTGATCCGGGCGAATGAAACTGCGCCCGAGACGGCGGCCGGCGCTGCGTGATCGGTGGTCGTGCCATCGCCAAGTTGACCGGCGGCGTTGTCGCCCCAGCAGCGCGCCGTACCGCCGGGGTCGAGCGCGCAGGTGTGCGAGACGCCGGCGCTGATGTCCGTGAAGAGGAGTTCGCTCGACACCGCAGTTGGGGCCTGTCGGTCGATCGTGGTGCCGTCGCCCAGCTCACCGAACGAGTTCTGGCCCCAACAGTGCGCCCAGCCCTTGGTGGTCAGGCCGCAGGTGTGGGTGCCGCCTCCGGTGAGCCGCGCGAAACTGAGGCCGCCAATGACATTGCTCGAAACCTGTGTGGCGTATGGGAGCATCGGCTCCGTGCTCTCGGCTCCCAGTGAACCCCACCAATTGTGGCCCCAACAATAGCCGACTCCTGACGTGGTCACCGCACAGTTCTGGTCAGCGCCGGCGCTGATCTTCGTGAACGCAAATCCGCCCGATACCAGAGTCGGCGTCGACCGATCGATCGTGGTGCCATCGCCCATCTCACCGTACAAGTTGTCGCCCCAGCAATACGCGACATTCGAGTTGGTCAGCGCGCACGTATGGTAGACCCCCGCTGTGATCTGCGCGAAGGCGAGTGCGGAAGCGACCTTGGTTGGCGCGTTGCGACTCGTCGTCGAGCCATCGCCGAGTTGACCAAAGGAGTTCGATCCCCAGCACCAGGCGTCCATCGAGGTGGCAAGAAGTGCGCAGGTGTGGTCGCCGCCGACAGCGATCTGTGCGAATGTCTTGCCGCCAGCGACCGCCGTCGGCAAGCGGTGGTCAGTGACGGTGCTGTCACCCAATTGGCCAACGTTGTTGCGTCCCCAGCAGAAGGCTTGCCCGCTCGTCGTGAGCGCGCACGTGTGCGCGTTCCCAGCGGTCATCACCTTGATGACAGGGGAGTTGCGGACCGCCGTTGGGGTATTGCGAGAGATCGTCGTCCCGTCTCCCAACTCGCCCCAGGTGTTGTCGCCCCAGCAGTACCCTGCGCCCGACGCCGTGACCGCGCACGTGTGCCCGGTTCCGGACACGATCTGTGTGAACAGGTGCCCGCCAGAGACCGGGGTGGGCGTGTTGCGCTGCGTATTATCTCCTGTGCCAAGCGCGCCGGTGTTATTCCATCCCCAGCAGTACGCTGCGCCTGACGCGATAAGCGCGCAGGCAAACCCGTTCCCGGCGCTGATCTGCGTGAACGTGAGCCCGCCGGCAACCGGCGTTGGAACACCGCGGTTGGTCGTCGTGCCGTCGCCGAGTTCGCCTTGCGCGTTGAGCCCCCAGCAGTAGGCGGTTCCCGACTGCGTCAGTCCGCAGGCAAAACCCCAGCCGACGCTGATCGTTTCGGTCACGAGTTGCGGCCCTCCCACGGGTGGACTGACCGCCCGCGGTCCAATCGTGCCCGCCGCGGAGTACGAGCCAGTGCCGGCTGCAAGATCGAGTACGCCGCTCCCGGTCGCCGAGCCGATCACATTCTGGAACCAGCCGGAGCCGCCCAGGAAGAGAATCTCGAGTCCGAGCGTCGCCTTTCCCTTTTGAAGATTAGAGAGCGTGATGATCCAGTCCCCGAAGAGCGAATCGCCCGTTGCGCCCACCACCGTGTCGGACACCCCGAGCACTGGCGTGCCGTCGGTCACCTGGCAGGACTGCACGACGAGCACGTTCCTAGTTCGGCCGAGATGTGGTGAGATCACGCCTTCCGCGATGAGGCGGTTCGGGACGGCGACACCGGGGCTGCACACGATTGGTGTTGCACCGGGAGCGGCGCGGAACTCTTCGTCGATGCGAAGCTTCAACGTATTTGGAATGCCGGATTTCGCCGCGAGCCTTCCACTCGGCGCCCGCATGGGCTCGGGAACGTTCACATCGCGGCATCCCAACGCAAACAAAGAAGCGAGCGCAAGGCCGAGCAGACGAAACGAGCGGCAAAGCGCTGGCGTTGACGACGGCGGGCGATTCATGGCTTTTCCCCCAATTGACGGGCGATTCCGGACGGGAGCGCCCGCGATCGAGGTCAACCATGCGGAGCGGCGCTCTTCGGGCCGCCCACCAGAGTAGGGAACACCAGCGGAGTCGGTATCGGGGAAGGCCTGCCCGCGGCGTCAGGGAAGGGGAACGCATGGCCCTCGCACGCATGTACCCGAGCGACGTCGGCGCGACCCCCACACTCCGTCCCGGCGTTGCCCGACTGACACGATCGCAATACCGGCCACTCTCAATGACGCTCGATCTGTCGACTCTCGAGGTGACACATGTCGTGCGCTCGCTCCGCAGAACGCAAGCTCTCCCTCCACCGGTCCATCGGCGCGCTCGCCCTCGGTTTGATTGGCTGCACCTCGGCCGAGGTTACGGCACCATCCCGCGACCTCCACGCATCGTTCTCGGCGTCTTCTGCGGTTCCAAGTACGACCGGCTTCGACATGGTCGATCTCGGCAACCTCGGAGGAAGCGCTCATGCAACTGCGATCAATCCGGCAGGCATGGTCGTGGGGTCTAGCGAAACGACTGACGGATATTTTCGGGGCTTTCTGTGGCGCGACGGGAAAATGATCGACCTTGGCTCCCTGGGCAGCGGCTTCAGCCAGGTGACCGGGATCAGTCCATCGGGCGACGTCGTGGGATGGAGCTGGACCGCGCAGTTCGACATGCATGCCTTCGTTTGGCAGGACGGCACAATGCGCGACCTGGGCACGCTCGGCGCCGGTCCGGAAATCGGCGACTGGAGCGCTGCCACCGGCATCAACGCATCCGGTTCGGTTGTCGGCCAGAGCACGACGGTCGACAACGCCACGAGGGCAGTGCTGTGGCGTCGCGGCCAGATGATCGACCTAGGCACCCTCGGAGGGAAATTCAGCGGCGCCACCGCCATCGATGCCGCGGGCGAGATTGTCGGTGAGAGCCAGACGCCAGGCAGCTACCTCATGTCTTCCGCTTTTCTCTGGAAGAACGGGATCATGACGAGGCTCGGCTCGCTCGGCGGCAGGAGTTCGGCGACAGGCGTTGCGAATGGACACGTCGTTGGAGTCTCCAACACCACAAGTGGCGAGCCCCACGCCTTCCTTTGGCATAACGGCGTCATGCGAGATCTGGGAACGCTGGGCGGCATCATTTCACACGCCCGAGGCGTAAATCCGTCGGGCTGGGTGGTAGGCATGAGCGAGATACAGTCAACAGAGTCCACCCACCACGCGTTCCTCTGGCGGGACGGCCACATGATCGATCTTGGCACGCTGCCCGGCGGGTTCTCGAGTCAGGCGACTGCGATCAGTCCGTCGGGAAGGATTGTCGGCATCTCGTCCGCGCCGGATGGAGACCACGCGGTGATGTGGATTCCGAAATGATCATCGCGCAACGGAATTTCCACTGACGGATCCGCGGGTTGCCAAATACCGGCTGCCCACGAGGTCGCCAAGCGGAGCTGGCCGCTAGGATACCTTAACGCTCCGGCCGCTCACCAGATTCAACCGCGCGCCTGCCTCTTGCATTTCTGAGCCGTATTCGAGGCTCAGCCGAGCCCGTCACGCACGTGGTGCCCCCGGTGCGAGACGATCTGGGGACGGGGCAAGAGGTGAGATCCGGGATCATGAAGATTCAGTATGCACTTGCAGTCGTGGGACTGAGCGCGCTCCTTGCCGCGCCGGTCCACGCGCAATCGACCGTCAAGAAGGCCGCTGACCAAACGCACCACGTATTGAAGAAGACGGGCAAGGCGGTGAAGGAGACGGCGAAGGATGCCGGCAGCACGACGCATCATGCGTTGAAGAAGGCAGGGAACAAGACCAAGGAGGAAGCGGGCGAAGTCACCGGGATTCACAAGACGGGCGGTGAAGTCGGCGAAGCCGCACAGACCGTCAGTCACACCGGGAAAAAGCTCGGTGCAAGGGCAAAGCATACAGTGAAACACGCCGCGAGCGTAACGCACGATTCGCTGACCAAGGCGGGCAAGGACGCAAAGGCCGCTGTCAAAAAACCCTGATCGGCACCGCGGAACGTCGAGCGGTCGAGCGTTCCCAACGCTCCGCACCTCGAGAGATCGTCGTCGAGTTATTCTCGGCGGCGGTCTCCATAGCTCGCACTGCGTCCAGCACGCCATCCGGCGGCCCTGCGGGTAGCTCCTGCACCAAGAGCTGTTATCCTAGTTGCACACACCGTAGCTGCCCAACCAGTCCCCGCAGTGGCTCGCCGAGCACTCGAGCGCGTCCGGCGCCGTGTTGCTCACGCGACCCGGAACACCCATCAGCGGAGGGTAGAGCGTGTTGGTACTCGAGGCGGTGCCCGTACCGGGCAAGGACATATTCAAGTTGTTACGTGCACGAATTCGCGATGCCAGCACCTGGGATTGGGGGAACAAGGCGAGAACCCGGTTGAAGCACGTTCAGCGACCAAATGGCGGATACATCAAGATCGCCGACGCCGACGGAGTGCTCGTGGCGCACGTTCACCCAAAGGCGCCCGCCGACTTGTTCTACCTCGCCGAAAAGTTCACGGGTCGGCTGATCGCCTGGTTCGAGGCTGACCTTGCGGCGATCAACGTTCAATTCATGCCCGATCCGCCGCGGCCGAAGGGGAAGCGCAAGCGGTAGACGCGGAGGACGGCGTCGTGCCGGGCTCACCTGCAGCGCGCTCCCGAACCACATACTTTGAATAGACAGTTCATCAACTGCACCACCGACGCCGACCCGCGCCGGGCACACCACTGCGAGGCAGCATGAACGGACTGCTGCTCTACCCGGAGTTTCCAGCGAGTTCCTTCTGGAGTTACCGGCACATCATGCGGATGGTCGGCGCGAAGGCGGCGTTCCCGCCGCTCGGACTACTCACCTTCGCCGGCCTTATGCCCTCGCACTGGTCGTTCGATCTCCTCGATCTGAACGTCGAGCGGCCCTCCGACGAGGAGCTCCGCGCGCGCATTGCGGCCGCCGACGCGGTGTTCGTGAGCGCGATGTCCGTCCAGAAGCGATCGCTCGTCCAGTTGCTTTCCGGGCCGGCCCGCGGCCTCGATACGCCGTGGGTACTCGGCGGGCCATACCCATCGAGCTATCGCGATCACATTCTACATCCAACGACGGACTCGGACGCAATCCTCCACCAGGGCCTCGATGTCCTGGTCTGGGGGGAGGCGGGCCGCTGGGTAAGCACCATCGACGACCTCCTCCGGGGCGAGCGACGCCGGCACTCGGATGACGCACCGTTCCTGCTGATCCCCGAGGTGATCGCGGCGCAGGAACCGGGTTCCCGCAAAGCACTCAACGATCGCACGATCTTCACAGATCTCGCAACGACGCCACTGCCGCGGTGGGACTTGATCGACGTGCGCGACTATCGCTCGATGATGATGCAGACGACGGTGGGCTGCCGGTTCCGCTGCGACTTCTGCGACATCATCCAGTTCAACGGCGGCTTCACACGCCCCAAGACGCTGGAGTCGGTGCGCGACGAGCTCGCCGCGCTGCACGACCTCGGCTACCGGGGCGGTATCTTCACGGTCGACGACAACTTCGTCGGCAATCCCGCCGCCATCGAGTCGATCCTCCAGGTGATGATCGACTTCCAGCGCGAGCACGACTACCCGTTCTCCTTCTACACGCAGGCGAGCCTCGACCTCGGCTCACCCAAGCTGAGCCATCTGCTTCCGCTCATGAAACAGGCAGGATTCTCCGAGGTCTTTCTCGGCATCGAGAACCCCGACCCGGCCGCGCTCAAGGGCATGAACAAGAAGCAGAACACGAAGGTCGACATCGCTGCCACCGTCGGACAGATCCAGGCGGCTGGCATCGAAGTCATGGCGGGCTTCATCTTCGGCTCGGACGAGGATACGATCGACACGGCCGGCGCGATCGCCTCGTTCGCCACGCAGGTCGCCATCCCGACGGCGATGACCGGTATGCTCACGCCGATCCCGCATACGCCGCTTCGCGAGCGCTTGCGCGCCGAGGGCCGGTTGCACGAGGCGGAGTTCTCGGGCAACAACACCGACGATTCCGTGCAGTTCGTGCCGCGTCGCATGAGCGTCACCGAGATGCAGCGCGGATACTACCAGATTCTCGAGAGGTTGTTCGCGCCCGACGCGATGTTCCAGCGTTCGCGCTCACTCCTCGAGCGCCTCGAGCCACACATCTTTCACGGCGCCAACGTTCGCGCTTCAGACCTTCGCGCGGCGCTCCGCTCACTCTGGCTTCAGGGTTTCGTGCGCGCGCCACGACTCGACTATTTCCGTCTGCTCTGGAAAGGCCGGCAGCGCGACATCGCGCAGGTCCGCGCCTCGCGGCGCGCTCTCGCCGACCTTGACCGGCGCATGCGCTCGCTCTCCGCGGCGGGCCAAGCCTGGCTCGCCGAGCGCGAGCTGCCCGATCTGTCAGCGCTCGTCGACCGGGCACGTGACGCCATGGTGCGCGCCGCGCCCGCGCGGCGTCTCGACGAAATCACTGCGTGGGCGCGGGGAGTACAGGCCCGTATCGGCCAGGGAGCGGCGAACGTCGAAGACCTGCAGTCCATCTACCGCTGGAGTCGAGAGTACTTTCTTCGGCAGCGGCGGCTGCACCGCTTCCCGGGCGCGCATCTCGTGAAAGCGTTCAATCTCGCGATCAAGGGACTGCACTACGAGACGGTGATGCACGGCCTCGCGCGAGAAGGGCTGTCGGGGAAGCGGCTAGCCGCGGGCACGATGAATCCACGAGTCCTCTGAGGACGCGCGGCGGGGGGAGGGGTGGACGTTAGCTGGATGACCGCCGCGCCGAGACAAACCGCCGCGACTGCCGCTCGTACGCGTGCGCCAGCGCGAGGGCACTCGCGTCAGTGCCCGGCAAGCCCACGATCGAGAGATTGAGCGCCGGCATCCCGTCCGCGCCGAGTCCCGCTGGGACCGAGACCTCGGGCAATCCCATCCAGTTCCCAAAGCCGAGCGCCGTCCGTATGTCGGGCCACTTGTCCACCGCGCGCGGCGCGTTGAACGGCATCGTCGGGTAGACCATCGCTTCGATGCGGGCCGCGTGCATCGCGTCCGCGAGCGCCGACACGACCTGGGCGCGCGAGCGCGCGAACGACCGTCCCGCCGGATCGTCGATCATTGGCCGCTCGAGCAGCGGCTCACATTCCTCGAACGTTTTGGGCAGCACGTCGTAGAACTTCTGGTATGCCGCATACCCGCGGCGCATAGCCGCGCGCGGATCGTCCGTGCGGCCGGCGAAGTAGCGGTACAGCGCGTTCGCGGTCGGCGCCGGCGAGTCCGGATCTACGGCGACATCGCCGCGCGTCTGCGCCGCCGTGGCGAACGCGTCGCGATACGTCAACCGGTCGCACGGCGGCGTGAACGGTTCGACGATCGCACCGGCCGCTCGCAGGTCGCTCACCGCGCGATCCCACACGAAGACTGCCTCGGCGGTCATTTGCGCGCGCGGTGCGTGCGCCTCGACGAGGCCCAAGCGAACACCGTGCAGCGCGTCGTCGCGAAGTGTGGCGAGCGCCGTGCCGCTCCATGCCTCGGCGAGTGCGAGTGGATCCGACGCGTCCGCCCCGGCGATCGCGGCGAGGAGGAGCGCCGCGTCGGCCACGGAGCGGGCGAGCGGGCCGTGCGTGTCGAGGTATGGCCACGTCGGAATCACACCGGTACGGGGAACGAGCCCGAACGTCGGCTTCATTCCCACTACACTGGTGAACTGCGCCGGAATGCGATTCGAGCCGCCGTCGTCTGTTCCGAGGGCGGCGAACGCCATGCCGTTCGCGACGGCGACTGCGGAGCCCGCACTCGATCCGCCGGGTGTACGCGTGCCCGTTGGATCGTGCGGATTGAGCACCTGCCCGGTGTGGCTGCTCGTGCCATTGCCGTGATAGGCGAAATCGTCGGCGGCGGTCTTGCCGAGTACGATGGCACCAGCCGCGCGCATGCGAGTGACCTCGAGCGCGTCGCGGCGAACAGGTTCGGGAAAGAGCCGTGCCCATTCGGCGTTGGAGCCGGTCGTCGGCAAACCGTTCATGTCGTAGATCGCTTTGGCGAAGACGGGAACGCCGTCGAGTGGGCCGCGAGTGTGGCCGGCGCGCAAGCGCGCGTCGGCGGCTCGCGCGTCGTTCAGGACGGTGTCGGCGAGCGCGTCGATCGCGTGCCACCGCGCGCCGTCCGTGTGGCAGCGATCGAGGGCCCGCGTAGTCACCTCGACGGCGGTCCAGTCACCGCGGCGCCGGCCTGCCTGGTACTCGGCGATGGTGCCGTCGAGCGGATCGGTCGCGCCACTCGTGACGAATGGCCAGCGCGTGAGCGGCAGCGCCGTGAGGGCGGCGAGTTGGGCGAGGGCTTGGCGCCGGGTCGGTGACATGGGCGGAGGAGGGCGGGGCTAATCGCTCGGCGGCGAGCGATCTACCAAAGAGGTATAGCACTGGCGAACGCATGTGGTCAACCGCGATGCCGAGGACAGCGCGAGGGATCCTGCATGCGCTCGTAGCCCATGCGTCAAGGGCTTCGTTCGTGTTCTCGTCGTGCGCGGGCGGATCCGCTTGAAACATTCGAAGACTCAGTTTTCAACATACTGACAGCAGTTTCCCTACTGACATTTGGTAATAGCATTATGACATTCGAGGCCTGTCGCGCATTGAGCATGCTCGATGGCGGCAGTTCGTACTTCCCCCTCCGCGACGCGACGCAGCGCCGCCCTGGCGCGGGAACGCCATTCCAGCCTCGGAGGTGTTGTATGCTCAATCACTCCAGCCTTGCGCGCTGCGGGTGCGCCGCGCTCGTAATTCTCTCACTCGCCGGGTGTAGCGAAACGCAGCGTGTTCCGCCGACGAGCCCGCTCCAACCGACGGCAGCGAGCGCCGCCAAGACGGTCGGCGCTCCATCTCCGATCGTCGACCTCGCAATTCCCGGCAGCACCACACTCCGTCTATATCCGATCGTGGGCGCCACGTTCGGGGCGGTGCAGATCGAGGGCGACCCGATCAACATCTTCTTTATCGGAAACGCCAAGCCACTTGGCCTGCGCGCCGCGCTCCTGGCGCTCGACGGCGATCGCACGAGCTTCGGCATGCCGGACCTGTTCCCGTTCAACTGCATCTGGAGCGATGCCTCCGGCGACACGCAGGCCGCATACGTGGAACCGCTAGGATGGATTCCAAGCGGGATCCAGCTTCAGTGCGGCGACTACGTCCCCATGCGATTCCACTTGCGGCTGTTCGACGCCGGGACTGTGACGATCGGCGGCACTCACATGGATCTGAACGTCCCCGGCACCCAGCGGCATGAGGTGATCAGCTGGGAGGTAGCGCGCCAGATCGTCATGGTCGATTTCGTCCGATCGGGCTATCTCGCCACGCCACCGGCCTTCACAGATGTGTTTACACCGACGCCCTCATTCAGGACGATCCCGGCGCAAATCTACAATGGGATTCCCACTGGCCTGCGCGCCGTGATCGGTGGGCCCGCGGCCGATCAGACGGCGGATGTGCCGATCCCGTCGGACGGGAAGGCGGTCGTGCTCAATCTGGCCAGCACGCCGGATCCGGAGCGAGAGGTGGTGCACCGGACATTCACGATCGAGTTCAATCAGACGATTCCCAAGCCTTTTTGCCCTGCGACGCCTGGTGACGCGGTCCATGTCGACGGGCCGCTCGTGTTCGATCAACATGTCGTCGTGACGGCGTCGGGGAATTACGTCAGCCAGATCCACGCGACCGGCCGTCTCGATATCACGCCGATCTCGCCTCCGGGATCGCCGTTCAGCGCCATGGTCAACGCGCACGCAAAGGCCATCGTGACGGACAACGTCACCCTCGCGTCGGATGCACAGCTCCAGATCATGCTACCGCCAAGCGCTCCCGGGCATGGGCGCCTCACGTTCACGTTCCGTGTCGGACCGGATGGCGTGACGGTGTTTTCGACCGAGACGAGCTGCAGCGAGTAGGATGCTCGGCTCGCCGGTGTGGCGGCTTGGCGGTGTGGGGTGACCTACACCGCCAAGCCGAGCGCAGGCGAGAGATAGAGCGCGGGAGTCGAACCGACGTGTGGCGGCGTGTGCGGGCCTACGGCCGCAACAGGTCGAGCGCCAACTCCTGCACTCGGCGCTGCGCCGCCACGGCCGGCGCCGCGAAGTTCGTCGT
>DATISA010000019.1:0-3191 GCA_035469245.1 Gemmatimonadaceae bacterium
GTGCCGTTCGCGGTGGGCGAGGAGCTGGTGTTTCACGCGACGTTCGGCGGCCTCCCCGCCGGCAAGGCGCGCATGCGCGTGGATGGAATCGACACCGTGCGCGGCCGGCTCGCGTACCATGTAGTGTTCTCGGTCGATGGCGGAATTCCATTCTTCCGCGTGCACGACCGCTACGAGAGCTGGATGGACGTCGAGACGTTGTCGTCGCTCCGCCACGAGCAGCACGTGTCGGAAGGCCGATACCATCGCAACACGACGTACGAGATCATGCCGGAGCAGGCGCAGTATCAGAAGAACGACGGAGCGCTGCAGGCGAGCGTGGCCAATCCGCTCGACGACGGCTCGTTCATCTACGCCGTGCGCGCGGCGGGCATTCACGTTGGCGAAACGCGCAGCGACGACCGGTACTTCATTCCCGATCGCAATCCCGTCGTGCTCACCGGCGTGCGCGAGGACACGATCACCGTCGGCGCCGGCACGTTCGCCACGACGGTCGTGCGTCCGACTATCAAGTCGCGCGGCATCTTCTCGGAGAACGGCGACGCGCAGGTCTGGTTCACCAACGACGACCGTCGACTCCCGGTGCTGGTGAAGACCCATTTCTCGCGCTTCTCGCTCACGCTTTCGCTGAGCTCGGTCACGTACGGGAACGTCGCGTCGCGTTGAGCGTTGACGGCCGCTCGGGCTGGCATCGAGCAACAGCCGCTCGGGCAGGCCACTAAGACGAGGTTTGGAAGCGGATTCTTCGGATTTGGGCGGATGCTTCGGATCGCTCCTCGGGTGACGACGGCTCCACTCGCCACGAGCCCGGAGATTGTTTGTGGACTGCCGCTCGGGCCAGCCTCGGTGCGCGGAGCTTCCCGAGCGGCTCTTCCAAAAAGTTCTTCACGGCTCGTCGCGTGTCGAGTTCTCATCGCGCGAGGAGCGATCCGGATCATCCGCCTCATCCGCAGCATCCGCTTCCAAACCTTCGTCTTAGTGACCAGCCCGAGCGGCTCCTCATCGAAGCCAGCCCGAGCGGCCTTATCAAAGCGGCTGTCACAGATCTTTGGCCGTCGTTGTCTTATGTAGCGACTGGGCAGACATCGTATGAACGATGCTCCCCACCCCGACCGTTTCAGACCAGAGGGAAGAGATGTCATTCACCAGATTTCTGCGCCCGAACCTGATAGCGAGGACAACTGCACGCCGCCGCGACGAGCGCGTCCGATCCACGCGACGAGCGGCGAGTGCGTCCAATCTCCTGCGTATCGCGCGGGCGTTCTACTGTGACGTCATGCAGGGACGACAAGTGTGGGACTCCGAGCGCGCCGGCGGCCTCTCGTTCATCGTCGAAGGATCGCGCATCGACGTGAGCACGAACGCGGCCAGCGATCGCGAGCCAGTGGTTCTTTCCGTCGGCAACCCGGACGCATTGGTCGAACGGTGCTGGGACGCCGGCTACAGCGTGCGAGTCGAGCATGACGCGACACGGACCACGTTGTCCGTGATCGATCCATTCGGCCGCCAAATCGATCTCGTCCGATGACGGCGACCGAAGCACGCTCGGACATCTTCGAGTCGACGCGGCCGCTGCTCTTTTCGATTGCCTATCGCATGCTCGGCAGCGTCTCGGATGCCGAAGACCTGGTGCAAGACGCTTTCGTGCGCTGGCTCGAGGCGCCGGAAGCCGAGGTTCGCGCGCCGCGCGCGTACCTCGCGACGATCGTCACTCGGCTCGCCATCAACCAACTGCAGTCGGCGCGCAGCCGACGCGAAACCTACGTGGGACCCTGGCTCCCGGAGCCGCTCGTGACCGAATACGCACCTGATCCCTCCGAGCCGATCGAGCTCGCGGAGTCGCTCTCGATGGCATTCCTCATGATGCTCGAGCGGCTATCGCCCACGGAGCGTGCGGTGCTCCTGCTGCACGACGTGTTCGACTTCGACTACTCGGAGGTCGCGCGGATCATCGACAAGTCCGAGGTCAACTGTCGGCAGCTGCTGACGCGCGCCAAGAAGCACATCGGAGAGCCCCGCGCCCGATTTGATGTCGATCCGGTGCAGGCTGACCGGTTGCTGAACCGATTCATCGACGCAACCCGCGCCGGCGACATCGATGGCCTGCTCGGCGTGCTGGCCGAGGACATCACGCTGTGGGCCGACGGCGGCGGCAAGGTTCCGGGCGCGGCGCTGCGGCCGATCCAGGGCGCGGACGCGGTGGCGCGATTCGTCGTTCAGCGGGCCCGCACCGGTGCATCACTCGGTCGCGTGTTGCGGCCGACCCTGATCAATGGCCAACCGGGCTTCGTCATATACGACGGCAGCGAGCCTCGCGCGGCGCTGATTCTCGACGTCCGCGACGGTCGGGTCCGCGGCATCTACGCGATCGCGAACCCCGACAAGCTTCACGCGCTGTCCTTGCCGGCCTAGCGCGCCGACTTCTTGCTCTATTGGAGGATGCTCATCCATGTACTCGATATCACTCTTCCTGCACATCGTCGGAGCACTCGGTATCTTCGCCTCGCTGGCGTTCGAGCAAGCCGGGCTGTTCAACCTGCGCCGCGCGAGCACGAACCAGCAAGCGCGCGAGTGGCTGTCGCTCTTTCGCACGTTGCAGCGCGTCCAGGGACCATCGGCGCTGGTGCTCCTCGCGACCGGCCTGTACATGATGACCACACGCTGGAGCCATCAGGCTTGGGCCGGGCTGGGACTCGTGGGCATGGTGCTGATGGCGATCATCGGCGCTGCCATCACCGGTCGCCGCATGAAGAGGATTGGACCGGCCGTACCCGCCACCGATGGCCCGCTCCCCGCTGCGCTGCGCGATCGTTTCGACGATCCCGCGCTCCGCATGTCGGCATCGGTGCGCGTTGGCCTGGCGCTCGGGATCGTCTTCAACATGTCCGTCAAGCCGGCGACCGGCGGTGCGGTGGCCGCGCTGGTCATCGCCATGGCACTTGGCTTCGCCGCAGCCCAATTCAGCCGAGGAACGTCGCGCTCAATCGGGCGGCCCGCAGTGCAGGAATGAGGTAAAACCGCCGACTCGCGATCGACGCGATTCACCTGTTGATCCACCTGATGATCGCGCCGTCGTCCGTCAGTGTCGGTTCCTCCGTTGGTGTCCGCGTCACCAGATCGTTATGGCCCGCATCGCCGCGATGCACTCGAGCGCCACGTCGGCCGTAACGACTTGGAGCACGGACACAAAC
>DATISA010000020.1:0-3812 GCA_035469245.1 Gemmatimonadaceae bacterium
TTCGGGCTCACGCAGTCCGAGCGTGTGCCGTTCCTCGCCGAGGTGGGCGTGCTGCTCGACCTCTTCGTCGCCGTGTTCATCATGGGAATCGTCGTGTTCCACATCAACCGCGAGTTCGATTCGATCTCGGCGGCGAATCTCACCGAGCTGCACGAGTAGACCGGACCGTGCTGCTCCTCGCGCTCATCCTGCTCCCCGTCGTCGCCGGCGCCATCGCGTACGTCCTGCCGGTCACCGCGCGCCGAACGCTGCTGATGGCGACGGCGATGGTGCACCTCGCGCTCACGCTGCTGCTCTGGATCGCACCGGGCGTCACTGCGTTCAACGGATGGCTCGCCGACGATGCGCTGGGGCGCCTCGTGCTGACCCTGGTGAGCGTACTGTTCGTGCTCATCGCGCAGTACGCACTCGGCTACCTGCGAGACACCGACCCCCGCGGGGGACGCGCGTTCACGAGCTGCATGCTCGGCTTCCTCGCTGCCACGAGCCTCGTATCGGTCAGCCATCATTTCGCGCTGCTGTGGATCGGCATGGAGACGACGACGCTCACCGTGGCGCCGCTGATCTTCAACCGGGACGACCGCCGATCGCTCGAGGCCGTGTGGAAGTATCTGGTGCTCTCGTCGGTGGCGATCGCGTTCGCGCTCCTTGGCGTCTTCTTCCTCGCCGCCGCGCAGCCAACGGGTGCGGCCGGCGGGCGGCCGCTCGTCCTCGAGGACATGATCGCGCACGCGGCGGCGCTGGATCCCGTGTGGCTGCGCGCCGCGTTCGTGTTCATGCTCATCGGATTTGGCACGAAGATGGGGCTCGCGCCGCTGCACGCGTGGAAGCCCGACACCTATGGCGAGGCGCCGAGTCTGGTGAGTGGGCTCATGGCGGGTGCGCTCACCAGCTGCGCGTTTCTCGGACTCGCGCGAGTGCTCACGGTGTGCGTCGCCGCCGGCCCGGGCGTCGCGGCGTTTGCGCGACCGCCGCTGATCGCCTTCGGCATGCTCTCGTTGGCCGTGGCGGCGGCGTTCATGATTGGGCAGAGCGACGTGAAGCGGATGCTCGCCTACTCGAGCGTGGAGCACATGGGACTGCTCGCGCTCGCGCTTGGCCTGGGCGGCATCGGGACGTACGGCGCGGTGCTGCACGTGTTGAACAACGGACTGGCGAAAGCACTGCTGTTTCTCGCCGTGGGGAACGTCGCGCTCGAGATGGGAACGTCCGAGGCGTCACGCATTCGGGGATTGCTGCGGCGGGTGCCCGCGTCCGGGGCGCTGCTCGTCATCGGGCTGTTCGCGGTGACCGGGTCGCCGCCCTTCGGAATGTTCGTCAGCGAATTCACGATCATCAGCGCCGCGATACGGGAACACCATGCGTGGCTCGCCGTGGCGCTCGTCGTGCTGCTGGCAATCATCTTCGTCGCCATCGCGGCGATGATTCTCGAGGTGGTGTACGCGCCGCCGCCGATCGTCGAAGCGCCCGCGGCGGCGTCGGCGCGAGGTCGTGATCGCGGCTGGCTCGTCGCCGCGCCGGCGATGCTCGCCGTGCTGGTGCTCGCGCTCGGACTCTGGATCCCCCGGCCGCTCGCCGATGCGCTCTCGGCGGCCGCGACCGTCCTTGGGGGCCGGGCACCGTGACGATCGACGTCGGGTCTCGATTTGCGAGGCTTGGCAATCGCCGGGCAATCGCGCTGCGCGACGTGCCACACCTGGCGATCGATGACCTGCGCGGTGCAATCACGACCGCCGTGGCGAGCGGGTGGCGGATCATCTCGCTCTTTGGCGTGCCAGAGAATTCGCGGGAGCTTCGATTGATCGCAGTGCTCGCCGACGACGAGCGGGGGCAGCTCCGCGCCGCGACCACGACGGTCGGCCCGCGATATCGCGCGCTGTCGGCCGACTGCGTCCAGGCGGAACGTTTCGAGCGCGAGATCGCCGAGCAGTGCGGCGTGACGATCGAGAGCGATCGGCCGTTGAAGCCGTTGCGACGCCACGACGCCTCGCATCGGCCGGCGAGCTGGCCCGCGGCCGCGCCGATCGATCGCGAATCATACGCGTTCGATCGCGTGGAGGGCGACGAGGTCCACGAGGTCGCGGTGGGCCCGGTGCACGCCGGGATTATCGAGCCCGGACACTTCCGGTTTCAGACGCACGGTGAAGTGGTACTGTCGCTCGAGATCATGCTTGGGTATCAGCATCGCGGAGTCGAGCCACTCCTCGAGTCGCTCGAGCGCAACGCGGCGATGCTCGTCGCGGAATCGATCGCGGGCGACACGGTGATCGCGCACGCGAGCGCGTATTGCGGCGCGCTGGAGGCGCTCGCCCGGTCGCACAAAACGGCGCGGGCCCAGAGCATTCGCGGCATCGCGCTCGAGGTGGAACGACTGGCCAATCACGTGGGCGACCTCGGCGCACTGGCGGGCGACGTGGCATTCCAGCCTGGTGCCGCGTTTTTTGGCCGATGGCGTGGCGAATGTTTGAACATGCTCATGACCATATCAGGAAACCGGTACGGTCGCGGCCTCGTGCGGCCCGGCGGCGTGGCGTTCGACATTCCGCCCGAAATGGCGAGCGAGCTAGGCGCCCGCGTGCGCCGTCTGGGCGCCGAGTTGCGGCCGATCGCCGAGTTGTTTTTCGGCGCGGCGTCCGTGCAATCGCGCCTCGAGGGCACGGGCGAGGTATCTCGGGATGCGTGCACCACCCACGGGTACGTCGGGCTCGTCGCGCGCGCCTCCGACGTGCACCGCGACGTTCGGCACGATCATCCGTACGGCGTGTTCCGATATGCGCAAATCCCGGTCGCGACGGCGTGGGCTGGCGACGTCTACGCCCGCGCGCTCGTGCGCTGGCTCGAGACGCAGCGGTCGCTCGAGTTTCTCGAGGAGCAGCTTGGCGCGCTGCCCGCCGGCGAGGCACGCGTGGCATGTGGCGGCCTCGCGCCGTCGGAGCTCGTCGTCGCGATGGAGGAAGGCTGGCGCGGCGAAGTCGTGCACGCCGTGCTCACCGACGAGCGCGGGCGCGTGCGCCGGCACAAGGTCACAGATCCGTCGTTCCACAACTGGCCGGCGGTGATGGTCGCGCTGCCGGGCAACCAGATCTCCGATTTTCCTCTGTGCAACAAGAGCTTCAACCTGTCGTATGCCGGCCATGATCTCTGAACGGATCGAGCGCAGCGATGTTTGACCTGCTTCGAACGCGCCTGGGGCAGGGCACGCCGACGGCCGCCGTGCCGGCGGACGAGGCGAGCTTCCCGGAGCGGTTTCGGGGGCGTCCCGTCATTCGGCCCGACGCGCGAGGGCGGGCGTCGATCGATCTGGGCGCGTGCACGTTCTCGCCCGAAGAAGCTGGTCCGGAATCCGGCATCGAGTACACGCGCGACTATCGCATGGCGACGCGCACTCGTGAGGCGCTCGTCACGTCCGGCGAGGAGCTCGAGCTGGCCACGGCGCTCGATGCGAAGATGCGAAAGCTGCTCGGCCGGTCGCTGCGGCTTCGCTCCGTCGTGGCGGGGAGCTGCAACGGGTGCGAGATGGAGCTCGTTGCGTCAGGCAACGTGGTGTTCGACCTGGCAAGGTTCGGCGTGCAGTTCGTGGCGTCGCCGCGTCACGCGGACGGCATCGTGATCACAGGCGCCGTGAACGTCAACATGCGCGCCGCGCTGGAGCGTACATACGCCGCGGTGCCCGATCCCCGGATCGTGATCGCGGTCGGCGCGTGCGCGGCGAGCGGCGGTCCGTTTGGCGAGAGCGAAGAGGCTGGCTGCGGCGCGCCGCCAGAGATTCCTGTTGATCTATGGATTCCTGGCTGTCCGCCGCATCCGCTCAC
>DATISA010000021.1:0-3716 GCA_035469245.1 Gemmatimonadaceae bacterium
GACTCGGTGTACGTCTACAACGTGGGCTGGGTGCTCGATCATCCCGCGCCCGATCTCGACGTCCACGAGCCGTGCAACGTGGAGATCGTGTGGTCAGGAGATCAGCAGCGAGCGGCGCTGCTGATCAACGGTCGCCCTCACGCGGCGTTCGACTTCGCGGCCAAGCGCGCGTATTGCCGCGAGAACTTTCCCGCTGGCTCGAGCTGGAGCAGCGCCGGACACGCGTGGGACGATCAGGCGGTGGATTTTCTGAATCGGGCGAGCTGAAGGACAGCCGCGAGGCAGAGTAGGGCGTGCCGTGAGCTGATAGCTTGTTAGCTCTCAGCCTCCAGCTGCACCTCCCATGGAACTTCTGTCCGACATCGAGGTCCGCGTCCTCGGCTCGCTGATCGAAAAAGAGATCACGACGCCCGACAACTATCCGCTGTCGCTCAACGCGCTCGTGAACGCGTGCAATCAGTCGTCGAATCGCGACCCGGTGGTGCATTACGACGACGTAACGGTAAAGGCAGCGGTCGACCGGCTTCGCAAGCAGTCATTGGTGCGCAGCATTCAGGGCGCCGGCGAACGCGTCATCAAGTACCTGCATCTGCTCGCGGACGCGCTGGATCTGGACCGCGCGCAACTCGCGGTGCTCGACGTGCTCATGCTGCGCAGACCGCAAACTCTCGGCGAGGTCAGGACGCGCGCGAGCCGGATGTATGAGTTTCAGAGATTGGAGGACGTCGAGGGGACGCTCGACGGATTGGCTACGCGCGCGCCGGAGCCGCTGGTCGTGCGGCTCGAGCGACAGGCGGGGCAGAAGGAGGCGCGATTTGCGCATCTGTTGTCGGGCGAGCCGGAGGTCGCGCCCGCGCAGGCGCTCCACGTTGATGTCGTCCCGAATTCCGAGCCGGCGCTTGACCGGCTCGGCCAACTGGAGGCGGTCGTCGAGTCACTGCAGAAAGAAGTCGCGCAGTTACGCGCCGAGATCGCCGAGCTCAGACGAGTATTCGACTGACAGGCGGACTAGCGTTCGGCGAAAGTGCGGCTGCGCCGCCGACGGCTCGATGCGACGTTCCGTCTTCTCGGACACCACCATCAAAGGGCGGTCATTCATCGTGAAGGACAATTCGGGTGTGTTGATTCAGTTCTTCGCGTCCCTTCACCAGACCCTCGGGACTTCGCGCCACGGTGAAATCAGATCATCCGATGCGCATTGGGTCGACGACGCGCACTCGCGTTGACTTTGGAGTGGGCCACCGTGCATCGTGAACAACTGTCTCTAGCCGTCCCGCAACAAACTCGATCTACTGATATCGATGCGCCTACGCCTGCTCGTCGTGTCCCTGCTTGCTGTCTCGGCCTGCCGTAGAGCGCCGACCGCCGCCCCCACTCCCGCCGTCCCTCCGCTCGCGTACTCGATCGTGCCCAATCCGGCGACGATCGAGTTCGCACGCGCGGACAGCTTCCGCGTCACGCCGCGGACGGTCGTCTTCGTGGCCGCCGATGCCACGCCAGAAGTCCAGGCGATCGGCACCTACGCGGCGAACCTCATTTCGTCCCACGTCGGCGACACCGCACAGCGGCTTCAGCCCGGCGCTCCGCCCGCCGATTCGTCGATCAGCCTCGCAATCGACAGCGCACGCGCGCAACTCGGGGCCGAGGGCTACGAGCTCACGGTGACGAAAACGCTGGTACGCCTCGTCGCCGCGCAGCCTGCCGGGTTGTTCCACGGTGTGCAGACGATTCGACAGTTGCTCCCGGCGTCGGTGGAGCACCAGGCCGCGCTCAACCGCCGGCTGGTCATGCCCGCGGCCCACGTCGTCGACGTCCCGCGCTACGAATGGCGCGGCGCGATGCTGGACGTCGCGCGCCACTTCCTGCCGCCGGACGACGTCAAGCGCTTCATCGACTACCTGGCGTTGTACAAGTTCAATCGGTTGCACCTCCACCTCGCCGACGATCAGGGCTGGCGCATCGAGATCAAGTCGTGGCCCAATCTCACGGCGGTCGGCGGGCAGATGGCGATCGGCGGCGCGCGGGGCGGTTTCTACACCCAGGAGCAGTACGCGGACATCGTCGCATACGCGCGCTCGCGCTACATCACCATCGTTCCGGAGATCGACATGCCGGGACACAGCGAGGCCGCGCTCGTGTCCTATCCGCAACTGAGCTGCGCCAAGGCGGCGCCCGAGCCGTTCACACGGGTCGGCGGGTCGTCGAACACGCTGTGCGTCACGAACGACAGCGTCTACACGTTCGTGGGCGACGTGGTCCGCGAGATCGCCGCCGTGGCGCCGACGCCGTACTTCCACATCGGTGGCGACGAGGTGTCGTCACTCACCAAGGAGCAGTACCGCGGATTCATCGAGCGAGTCGAGAAGATCGTCGATGGGATCGGCCCGCGGATGATCGGCTGGGGCGAGATCGCACCGGCGGACATCCAACCGCGTACGATCGTGCAGAGTTGGACGCGCGACTCGAGCGAGATCCACGCGCAGCGCGGCGGACAGATCATCATGTCGCAGAGTCCGCACGCCTACCTGGACATGAAGTACGACAGCGCGACGGTGCTCGGACTCAAGTGGGCCGGTCTCATCGGCCTGAAAACGGCATACGACTGGGATCCGACGACGGTTGTCCCTGGCGTCGGAGCCAAGGCCATACTCGGCCTCGAGGCGCCGCTCTGGGCGGAGACGCTGCTCACGCGACAAGACTACGAGTATCTCGCCTTTCCAAGGCTGGCGGCGATCGCCGAGCTGGCGTGGTCTCCGCCGGCGCAGATCGGCTGGGAGAGCTTCAGCCGCCGGATGGCGGCGCAGGGAGCGCGGCTCGCCGCGCTCGGCATCAACTTCGCGCGCGTGCCGGGCGTGAACTGGAGTTGGTGAGGCCGGTCCCGAATGCAGTACGCGTTACTCGGTCAGGAACAACACGGAGATTTCCGATGTCTAGCCGTTTCGTCGTCGCCGTCGTCGCGCTCTTCCTGGCGCCGCCCCTTCTAGCACAAGCCGACAGTACGCCGCGAGCGGGGCACACCATCGGCAATCCCGACCCACGGCGTGGACCAACCGAGAAACCGCCGCTCCACGCAAAGCACTGGCTCGCCATCACCGGCAAGCCGCTCTCGGCGACGGCGGGCGCACAGATCTTTGCCAAGGGCGGCAATGCCGTCGATGCGGCGGCGGCAATGCTCGCCGCGGGGTGCACGATGTGGGACACCTTGAGCTGCGGCGGCGAGACGCAGGCGCTGATCTACGACCCGCACACGAAGAAGGTCATGGGGCTGAACGCGCTCGGCGTGGCGCCGACTGGCGCGACGGCGGCGTTCTACAAGAGCAAGGGGTACGCATTCCCGCCCGAGTACGGCCCGCTCGCCGCGGTCACGCCGGGCACGGTCGGCGGCCTGCTGACGATGCTCGCCGAATGGGGTCGGCTGTCGCTCAAGGATGTGTTGGCGCCCGCGATCCAGATGGCCGACGGCTACGCCATCGAGGCGCAACTCGTGCGAACGATCACCACGAACAAACGCTGGATCACGCAGTGGAAGTATTCACCTGCCGTGCTCCTGCCAAACGCGGGTAATCCACCGGAAGCCGGTCAGCTTTTCGTGCAGAAGGATCTCGCGGCGACATGGCGCAAGCTCGTCGCTGCCGAGCAGGCGGCGCTCAAGGCCGGCAAGACGCGCAAGCAGGCGATCTACGCCGCGTACGATCGGTTCTACAAGGGCGACATCG
>DATISA010000022.1:0-2324 GCA_035469245.1 Gemmatimonadaceae bacterium
CGGAGCCTGCGACAATCCCACACGGCCGGCGCGCGCGATAACGCCACTCGATGCGACGTCGCGCCACGACGCGACCGGAGTGTTCGACGCGAGCATCAGACAGGATCTCGCGGCGCTGCGCGCGCTGACGGCGCCGTTCCACGACCTCGAGCGGGCCAGTGCGTCGGGCTGGTCGACGCAAATCACTTCGTGCCTCGATAGTCCGCTTGGCGCGATGGGATTCCACTACGGAAACGTGGCGTACATCGATGGTCAGGTGAGCGTCCTCCAGCCGGAGCTGCTGATGTATGAGCCGGAGCGAGACGGGCGTTTTCGCTTCCTCGGCGTGGAGTACATCGTGCCGCTCTCGGCATGGACCGACCCGACCCCGCCGATGCTGTTCGGCCGGGAGTTTCACGTGAACTCCGATTTTGGCGTCTGGGCGCTCCACGTGTGGGTTGGACGCGAGAACCCGTTGGGACTGTTCGCCGATTGGAATCCGAAGGTCTCTTGCGCAGCGGCGTTTTGAACGAGCGGAAATAGACCGGACGTGGCGACTTCTTCGGAAGCCGCCATTTCTCGGCGGCTCGCCGTTCGTCATATCCTCAGGCGCTCGATGCGACGGTTGCCGGGCGGGCTTCGATGAAGCGCAACGTCAGCGAGCCATCGGAGATCTCTGGCGCCTCGACCACCAGAACCAGGAACGTATCGGCGCGCCAACGTCCGTCGGCCCAGACTGGCCCCGAATACACGAGCGCGCCTCCGCGATCGAGCATCGCCACGAGTTCGGCCCTCGGCGCCCTCGCGAGCTTCACCGTCCCGCGCCGCTCGATACGTCCGTCACCCGCTTGAACGGCCTCAGCAAAACCAATTGCCGCCGTTCCGCCAATCGACGCGATGATCATGTGATCCAGGTCACGTTTCCCGACAAAGAAGCAATGGACGTGCCTGTCGCCGCAATTCGAGACGGCAAGCGCTTCAGAGGCAAGTCTGGCCCGCCAAGAACCAACACTGCGTTGTCGGCGAACCTTTGAAGAAAGCAAGGAGCATCGCGCCGACCTTTTGCCTCGCCGAACTCGCCGGATGGGTGCCGTCGCTCGCATTGAAGTCGCTCGCCACCCAGGTGAGACCATCCGAGCGAGCATTCATCCCAGCCGCCCACGGGTACGGTCCCCAGGCGAGCCACGGCGCTGCGCCGTCATCATAGCGCAGCGATCCCGCACGCCGGTCGGCTGACGCGCCACCCATCTCGCGAATCTGCGCTTCGATCGCCCACTTCACTCCGAACGTTGTCTCGTACGCGTAGGGCTCAGGATTGAGCGTCGACGTGGCGTAGCCGGCGTAGATTCGACTCGTGAAGAAGACTTGCCGCAGGTTCGGATAGCGCGTGCGCAGCGCCCGCGCGATCTGACCAAGCTGCCGCGTGAGCACGTATGCGTCGGCCGACGTATCCGGCAGCGACACGCGTGGCTGTGCATTGGCGACTTTGACCCACGCGATCTGTACCTGTCGTTCGCTGAGCCCCAGCGGCGTGAGCCAGCTGTCGCGAATGCGATCGTAATCGGGCGCCGTGGCGCTCGTCCAGGCCGACGCCGTCTTACCGCCGTACGCTCCGTTCACGAGCACGAGTGTCGAGTGATTCACCGCGGCGTCGGCCATCGCCTGAGCGACGAAGCTCGTCGACTGGCACGAGCCGGGCAGGCCGCCGTCGGAGCAGAACTCCTGTGTCGTATTCGACATGCCGATGGACAAGAGCACGTACTTGCCATGCGGGCTCGCGTTTCCGTTGACGTCGAGCGGTTGGATGCGCGAAGCGGCAGTGAGGCCGGCGGCCAGATGCGCAGTCGGCATCGTGTCCGTGCCGCCCGGGTACAGCCCACCCTGAAAACCCAAATAGCAGCCGGCGCGAAGGTCGTTCAGTGGCACCTTCGTGGTGTCGTGGGCGCCGGCGCACGATTGACGGTTGGAGGCGTCGTTCGGACCGCTGGGTGCCACACCGTCGCAGGTCGCGGAGAGGGTAGTGACACATGCGGTGGCAACGAGTACGACAAGACGGCGACGCACCGAAGTGAGATTGTGCATGGGCGGCTCCTCCCCGCTGCGACAGCGGCTGCTGTGTTGGTGGACGCTCCATTCGACCGGGCGTTAGGGGCTTCGTCAGGCGGGCACGTTGCTCGGCCGATTGGCCGGGGGTATCTTCCGGGCGTGCGGGCGTAATTCAGTTGGTAGAATGCCAGCTTCCCAAGCTGGACGTCGTGGGTTCGAGTCCCATCGCCCGCTCTGGCGGTTTTCATAGGAGAAAGTGAAGTCCCGGGGCGCGAATGTGCCCCGGGCTTTTTCGTCTG
>DATISA010000023.1:0-11040 GCA_035469245.1 Gemmatimonadaceae bacterium
GAACGCGAAGTACGAGTCGAGCTGGTCGGGATAGTACGGAAGCATTGCGCCCACACTGTCCCAGACCTCGCCCACCGTGTACGATCGCGGCGCGGCCTGACGAACGTAACTCCCGTACTCGCGCAGGAACGCGTGCGTCCCCGGCGTTCCGGCGAGCTGATTGTCTTCTTCGACCAGGTACGGCACCGCGTCCAGCCGAAAGCCGTCGACGCCCATGCTGTCGAGCCAGAAGCGCGCGATCCTCTTGGCTTCCTCGCGTACGGCCGGTGTCGCGTAGTTCAGATCGGGCATTCCTTCCCAGAAAATGCCGTAGTAGTACTCGTCGCGGACCGGCGACTTGTGCCACACTTCCTGGCCCCACGGTCCCTTCTCGGCGGGCCTGGTTTGGGACCACCGGAACCAGCTTCGATATGGCGAATTCGGATCGAGCAGTGCCGACTTGAACGCTGGGTGCTCGCTCGACAGGTGATTCAGCACCATGTCGACGAGCACCTGGATTCCGCGGCGATGCGCGGCGGCTATGAAGCGTCTGAAATCAGCGTTCGACCCATACTGCGGATTGACGCGGTAATAGTTGGTCGCGTCGTAGCCATGGTAGCTGGGCGACGCCACGACCGGCATGAGCCAGATGCACCGGGCGCCCAGGTCGCGCCGCGAAGCGGGATTGCCGTCGTTGATGTAGTCGAGCTTCTGGGTGAGACCGTTCAGGTCGCCAATGCCGTCGCCGTCGCTGTCGTAGAACGAGCGAACGAAGACCTCGTAGCACACCGCACCCCGCTTCCAGTCGCTGGCCGCAACGCCCCGCGAAGGTTGCGCCGAGACGCGCGCCCACGCTGCCGAGGCGATGAGCCCAGCGCAGACAAAGCAAGCTGCCGCATTGCGGCTCATCCTCACGTCCCCTCCTTCACAAACGGGCCGTCGGGCGACAAACTCTCCCCATGCAAAAGCCCCGGCTGAGCTTCTGGCAGCTGTACAACATGAGCTTCGGCTTCCTCGGCATCCAGTTCGGCTGGGGACTGCAGCTCGCGAACATGTCGGCCGTGTACGAAAAGTTGGGCGCGCGACCGGATCAGGTGCCGCTGCTCTGGCTTGCCGCGCCGGTCACGGGGCTCATCGTGCAGCCGATCATCGGCGCGGCGAGCGACCGCACCTGGGGACCGCTCGGGCGCAGGCGCCCGTACTTCCTCACCGGCGCCATTCTCGCTTCCATCGCGCTCTTCGTGATGCCGACGTCGAGCACGCTCTGGATGGCGGCGACGCTGCTCTGGATTCTCGACGCGTCGATCAACATCTCGATGGAGCCGTTCCGCGCGTTCGTGGCCGACAAGCTCGACGCGTCGCAACGCACGGCGGGCTTCGTGCTGCAGTCGTTCTTCATCGGCGTGGGCGCAAGTCTGGCGAATGCACTCCCCCTCCTCCTCAGCTGGCTCGGCGTGCGCGGGAATACCGCAGGCGGCGTACCGCTCTCGGTGAAGTACTCGTTCCAGGCCGGCGCCGTCGTGTTTCTCGTCTGCGTGCTGTGGACCGTCGCCACGACGAGCGAGTTGCCGCCCGAGGATCTGGAGGCGTTTCGACGCGCGCGCCGCGAGAAGCGCGGTCTCGGCGCAGGGGCGCTGGCGCGCGAGATCGTCGAAGCGATTCGCGACATGCCCCGCACGATGCGCCAGCTCGCCGTGGTGCAGCTCTTCACGTGGCTCGGGCTCTTCTGCATGTGGCTCTTCTTCGTGCCGGCTACGGCGCGGCACGTGTTCGGCGCGGTCGACCCGCAGTCGGAGCTCTACACACGCGGCATCGAATGGGGCGGCTTCGCCTTCGCCTTCTACTCGATCACCTGCTTCATCGTCGCGCTCGCGCTACCCAGACTCGCCGACGCGAGCAGCCGCAAAGCGGTGCACATCGGCTCGCTCGTCTGCGGCGCCATCGGACTGCTGTCGGTCTACGTGATCCACGACCGGTATGTCCTTTTACTTTGCATGGTCGGCGTCGGCATCGCCTGGGCGTCGATTCTCTCGATGCCGTACGCCATTCTCTCCACGGCGCTGCCGCCGAGCCGGATGGGCGTGTACATGGGCGTGTTCAACTTCTTCATCGTTATCCCCGAGATCATCGCCGCGCTTGCATTCGGACCGCTCATTCGCACGGTATTCGGAACCGACAACGGCAACGCGCCGCTCTACATGGTGATGTTCGGCGGCGTGTTTCTGCTGGGCGCCGCCGCGCTGATGGGGCTCGTCCACGACGTCGGAACGCGTCACGTGCCCGAAGCGGCAGTGATCGCCGGTGACGAAGCCGAGCTCCTGCTCGTGCAGGAGTCCGCGCAGCCGGTGCCGAGCAGCGGATTGGAGGACGGGGGTTGAACGGCGACATGGTGGGCTCGTTCGCAAAACTGTTCGACCACTCGATCGTGCGGCCCGACGCCACGAGCGAGATGGTGCTGCACGCCGCGGAGACCGCCGCGCGACTGGGCACGGCCACGCTCACGGTGCAGCCGCACTACCTTCGCTTTGCCGTCGAGCAGCTCAAAGGCACGGACGTGCTCGTGGGAACGGTGGTCGGATTCCCGCACGGCAACGAGACACCGTCCATGAAAGAGTTCCAGGCGCGGACGGTGCTCGAGATGGGCGCGCGCGAGATCGACATGGTGATGAACATTCCCGCACTCAAGAATCACCAGAAGACGGTGTTCATGCGCGACATTCGCGGCGTCGTCGCGGCGGCGACGGTGCATCACGCCATCGTGAAAGTGATTACCGAGAACTGCTTTCTCGACGAGGAAGAGAAGCAGCGGGCCTGCCGCTGGATTGCCCAGGCCGGCGCTCGCTTCGTGAAGACGTCGACCGCGTATGCCGAGGGCGGCGCGACGCTCGACGATGTGCGGCTCATGTACAAGGCGGTCGAGGGCAAATGCCTCGTCAAGGCGGCCGGCGGCGTGCGCACGCTCGACGAAGTGCTCGCGTTCCTCCAGGCGGGCGCGCGGCGGTTCGGCTCGACGAGAACCGAGCAGTTCGTGGCGGCGTTCGAGGCATTGTCGCCGGAGCAACGGCAGCCATTCGGGCAATTCCTCGCGCCGGCAGGGCACGAGATCCACGCATGAACCAACGGGCACGGCTCGGCGCACTCACCGCGTCACTGCTCGCCGTCGTCATCGCTGGCTGCGAAAAGAAGGAAGTCCGGACCGAGGAGCTCTTTCAGGCGCAGGCGCTCGGGCTCGGCTACCTGGAGACTGGCCAGCTCACGCAAGCCGAGACGCAGTTCAAGCGAGTGATCGATCTCGCACCCAAGGACCCACTCGGCTACGCCAACCTCGGTGTGACGTATCTGCGCGGATCGCGCTACGACGAAGCCGACAAGCAGCTGAAGCGCGCTCGCGAGCTGGATCCGGCGAACGTCGACATCGGGCTGATGGCGGCCAAGCTGTACTCGGTAACCGGACGCGCGGCGGAGGCGCGGAGCACGCTCGAGCTGCTCCAGCGCGACGCGCCGCGCAACGCGCACGTGTCGTATGCGCTCGCCGAGCTGGACGCGCCGCGCGACAGCGTGGCGCGTGACAGCACGGCGCTCGAGAAATATGCGCAGGAATTGCGCGGTGTCATCGCACTCGCACCGGAGAATCTCGCGGTGCGCCTCAAGCTCGTCGACGCGTTCGCGCGGCGCGGCAAGGCGGATAGCGCCGTGCGCCAGCTGGAAGAGGCGCGCAGAATTGGTCCGGAGATTCCGGCGGCAGCACAGCCGTCGCTCGACGAAACGATGCGGTCACTTCGCGCCGGCAAGATCGCGGATGCACGCCAGCCGCTCGACCGATTCCTCCACCTGATGGAGCTCACGTCGGCGTATCAGGCGGCGCTCGACGACGTGAAGTGGCTCGAGGGGCCACTGGTCGGGCGGCCGGTGCTCGGCTTCACGCCCAAGTCGCTCGTGATGCTGCGCGGCGCCGGGCGTGGCAAGCCATCGCCCGACCTGGTGCGCTTTCTCGACGCCACGACCGACGCGGGACTTCCCGGCGTCCAGGCGGTCGGCGACACGTCCGTGCGCGCGACGATCGCCGTGGGCGATTACGACGGCGACGGCACCGACGACGTGTTCGCGTCGTTCGCTTCGCCGCAGCAGCCGACGGCCGCAGCACACCTCTACCACGTGCGAGGCGGGCAGCTGCTCGATGTGACGCAGCGCGCGGGAATCGCGCTGCCAGGTGGTGCCGCGTTCGCGACGTTTGCCGACGTCGACAACGACGGGCATCTCGACCTGTTCGTCATTGGCGGGGACCAGCGCGCGTACCTGCTGCGTAACGATGGCGCAGGCAAGTTCCAGGACGTCAGCGCGAAAGCCGGGATCTCGAATCTGGGCGCCGCGCGCAAAGCGCTGTTCGTCGACCTCGATCACGACGGCGACCTGGACCTGCTGCTGGTGGGCGGGCCGTCGCCGCTGCTGTATCGGAACAACCTGGACGGCACGTTCACGGAGAGCGCGCAGGCCATGGGCCTCGCTGCGTCCGCGACCGGGGCAGGCAGCACGCGCGATGGCGCGTTCGCCGACTTCGACGGCGACGGACGGATGGATGTCGTCGTCGTGCGCGACAGAGGCCTCACCCTCTTCCGGAATGCCGGAAACAGGCAATTCACAGATGCCACAGCGGCGAGCGGCATTCGCGTTACGGGAGGTTCCGCGGTTGCGGTCGGGGACTACAACAACGACGGGTTCTTCGATCTGTTCGTCGCCAACGGACGCGAGTCGACCCTGTGGCTCAACAATGGCGACGGAACCTTCAAGCAAGACACCCGATCGAGTCGCGTGCTCGCGTCACTCGCCGGCGTGACTGCGACGGCCGCCACGTTCGCCGACTACGACAACGACGGCTGGCTCGATCTGGTGGTGTCCGGCGCGCCGGTGTTCGATGTGGCCGCCGGCAGCCGCGGCGTCGCGCTGCTGCGGAACGACGAACGCGGCGTGTTCACCGATCGCTCGAGCATTCTGCCATCGACGGCCCAACCTTCAACCGCCCAATCGGGCAGCGCCGCCGTCGCACACGATATCGACGCCGACGGCGATCAGGATTTACTCATCGCCGAGCCGGGCGGCCTTCGATTGCTCCGGAACGACGGCGGCAACGCCAGCCTGTCGATGCAGGTGCAACTGATCGGACTGCGCACGGGGAGCGGCAAGAACAACGATTTCGGCATTGGCGCCAAGGTCGAGGTCCGCGCCGCGGAGTTGTATCAGACGCGGGTGGTGACGTCGCGCGTCACGCAGTTCGGGCTCGGGCCGCACCTCAAGGCCGACGTCGTACGAATCGAGTGGCCCAATGGCGTGCCGCAAACGGTGTATTTCCCCGGCAGCGATCAGGACGTGATCGAGAACGAAGTGCTCAAGGGATCGTGCGCGTTCCTGTACGCATGGGACGGCAAGCACTTCGAGTTCCTCACCGACGTGATGTGGCGCAGCGCGCTCGGCATGCCGCTCGGCATTCTGGGCGGGAACAACACGGCGTACGCGCCCGCCGGCGCGTCACAGGAGTATTTGCGAATCCCGGGCAGCTCACTGCAGCCGCGCGACGGCAAGTACGTCTTGCAGCTCACCGAAGAGTTGTGGGAGACCGCGTATGCCGACCACTTGAAGCTTCTCGCGGTCGATCATCCCGATTCGGTTGATGTTTTCGTCGATGAGCGCTTCGTGCCGCCGGGGCCCGTGACGCTCCGACCGTTTTACGTGGCGCGACAACAGCTGCCGCTCTCGGCCGTCGACGAGCACGGGCGCGACGTACTGCCGGCGCTGCGCGAGAAGGACGACGTCTATGTCTCCGATCTCACGCCCGTGCGATATCAGGGCGTCGTCGAGCCGCACGATCTGGTGATGGACCTCGGTCCTGACGCGGGCCACGACAGCACGTACCTGTTTTTGCGCGGCTGGATCTACCCGACCGATGCCAGCATCAACGTCGCCCTGTCGCAGCAGACGGCGCTCAAGACGACGATGCCGTCGCTCGAGGTGCGCGACGCGCGCGGAAACTGGAAGACCGCGATCGTGAGCATCGGCTTCCCGTCGGGCAAGGACAAGATGATCGTGGTCGATCTCTCGCGGATCTTCCCGACGAGCGACCACCACGTCCGCATTCGCACCAACCTGCAGATCTACTGGGACCAGGCCTTTGTAGGACGCGACAGGCAGCGCGACGAGGTCCGCGTCTCGACGCTCGACCCGCTTTCGGCGGATCTCCACTTCCGCGGGTACTCGCGCACCTATCGCAAGGGCGGCCGATACGGGCCGTGGTGGTTCGACTACGACAGCGTGAGCAAGGAATCGCCGTGGCGCCCGATCGAAGGTGCGTTCACACGGTTCGGCGACGTGTTGCCACTCCTGCGAGCGTCCGACGACATGTACGCGATCATGGCGCCAGGCGACGAGATGACGCTGCAATTCGACGCCTCGTCCGCGGCGAAATTGCCGGCCGGGTGGAAGCGCGACTTCCTGTTGTACACCGACGGCTGGATCAAGGACTCGGACCTCAACACGGCGTACGGCACGACCGTGGGGCCACTGCCCTTTCACGCGATCAAACAGTACCCGTACGCACCGGGCGAATCGTACCCCACCGACTCGGCGCATCAGCGATACTTGCGCGAGTACGACACACGCGTGCTGAGTCGCCGAGCAGCGAGGTCGGTTGCCGGGCAGCGATAGCGGGCTCGGTGCGCCACGAGCCCGGATTGAGCTACTCGACGGGGAGACGCGGAGACGCAGAGGGCTCCGTGCGCACTCGGTCCACGTCGCGGCGTGGACGGCTCTAAGAATTGGGAATACGGATGCCGCGGATGGTGCAGATCTGACGGATCGCTCCACGTCGCGCCGCAACGCCTCGCGCCACGAGCCGGGACGAACTTTTCTTGGGAACAGCCGCTCGAGATGCTTCGAGTGGCGTCCCGAGCGGCGTTCCCCCAGAAAATCCCAGTGCGTTGGGCACGGCGCCATCGCACCGGTGGGAGCGATCCGTCGTATTGGTTTGCATCCGTGAAATCCAAATCCATTTCTTAGAGTCGTCCTCGCCACGAGGCGGCCCGAATGGGCACGGAGCCCTCTGCGCCTCCGCGTCTCCGCGTCGAGTAGTTCAATCCGGGCTTGTGGCGCACCGAGCCCGCATGCTCTTGCCTCTCCCCGCCCCGCACGCCACCGTTCCATCGTGCCTTCCCCTCTCCCCTCGCATCCCGGCCTTCGCCGCGCGATTGTCGCGGTTCCGTTCTTCGCCGCGATCGGGCTCGCGATGCGGCTCGACAGCGGACCCATCCGATCGGCGGCCGATCCTGCGCGGCCCGGCTTCGTGCTGCACGACGAGACCGCGGCGGCGGGGATCCGTTTCGTTCACCATCGGCCGACCTTCGATCCCAAGATCGCCAACGTCGAGCCGCACGTTGCCGCGGTCGGTGCCTCGGTCGCCGTGACGGATTTCGACGGCGACGGCTGGCCTGATCTGTACTTCACGAACAGCCGGTTCGGCGAGCCGAACGCGCTCTACCGCAATCGCGGGAATGGCACGTTCGAGGACGTGGCCGCAAGCGCGGGCCTGGCCGACCTCAATCGGCCGGGCGAAGGCGTGTCCATGGGCAGCGTCTGGGGCGACTTCGACAACGACGGGCACGAGGACGTCCTCGTCTACCGGTACGGCTATCTGGCGCTATACAAGAATCTTGATGGCCACCGCTTCCAGGATGTCACCGAGGCGGCGGGACTCCGCCGCTGGATGAACAGCAATGGCGCGATCTGGATCGACTACGATCGCGACGGGCTGCTCGATCTGTACGTGACGGCCTATTTCCGGAGCGACGTCGATCTGTGGCACCTGACGACGACCCGGATCATGCACAACAGCTTCGAGTTCGCGACGAACGGCGGCAGGAACGTCATGTTCCACAACCTCGGCGGCGGCAAGTTCGAGGACGTCACCGACAAGCTCGGCGTCGGAAGCACGCGCTGGACGCTCGCCGCGGCCGCGGCCGATCTCAACGAGGACGGTTGGCCCGACATCTATCTGGCGAACGATTACGGGCCCGAAGAACTCTACCTCAACGATCATGGAAAGCGCTTCACGCTGACGACGCCGGGGCTCGAGGCCGAGTCGAAGAGCGGAATGGCCGTGGCGCTTGGCGACGTGTACAACCGTGGTCACCTGGACGTGTTCGTCACCAACATCTCCGAGCGCGGCTACCTGTTCCAGAACAACAATCTGCGGCTCAACGAGCTCACCGATCCGAAGCGTGCTCGCTTTCACAACATGGCCAACGGCGTAGTTGCCGACGCGGGTTGGGCCTGGGGTGCGCAGTTCGGCGACTTGAACAACGACGGCACGAACGAGCTGTTCGTCGCCAACGGCTTCATTTCCGCGGATTCCACGAAGAGCTACTGGTACTCGATGTCCAAGATCGCCGGCGCCAACGCGCGGCTGTTCGAGGATGCCGCGACGTGGCCCGCGTTCGGAGATCAGAGCCTCTCGGGGTACGAGCGTTCGCGGGTGTATCTCAATCGCGGGCTCGCCGGCTGGACCGACGTCGCGGCGGCCGTTGGCGTATCCGACCGCTACGATGGGCGGGCGGTGGCGCTCGCCGATCTGTCGAACCGCGGCGCGCTCGACGTGATCGTGGCCAATCAGAACGCGCCGGCGCTGCTCTACCGCACTCATCCCGACAGCTCGAACCACTGGATCGGTTTTTCGCTCACCGGCACGCGTAGCAATCGCAGCGCGATCGGCGCCGAGCTCGTGCTGGAGTCGGCGGGGACGCGGCAGCGGCGCGTCGTGGACGGTGGAATGGGCTTCGCGAGCCAAAACGACCGCCGCGTGCACTTTGGGCTTGGGCGAACGGAATGGGTGGATCGCGTCGTGATCCACTGGCCGTCGGGCACGCAGCAGGTACTGACCAACCCCGCGGTCGATCAGATGCACGCGGTCACCGAGCCCAAGTCCTGATCCCATGACCGAAGCCACAGCGGCGCCACGACCGACCATTGGCTGGTGGGAACGCGGGCGACACATCGACCCGCGATACCTCATCGCCGGTCTCATCACGCTCGTGCTGGTCGTGGCGCAACTGCGCTATCACGTCGTCGGGGGCTACTCGCGGCTTGCGCTCGCGCTGCTCACGTGCACGGTCACGGAAGCGCTGCTGTCGTGGTTCATGCGCGGCAAGGTCGTGAATCTGCAGAGCGCGTACATCAGCGGCATCAGCCTCACGCTGCTGCTCAAGCCGCAAGGGGCCGCGCTCTGGCCGTTCGCGCTCGGCGGGTTCCTGGCGATCGCGTCCAAGTACGTGCTTCGATATCGCGACAACCACGTGTGGAATCCGACGAACTTCGCGATCACGGCGCTGTTGTTGGCCGCACCGAACCGCGTATCGGTCCTCAGCCACCAGTGGGGGAACGACGTCGCGACGAATCTCGTGATCTGGATCTTCGGGCTCGTGATCGCCGCGCGGGTGCGCGTGCTGCACATCACGCTCACCTACGTGTTGAGCTTTCTGGCGCTCAACAGCTTGCGGGCCGCACTGCTCCATCAGCCGGTGCTTCCCGAGATCGCGCCGATTACCGGGCCGATGTACCAGCTGTTCGTCTTCTTCATGATCACAGATCCGCGAACGATCGTGCGCGAGCGGCGCTGGCAGATCGTCGTCGCCGTTCTGATCGCGCTCCTCGAGACGGCGATCCGCTTCGCATCGGATCAGGGCTGGCCGCTCCCCACGGCATTCAATGTCGGCCCGGCGTTCCTCGCCCTGGCGATCGTGGGCCCGATCGCGAAAGCGATCGACCTCGCGCGCGCCAGACGGCGCCCGGCCTGATGTTCCTGGCCGTTGGAGCCTGCACTGGCGCGAAGGACTCGAGCGCCACACGGGCCTGAACAATTGGGAGCACGGACACTAACGGATGAACGGACACCTACGGAGCACGTGACGCTCAGTAAAAAGGGTCAGAGTCGATTTACCACGTGGCTGGTAAAAAGGGTCAGAGTCGATTTACGAAGAGGCGAGTAAGAAGGGCCAGAGCCGAACGACGAAGTGCCGAATTGGGGCCGATTTGGGCGCAATTCGACTCTGATCCGAGTTCTAATTCGACTCTGACCCTTTTTAGCGCCAATTCCAATTCGACTCTGACCCTTTTTAACCTTTTTAGCCCGTCGCGCTACCTTTGCACCGCCGTGCCGCGGAGGGCCGCGGCTCCGCCGACGACCTGATCCCGGGTCAGCCCGAGCAGTGCGTGACGATCGATGAGTAGATCGATATCGACCGGGTAGAGGTTGTTTCGCGCCGGATCGCCGAAACCGCCGATGTTCCGCGGCTCGATCGCTTCTCTCACCCACTCGGCGTACGCGCGGCGCTCGTCCGTGGTGCCGGGGTTCGCTTCGCCGCGCGTGATGCGCCGCAAGTGCTTCAGGCTTTCGCGCGCGAGCGGCTCGAGCACCTGATCGCCAACGCCGAGAAACCCGCTCCACGCCTGGTGCACGCCCTCGCCCGCCGTCAGCCGCTGGCGCACTTCGGCGTATGACACGGTGGCGAAGTAGATCATCGCGTGCGCGGCGAACAGGTCGAAATGCGCCATCGCCTCGTAAGCACCGGCGACCACGCGATCGATCTGATCGGCCTCGGCGACAAGTACGGCCTCGTAGCGCTCCAGCTGGTCGAGCGCCGGGACGCGACGACTCCTCCCCGCTTCCTCGAACAGCAGCCCGAGTCGCTCGATGGCGCGAAGACTCCAGGCGATTCCCGTGGAGAAGAGCGGATCGACGAACGCGAAGGCGTGCGGCATGAGCAGCCAGCGTGTGCCCGCGGCCCGCGCGAGCCGGTGCTGGATGCGGTCACGATATACCGGCGGGAACAGCGGCCGCGCATCGGCGAAGAGTGCGCTGATCGTCGGATACCGGTCGAGCAACGCGCGCCACAGCGCGTTCGGCTGCACGCCGCCATCCGGCGCGAGCTTGTTCATCGCGCGCGGCGTCAGCGCAAACCCGGCGCTCGTCACGCCGTGATCGAATCGAAGGCTGTACATCCATCCTTCGTCGATCAGGTG
>DATISA010000024.1:0-2846 GCA_035469245.1 Gemmatimonadaceae bacterium
TCCTACACGTTGGAGCGCGAGCTCACCGGCGGCGGCATGTCGCGAGTGTTCGTCGCGCACGATGCGACGTTGGGGCGACGAGTCGTCGTCAAGACACTCGCGCCGGAATCGCCGGGCGAGCTGAGCGCTGATCGCTTCCGCCGCGAGATCCAGCTGGTTGCCTCGCTGCAACAGGCCAACATCGTTCCACTGTTGACGGCGGGCGAGGTCGGCGGGGTACCGTACTACACCATGCCCTTCGTCGAGGGCGAGAGCCTTCGCGCGCGGCTCGCGGCCCGCGGCGCGCACTCGATCGGTGAAACGATCACCATCCTCCGTGACGTGGCACGCGCGCTCGCGTTCGCGCACCAGCATGGCGTCGTCCATCGAGACATCAAACCGGACAACATATTGCTGTCCGGGAGCACGGCCGTCGTCACGGACTTCGGTATCGCGAAGGCCGTCGCCGCGGCACGCACGACGACGAACGGAGCGCTCACGCAGACTGGACTCGCCGTCGGAACGCCCGCGTACGTAGCGCCGGAGCAGGCGAGCGGCGACCCGCGCGTCGATCATCGCGCCGACCTCTATGCACTCGGCGTGGTCGGTTACGAGCTGCTCGCCGGTGTCCCGCCATTTGCGGGACGAACGCCGCAGGCAACGCTCGCGGCCCACGTCGTCGAGCGCCCGAGGCCGATCGGCGAACGTCGGCCCGACACGCCGCCCGCACTGGCCGCGCTCGTGATGCAATGCCTCGAGAAGGATCCCGACCGACGCCCGCAGTCGGCGCTCGAGGTGTTGGGCGCGCTCGAAAGCGGACCCACTCCCGGCGACGGAAGCGGGAGCACGCGCGCGACGGCGAAGCCGTCGATCGCCGTCCTTCCGTTCGCCAACCTCAGCCCCGATCCGGCTGACGAGTATTTCGCCGACGGTCTCACCGACGAGATCATCACCGATCTCTCGCCAATCCGCGCGTTGCATGTGATCGCGCGCGCCTCGATGATGCGATTCAAGGGCACCGGCAAGGATCCGCTCGCCGTCGCGCGCGAGCTCGGCGTGCGCTATGTGCTCGATGGAAGCGTCCGACGCGCCGGGTCCTCGCTCCGTCTCACGGCCCGGCTCATCGATTCCGATGACGGATCGACGTTGTGGGCGGAGAAGCTCGGTGGCACGGTCGAGGATGTCTTCGCGATGCAGGAGCGCGTCTCACGGACCATCGTCAATGCGCTTCGCCTGACATTGAATCCGCGGGAAGACGAGCGACTCCGCGCGCGGCCGATCAGCGACGTCAGAGCGTACGAGTACTTCCTCCAGGCGCGGCAGGCGATGTGGATGTTCACGCTCGAGTCGCTCGATCGTGCCGAGCACTTGATCAGGGACGCACAGCGGCTGATTGGAGAGAACGCACGTCTTCTGTCGGCACTTGGCGTCGTTCATTTGCATTACCTGGAGACGGGACAGGTCGATCCGGCGCCGCATCTCGAAGCGGCCGGGGTGTGCGCGTCGCGACTCGCCGCACTCGACCCGGATTCGTTCGAGCTCCATTCACTGCGGGGCTCGCTGCATTTCAAGCGCGGGGAGATTCGAGAGGCGATTCAATCGCTCGTCCGGGCCCGCGAGCTCGAGCCCAACAACTCCGATGTGCCACCGGTCCTCTGCTACGCATACCTCATGGCCGGAATGGATGAGCGGGCGCGCGAGTTGGCCAATGCCGCCGTGAGGCTCGACCCGCTCACGCCGCTGTTTCAATGCATGCCGGGATTCTGCGAGGTGATGGCCGGTCGACCATCGTTGGCGATACCCTACTATAAGCGCTTTCTCGAGATGGATCCGGCGAATCCGGCCGCGCATTGCTTCCTCGCCTGGACGCTCGCCGAGGCAGGCGAACCAGCGAACGCACTCGAGCGGGCCGACGAGTTGGCGAGGCGCTTTCCGTCAACCATGTTTGGCCAGGTCGGCGGCGCATTCGCTCACGCGCTTCGTGGGGACCGAGAGGCCGGCCTGGCGGCGATCAGCAACGAGCTGCGCTCGTTCTCGCGCCATAGCGAGATGTTCTCGCGCTTCCTGGCGGTCATCGAGACGATTCTCGGTAACTCGGGCGCTGCCATCGACCTGCTGCAGAACCTGGTCGACGGGGGATTCGCCCATTATCCATATCTCGCACGCGGCTGGGTGCAGATTGCCCCACTGCGCACACATCCTCGATTTCAGCGTTTGCTCGACGTTGTCCGCGAACGTTGGGAGCGCGGGGGTACGTCGGCGGCGGATCTCGCGGCTGGCTCCGCGACCACTTAGGGAAGTGAGAGTACGCTACACAGCTGTCGCGCTCATGTCGTGCGGGAGCATCTCCGCGCGCGCACAAACCATCCAGGGCTACGTGCGCGACGGTGACTCACGGCAGCCGATCGCCGGTGCCGTAGTGACTGTCTTCAGTCCCTCCGACACGGTCGTCGGCCGCGCCGTTTCCGGTCAGAACGGCCAGTACAAAGTCTCGGCGCGCAATGCCAGTAACCTCCGCGTCGTGCGCATCGGATACCGACCGCGCGAGCTCGCGCTCGACCGGCACGTCGCCGACTCGATCGAGATCGACGTCACGATGAACCGGCTGCCGACGATGCTCGAGCCGGTCCGAGTGACGCGCTCGGCGCAATGCGCAAAGGACGCGAGCGACGAACGAGCGTACGGGCTGCTGCAGCAGGCGCGCGCCGGACTGCTCGCGACGATCGCCGCGCGCGAGCTACTGCCGGCAAAGATGGTCAGGCTGAACTTCGACCGGACCGCGGCTCGTGGCGGCGACGAGTTTGGCCGCCAGCGTGTCTACATCGACTCGGGGGCCGATCTGCGCGTCTCGTTCGCGTCGGCGCGAT
>DATISA010000025.1:0-2263 GCA_035469245.1 Gemmatimonadaceae bacterium
CATCTACTGCGAGAAGCCGATGTCGCACAGCGCCGAGGACGGCGTCGCCATGCTCGACGCGGCGAAGAAGAGCGGCAGGATCGTGCAGATCGGCTCGCAGCGCGTGAGCTCGCAGATCTGCGCCAAGGCGCGCGACATGATCGCGCAGGGTGCGATCGGCGACCTGATGATCGTCGAAGGTTGGCTCGGCAGAAACGATCCGACAGGCGCGTGGGAGTATCCGCCGCCGCTGGACCTGTCGCCACAAAACCTCGATTGGGATACGTGGCAGGGCCGTGTGCCCAAGCGCGCGTTCGATCCCAAGATCTTCGCGCGTTGGCGCTGCTGGAAGGAATACGGGACTGGCGTCGCAGGCGATCTGCTCGTGCACCTCGTGAGCGGCATGATGTACATGACGAACATGAACCGGCCGCCGGCGCAGGCTTTTGCCGTCGGCGGCATCCGCCGCTGGAAGGATGGACGCGACATGCCGGACGTGCACGCGGTCTCGTACTACTACGGCGATCTTCCCGTACACATGCGCCTCAACCTCGGCACCGCGATGCCCGAGACCTACAGCTTCCAGGGATCGAAGGGCATCCTGACGGTCACCGGGTCGAGCATCACCCTCGCGCCGCAGCCGGGGATCGACATGTCGCCGAGCTACTACGCGTACGGTTTTCCGCGCGCGATGCGCGACAAGTACTTCAGCGACTGGCACAAGGAGAACGATCCCATCATCGCGAAGATGCCGCTCCCCGAGACGGTCACCATTCACGGACCGGACTACGATGACATCAAGCCGCACCTGGCGACATTCTTCGACGCGGTGCGGACGAGAAAGCCGGTCACGGAAGACGCGCAGTTCGGCCATAACGCGGCGCTCGCTTGCCACATGGCCAACGAGTCGTATTTCCGGAAAGCGATCGTGACGTGGGACGAGAATGCGAGGATGCTCAAAGGCTGAGGTGAGGCCTCAGCTCACGTCATCGAGTTCCAGGCGCATGCGGAGGCAGGGCAGGACCAGCTCGCCGGGCAGCGGAACGGGGATCGGCTCGATCGGAGCGAAGCCGAGCGCGCGATAGAGCGGCTCGCCCGGCAAGGTCGAGACGAGCTCGAAGGCGTGAAAGCCGCGCGCCCGGGCCGCGGATTCGCACGCCGTGAAGAGTCGGCGCGCCAATCCGCGACGTGTCCAGTCCGGATGCACGAAGAAGGCGCGGATGCGCGCCGGTTCGGTCGCGGGGTCGAGCAGCGAATCGACCTCGTGTTTCGCCTGGTCACCACCATACATCGTACGTCGAGCGCTCCACCCGCCGGCGGCGACGATGCCCGAGTCCTCCTCGATCACGTAATAGGTCTCGTCGGCCACCAGCTGCGTGTCGACGCCGAACACGTGGACGAGGGCGGCTTCGGTTTGCGCCGGCGAGTACATCCCGACGCTGAGCCCACGCACGGAACGCGCGATGAGGCGTTGCAGCTCCGGAACGTCGGCAGTTGTGGCGGCGCGGAGTTGGCTCATTGGTCAGCGCGCGGCCGCTCGATACACGCGCACGTAGTCGACGACCATCGTGGCGGGCAACACGGAATCGGATCTCGGGTCACCGTCGAACGTGCCGCCAACGGCGAGGTTCAAGATCACGAAGAATTGCTTGTCGAAGACCCATTTGCCGAATCGCTCCACCGCGCGACGCTCGACCGTGTAGTGCAGGAAATCGTCGACGAAGAACTGCACGCGCAAGGAATCCCACTCCACCGCAAAGATGTGAAAGTCGTCGGCGTAGCTCCCATGCGGGAGCGTTCGAGAGTGCACGAACGGCGTCTGCCCGAAGTAGCCAGGGCCATGGATCGCCGAGCTGGTCGTGGACGGCCGGCTTCCGTGACTCTCCATGATGTCCAGCTCACCGCACGCCGGCCATCCGGTCGTCAGAATGTCCGCACCAAGGATCCAGAACGCGGGCCACAGACCCTGACCCGCGGGGAGCTTGATGCGGGCTTCCACCCGACCATGCGACGTGTCGAATTTGCCCCGCGTCGTGATCTTGCCGGACGTGTAACGGCAAGGGCCGTAGTAGCAGCGGAGGCCCGGTCGCGCGGGGCGCGCGGCGATCATTAGATGCCCACTGCCGTCGAGCGCGACGTTCTCAGCGGCAGTCGAATAGTATTCCTTCTCCTGATTCCCCCAACCGCAGTTGCCTTGCTGGCAGCCGTCTGTGCTGTCGGCTTGCCACTTGGCGCCGTCGACGCCGCGGCCGGCGGGGCCGTCGAACTCGTCGCTCCACACTGG